>CAINCZ010000168.1 GCA_903847195.1 uncultured Acidobacteriota bacterium | reverse complement strand
GGATGAATGTGCCCGTGTGCCCACGGGTCGCACTCGCAAATGTGGAGGTCGGTACCGCAGACGGCAGCTTCACGATTGCGCGCATTGCTTTGGGCATCGGCGCTGTCTCAACTTTCGTCAGCAAGCCACTTGATCGTTTGAGCAGGCATCTCGCGCTGGCCGAAGTGAGCCGCGGCAAAATGGAACCGCACGTTCTACACCCGCCGATGAGGTGATGACCAGGCATCAACCATGCGGTTCTGCCGACGACCCGTCCTCCACGCAATTTTTTTCCTTGTCAAGCAGATTTTAGTTGACAGAATATGCGGAGGCACCGCAATATATGGGACATCGTGATGGGCTGCTCCCACAGGTTGGGCGGCCTTGGCGAAAGCCAAAACACGACCTTCTTGGGAGAAAGAAGGTTTTAAAAGGAGGCTATACCATGGCAGTTAAGAAAGCCGCGAAGAAGGCCGCGAAGAAGCCGGCAAAGAAGACCGCGAAGAAGAAGTAGTTAACCGCGGTCATAGGCCGCATCACAGGGTATCTTGGGCCCAAGGGAGCCTTCGCTCACGCGAAGGCTTTCATTTTGCAGGCAAACTGGAAAGGGCCTGGTCCTGAATCACAATGGGTCGTTGCGGCGGGCACGAGTTGATCGCTTCAGTCCGGCGGAATGGGTTTATACTCGCGGGTCAGTGAGTTTTTAGAGGCTTCTCCCATGCCCAAGAAAAAGGCGAAAACACCCGAGGTCGCCATCCCCGACCGGCTGTACTTTCGCATCGGCGAAGTCTCGCAGCTTACCGGATTGCCCGCCTATGTGCTGCGCTTCTGGGAGTCCGAATTCCCCCAACTGAAACCGACCAAGGGGAGCACGGGGCAGCGCATGTACCGGCAGCGCGAAGTGGAACTCGTGCTGCACATCAAGGCCCTGGTTCACGAGCAGGGATACACGCTGGCCGGAGCGCGCGATCTGCTGAAGGCGGAGGCGAAACCTGCCCGCGCGCAAATGACGCTACTGGCGCCGACGAAGCCGGCCAAGGACGACCTGAAAAAGATTCGCCAGGGACTGCGCGAAATCCTGACCATCCTGCGTGCTCCGCTGCGCCCTAAGACGGCGCGTTCCCGAGAGAACGCCGGTAGCAGCCACGCTGCCGGGTAGCCTGTTCACTTTCCTTTCCTGTGCTTCTCCATAGAACCACTAGCGGAACTCGATCCGGTAGCCGTTGCTGTCGCAAATCTCCGCCCGCAAGAATTTCGGAGTTGCCATCGGACCGCACGCGATATCGGCTCCTCCAAAAACAGCCAAGCCGCGCTTGAGCGCGGCTTGGCCAGGGGTTAAAGCGAGTTCAGCTGCAGCGGATTACCAGGTGCGGCAGGCATTGGCGCTGACCATCGGTTGGCTGGCCTTGCAACCAAACGCCTTCTGGAACTCCGCAGAATTCACCACCACGCCGTTCACCCGGAACTCGCCGGGCGAATGCGGGTCGGTCTTGGCGCGCAGCCGCGCGGTCTGGGGAGTCACATTCTGGCACCAGATCTGCGCATAACCGAGGAAGAAGCGCTGCTCGGGCGTAAAGCCGTCGATCAGCGGGGTCTTCTTTCCTTCGAGCCGCTGCATGAGCGCCATGAAGGAGAGGCGAACGCCACCGTTATCGGCGGTGTTCTCGCCCAGCGTCAGGCGGCCGTCGAGATGCACGTCATCCACGGCGACGAACTTTGAATATTCGTCGGCCAGGCAGGTGCCGCGCTTCTGGAACTCGGCAAGATCGGCCGGTTCCCACCAGTTGCGCAGGTTGCCGTTGCCATCATACTTGGCGCCCTGATCGTCAAAGCCGTGCGTCAGTTCGTGGCCGATGACGGCTCCGATGCCGCCGTAGTTCACCGCGTCATCGATAGTCTTGTCGAAGAACGGCGGTTGCAGGATGCCGGCCGGGAAGTTGATGTCGTTGCGCGAGGGGCTGTAGTAGGCATTCACGGTCGGCGGACTCATGGTCCACTCATTGCGGTCTACCGGCTTGCCGATCTTGGCCAGTTGGCGGGCGAAGTCAAACGAACCGCCGCGAATCAGGTTGCCCATGGCGTCGCCGCGCACCACCTGGAACTTGGTGTAGTCGCGCCACTTGTCGGGATAGCCGATGTTGTTGGCGACCTTTTCCAGTTTGGCGTGCGCTGCCTGCTTGGTGATGGCGGCCATCCAGTCGAGCTGGTCGATGTCGCGGCCCATGGCCTGCTCGATCAGCTTGACCATCTCCAGCATGCGTCCCTTGCTCTCGGCGCCGAATGCGCGCTGCACATAGATCTGCCCCAACGCTTCGCCCAGTTCCCAGTCGGTGCGCTTCACGCAGCGGCGCCAGCGCGGCTCCAGTTCCTTCGCTCCGCCCATGTATTGGTCGTTGAAGGCAAACTGCTCGTCGACGAACGCCTTGGGTAGCATGCTCGCAGTCGAAGTCAGCAGCCGCCAGCGTAGATAAGTTCTCCAGTCGGCGAGCGGCGTCTTCTCAAGCAGGTTGTTGATGTCCACGAAGTACGCCGGATTGGCAACGTTGAAGCTCTGAATGCCCGGTGCCTGAACGGCGGTAAGGTAGCGCGCAAACTCAAAGTTGGGCGCCATGCCGGCGACCTGGGCGGTCGCCATCTTGTGGTCGCGCATGGCGGGATCGCGCCGCAGCACGCGATCCATCGAGGCGCGGGCCATCTCGGTTTCCAGATCCAGCACGACTTTTGCGCCGGCCTTCGCCTGTTCGGCGGGTTCGCCCAGCAGGCGGAACATGGCTTCCACGTGTGCCAGGTACTTCTGCCGCGTCTCCACCGACTTGGGATCGATCTTTAGGTAATAGTCGCGGTCGGGTAGCGTGAGCCGTCCCTGGTCGATGTTGGCTACCATCATGGTCGCGTCGTGCATGTCCGCCATGGGATAGATCGAGAACAGCCCTCCGGCGCCGATCATGTGCAGGCGCGCGACTTCATCGATCACGCCGGCGCGGCTGGAGATGGCGGCGATGCGGGCGAGTTCCTCGCCCAGCGGCTTGGTGCCTAGCTTCTCGATGGCGGCTTCGTCCGTGCATGAGGCATAAAAGTCGCCGATCTTGGCCTCAAGCGGGGTGCGCCTGGGCGAAGGCTGGGCGGACGCATCCAGAATCTGCCGCAGCATTTCTCGATTGCGCTGCTGCAGATCGTCGAAGCGGCCCCAGCGCGTCTGGTCCGCAGGGATGGGGTTGTTCCGCATCCAGGAGCCGCAGGCGAACTGGTAGAAATTGGCGCAGGGATCCACCGAACGGTCCAGTGCGTTGATGTCAAAGCCGGGCAGCGGAGAAGGGACCTTTGCGGCGCTGGTGGCCAGCGCTTCGGTCGGATTCGGTGCCGGTTTTGTCTGTTCGACGGGGGCCTTGCCTGCCGATGGCTGTTGCGCAAATGCGGAAGCAAGCAGCAGTAGGATGGTGAAAGCCTTAAGTCTTCGCATATCGCCTCAAGTGCAGTGGAGTAAAGCAGAATTGTATACGCGAAGGCAGTTCTCGGCAGCGGGAAACGCGAACTCCGGCCCGCCGTCCGGGAATCCGGCGAGCGGCGGGCTGCATGCTGAGCGGCGCTTCTCCGCCTACCGCAGGTGCTTGTAAATCAACTCCAGCAGTTCGTCATACATTGCTTCGGCTTGCTGCGCGCCGCCGCTGATGGCGCGAGTGGCGCAGTGCTTCAGGTGATTGCGCATGATGGAGCGCGCCACGCCGCGCAGCGCTTCCTGCGCCGAAGCCACCTGCACGATGATGTCAGCGCAGTAGCGGTCCTCTTCGACCATCTTGTGAATGCCGCGAACCTGTCCTTCGATCCGGCGCAGGCGGCGCAGGTTGCTTTGCTTGATCTCCGGATCGACGCCCACCGCCTTGCGCTCGGTGGCGGGAGCCGCGCAGTCGGGGCAGGTTGCATCTTTCATTTTCGCGGACTTGGTTTTCGTTTCTGCCATGGTAACGCCCTCATCACAAACTGGAACCGGGTTATGTCAGCTTCGCGCGGCGCAGGCGCAGGCTGTTGCTGACTACGCTCACCGAACTGAAGGCCATAGCCGCGCTGGCCAGCACCGGACTCAGCACCAGCGACGGATACAGCACGCCGGCAGCAATGGGAATGCCGATCAGGTTGTAGATCAGCGCCCAGAAGAGGTTCTGCTTCATCACGCGCATGGTCTTGCGCGAAAGCAGGATGGCTGCGGCAACTCCGTTGAGGTCGCTGCGCATCAGCGTCACGTCGCCTGCCTCAATCGCGATGTCGGAGCCGCTTGCCATGGCGATGCCGATATCGGCCTGCGCCAGTGCCGGGGCGTCGTTGATGCCGTCGCCGACCATGGCGACGATGTGCCCTGCAGCTTGCAGTTTGCGCACGGCTTCCACTTTGCCGGCGGGCAGGACGCGCGCGACCACTTCGTCCACCTGCGTCTGCCGGGCGATTGCCTGCGCCGTTTGTTCGTTGTCGCCCGTCAGCATGACGACGTGCAGACCCAATTGGCGCAGACGGGCGATCGCTGGCGCGGAACTTGGCTTGACCGTGTCGGCCACGGCGATCAGCGCCTGTGCCGTGCCGTCGATGCCCACCCAAAGCACGGTCTTGCCTTGCTCGGCGAGCGACTGTGCGGCCGCACGCAACGGTTGAAGCTCCATGCTGTAGCTTGCCAGCAACTCCGGGGTGCCGATGACCACCGCACTGCCGCTGGCGATTCCGACTGCGCCCTGGCCGGTGCGCGCTTCAAAATTCTCGGGTTCCAGGGCGGCCAGCCCTCTTGCTGCGGCGTAATTCACCACGGCCGAGGCCAGCGGATGTTCGCTGCGGCGCTCCACTGCGGCGGCCAGTGCGAGGGCGCGATCGGCGGCGGTGTTCGGCAAATTCGGATTCATCACCAGGTCGGTCACGCGCGGCTTGCCTTCGGTGATGGTGCCCGTCTTATCGAGCACCACGGTGTCTACCTTGCCCAGCCGCTCCAGCGCCTCGCCGCCCTTAATCAGCAGGCCAAAGTGCGCGCCGCGCCCGGTGGAGACCATCACCGCCGTCGGCACCGCTAGTCCCATGGCACAGGGACAGGCAATCACCAGAACCGTTACCGCCGAGGCGAAGGCCTGCATCAGCCCGGTCTGCGGAGCGATGAGCCGCCATCCGATGAAAGTTATGACTGCAAGGCTAAGCACCACCGGGACGAAGACCGCGCTGATGCGG
Organism: uncultured Acidobacteriota bacterium; assembly: GCA_903847195.1. The sequence goes on along the minus strand of CAINCZ010000168.1, from coordinate 14,471 downwards.
TCGGCCAGCTTCTGGATCGGAGCGCGCGAGCTTTGCGCGTCGCGCAGCAACTTTACGATCTGCGCCAGCGTGCTCTCGGCTCCCAGCCGCGAAGCCCGGTAGCGCAGCGAACCGCGCTGGTTGAGGGTGCCGCCCATCAGTCGGTCGCCGGCAGTTTTGCCGACCGGCATCGACTCGCCCGTGAGCATCGACTCATCGACGGCGCTGGAGCCATCCAGCACTTCGCCGTCGAGGGGAATGCGCTCGCCCGGCCGCACGATAAGCACGTCGCCGGCAATGATCGACTCCAGCGGCAGGTCCAGTTCCTGGCCGTCGCGCACCACCCGGGCGCTCTTGGGTTGCAGCGAGGCGAGTTTTTCCAGCGCGGCGGCGGTCTGACGCTTGGCGCGGGCTTCGAGAGTGTTGCCGACCAGCACCAGCGTGATGATCCAGATCACGGCTTCGTAATAAACATCGGGCGCGATCCCGTGGGCGACGAAAAACTCTGGAGCAAACGTGGCGGCAGCAGAATAAAGAAACGCCGTGCCGGTGCCGAGGGCGACTAGGGTATTCATGTCCGCCGAGCCGTGGCGCAGGGCGGACCATGCCTTCACGAAGAACCGGCGGCCGATCCCAAGAACCACGGCTGCCGTGAGCGCGAAGAGAAACCAGCGCAGGACGCCTGCATCAATCTGGTAAAGCCAGGGAAGAGCGCGCGCCAGCGGAGGATCGAGCACGCGCATGGACCATGCCAGCAGCGGATCGTGCACGTGCTCCATCGAGCCCATGCTGCCGGCGGTCATCAGCGGCATGGAAACCGTCATGGCGATGGCCCCGGCGATGGCGCCCACAATCGCCTTGCGGCGCAGCTGCCGGTACTCGAGTGCCTGGTCGCGATCGTGCTCCTGCTGCAGGCGCACCGCCGAATCGGTATCGGAAGGCAAATCCGCGCCATAGCCAACGTCGCGCACGGCCTCCACCAGGGCGGGAAGGGTCTGCGTATCAGGATCGTAGGCGACGGTGGCGTTGTGCAGCATCAGGTTGACCGAGGCCTTCTTGACCCCCGGCTGGGCCGCAAGCGTGCGCTCGACAAATGACTGGCAGGCGGCGCAGGTCATCCCCGTCACCGGGAACGTGATCTGCACCTCGGCTGTGCCATTTGCCTTTTCGGATTGAGTTGGAGCTACGGGCATGACGGTTCTCTTTAGCGGTGTGTCTGCTGATTGTGGTTTGCTCGCGGGGCGAAGTGAGAATTAAGCGCCGCTGACGGCGAAGCCGATCTTCTCCACCGCGGCGCGGATCGCCTCCGGTGCGGCGACGGCCGGATCATAGTCCAGTTGCGCGCTTCCCACTTCGACCGACTTGATCTGCACGCCCGGCACTTTTTCCAGGGCGGCGGTTACGCGACGCACGCAGGATTGGCAGTGCATGCCGTTGATGGCCAGCTTCATCTGAGACATTTAGAATTTCTCCTTAAATTGGCTTCGGTGCGGGACTGGGTTCACATACATATACCCCCCATCCCTATCTACAAGATTAACCCCGCCAGCCTTCCGCGTCAAATTCTTTTCGGGAACATATTTCCGGGTCCGTGACTTAAGTCATCGTGAGCTGCCAGCCAACCGCCTAGCATGGGAACCGTCGATGGTGATTCCACGCAATGTCAAATTCAAGGTGAGGACAAAAAAGAATGTTCTGTTACCAGTGTGAGCAGACCGCCCAGGGAACCGGATGCAAGCAAGTCAGCGTTTGCGGCAAAGACGAGACGACGGCTGCCCTGCAGGACCTGCTGGTCAGTGCCCTGAAGGGCGTGTCCATGTACGCGCACCGCGCCTCCAAGGCCGGCGCCGCCGATCCCGAGATCGACGAATTCGTGGTGCACGCCATGTTTGCCACGCTGACCAACGTTAACTTCGATCCGCAGAACCTGACCGCGATGATCCGCCGCGCGGCCACCCTGCGCGACGCCGCGCGCAGCATGTATGAGAAAGCTTCCGCCGCTCAGGGCATCACTCCCGAAAAGCTGAATGGTGTGGCCAATTTTCAACTCGCCGCCGATGAAGCAGGGCTGCTCGCGCAAGCTTCCAAGGTCGGCATTCCTACCTTGATTCAAGCCGCCGGCCCGGAGGTCGGCAACCTGAAGGAACTCATTCTTTACGGTGTAAAGGGCATGGTGGCCTACGCCGCCCACGCCCGGCAACTGGGTTACAGCGATCCGGTCGTCAACTCCTCCATTCATGAACTGCTCGACTTCCTGACCCAGCCCGCTCCTTCGCTCGACCAGTTGCTGGCGATGGCGCTGCGTGCCGGCGAAGTGAACCTCAAGGCGATGGAGATTCTGGACAAGGCGAATACCGAGAGTTTCGGCCATCCCGTGCCGACGCCGGTTCGCGTGCATCCCCGCAAGGGCAAGGCCATCGTCATCTCGGGCCACGACCTCGCCGATCTCAAGGCCCTGCTCGATCAGACCGCAGGCCTGGGCATCAACATCTACACGCACAGCGAAATGCTGCCCGCGCACGGTTACCCGAAGCTGAAGGCGTATTCGCACCTCGCCGGCAATTACGGCGACGCCTGGTACCTGCAAACGAAGGAATTTCAGGACTTCCCCGGCGCCATCGTCATGACCTCCAACTGTCTGCAGCCGCCCAAGGAGAACTACATGGGCCGCCTGTTCAGCACCGGTCCGGTGGCGTGGCCGGGAGTGCGCACCGTGGTCAATCGCGACTTCAGCCCGGTGATTGCCGCGGCGCTGGCCGCACCTGGCTTTGAAGAAGATGGCCCGGATGACGAGATCCTGGTCGGCTTCGGACGCAATGCGGTGTTAAGCGCGGCCGGGCAGGTGGTCGATGCCGTCAAGTCGGGCGCCATCCGCCACTTCTTCCTGATTGGTGGCTGCGACGGCGCGCGCGCCGGACGCAATTACTACACCGAGCTTGCCGAGGCGGTTCCGAAAGACTGCGTCATCCTGACGCTGGCCTGCGGAAAGTTCCGCTTCAACAAGCTCGACTTCGGCACCATTGGCGGTCTGCCCCGGTTGCTCGATGTAGGTCAGTGCAACGATGCATACTCGGCGATCCAGATCGCCGTGGCTCTGGCCAACGCCTTCCAGTGCGGGGTCAACGATCTGCCGCTTTCGCTGGTGCTCTCGTGGTTCGAGCAGAAGGCCGTGGCGATTCTGCTCACGCTGCTTCACCTCGGCGTGCGCAACATCCGCATCGGGCCGACACTGCCGGCCTTCATCACTCCGGCCGTGCTCAAGCTGTTGAATGAGAAGTTCAACCTGATGGCCATCACCGAGCCTGAGGCTGACCTGGCGGCCATGCTCAACTAACGCGGAACTTCAGTGCTTTGGCCGAAATCCCGGCGCCATCGAACGGTGCCGGGATCGGCCTTTCAGGGCACGGTGCGGACGGTTCTCGGCCACATCCATCTCGCACACGAGGGAAGGGGAAGCAGGCTCCGCAGGTTCTTCGGTCCACAGCACACCACGCAGCGCGGACCGGTCTACCGAGAAAGCGCGCTCCAGCAACTCAGGCGCGAAAAGTTCGCGGACCGGACCCGCGACAAACGCAGGCTCGGGCATCAGCATAATTCCGCTGGTGAAATTCTCCCGCACCAGTGCCAGGTCATGCATGGCGGCGATGATGGTGATGCCGCTCGCGTTCAGGCAGCGCAGCAGGGCCAGCAACTCGACCTGGCGTCCGATGTCGAGGTGCTGGGTGGGTTCATCGAGCAGCATGAGGCGTGACTCCTGCGCCAGACCGATGGCGATCTTCACCCGCTGACGTTCTCCACCCGACAGTTCGTCATACCTCCGGTCGCGCAGGCCCAGGATATCCACGGCGCGCATGGCTTCTTCCACCATCCGGTGATCGTGCGCCCGCAGCCCGCCAAACATGCGCAAATGTGGAACGCGCCCTTGCGCTACGATCTCTTCCACGCGAAACGCAAAAGGCATTTCGAGTTCCTGCGGCACCAGCGCCGTGTAACGCGAGATCTCGCTGCGCTTCCAGGAGGGCAGTGCGCGACCATCAAGCGTCACCATGCCCGACGAAGGCTCCAGCAGGCCCGCGATGATCTTGAGCAGCGTCGTCTTGCCGGCGCCGTTCGGGCCCATCAGCGCAACCATGTCGCCGCGCCCGACCTTGGTGCTGAGTTCCTGAAGGATGCTGCGCGTGCCGCGCGAGAATCCAACGTTGCGAAGCTCGAGTATCGGCGTCATCAACGGGCCACGCTCCTCTGCCGACGTGTTAACAAATAAAGAAAAGCCGGGCCGCCCAGGAACGCCGTCAGCACGCCCACGGGCAACTCGGTGGCGCCAAAGATGGTGCGCGCAATGGTATCGGCCACAATCAGGAAGGTCGCCCCGCCCAGCGCCGATGCCAGCAGCAGGCGAACGTGATCCGGGCCAAGCACCATGCGCAGGTAATGCGGCACCAGCAGCCCCACGAAGCCGATCAGGCCCCCGAGTGAGACCGCAAACGCGGTGAGCAGGGAACCGACGACGACGGTCAGGATGCGAACCCGGTCTACGTGCACGCCCAACTGGCGCGCGTATTCTTCGCCCAGTGCGAGCGTATTCAGCCGCCGGGTGAGCGGGAAGGCCAGCGCCACGGCGACGACTTCCAGCACGGCGATCACCGCTACCTGCGTCCACGTCGGCACATTGATTTCGCCGTGCAGCCACGCGGCAAGCACGCGCGCGCCGGCGTTGGTCGCTTCCTGGCGAAGCTGAAAGACGGAGGTCGCGGCGTTCAGAATCGTGCCGATGGCAAAGCCCGCCAGCAGCATGTTCTCCATGGCGAAGGGGCCCCCGCAGCGGGCCAGGTTCCACACCACGGTCATTGCCAGCAGCGCTCCGGCAAACGCCAGCAACGCCGTCGCGCTGAATCCGGCAACCGAAAGCTGCGGTATCAAAAAGATCGCGACGGCTCCGCCGAGTGCTGCGCCGCCCGAGGCGCCGAGCACGAAGGGATCGGCCAGCGGATTGCGAAAGAGTCCCTGGAAGAGCAAGCCCGTTACCGAGAGCCCGGCGCCGATCAGCCCCGCGGCCAGCACGCGCGGCAGGCGCAAGGTGAATAGGATCGTCGCCGTCTCGCTTGTCTCGCTCGGCCGCAGCACCGCCCGCAGCACCTCCCCAAAAGGTAGATGTACGGCCCCGAGGCCCGCCGAGGCGAGAATCACCACGGCGAGCGCAACGGCCAGGGCCACCGTCAGCGTGTAGGCCCGCGAGCGGGGCACGGGTTTTACTTCAGTTTCCAGCTTTCGCCTCCCAGGCGTATTTTCAGGCCGGCTCGCACCGTCAAAGGCAGCGCCGGGTAGCCGATGATCACCTGGTACTTCTCGTTCAGCAGATTCTCCATCGTAGCGTATGCCCTCAGCCGCGAGGTGAGCTGATAGCTGCCGTAGAGATCCATCTTCTGGTACGACTGATCCAGGTTGCGGTTCGGCAGCAGCAGCGTGTTGCCGTACCAGGTGTCGCTCAGGAACGTGCTGTCGTCGCGGCGCGATACAAAGCTGCCGGTTAGCGCGGCGAACCAGCGCGAATGCTTCACCTCGACGCCCATGTAGCCGGAGTTCGGCGGAATGTGGAACGGCCGCGCGCCCACCAGCGGTGAATACGCGCCGATCATCACTCCGGGGAACAGTGGATTTTCCGCCGGCGACAGCGCGCTGCTCGAAAGCGAACGCTGCACCGTGGCGTTCACGTGCGTCCAGCCGGCGCGCACGCGCAGGTTGCGCCGCACCTGCCAGCTGCCTTCAACCTCGAGTCCCTGCGAACTGAAAGCCAGCGTGTTGGCGTACACGTATCCCCACGGATTCAGCTGCTGGTATACGGGATCGGGCAGAATGCCCTTCAGCGCCGTATTGGCTACATACTCGGCCTGATTGTCGAATTCGTTGTGGAAGTAGCTGACCGCCACGCGCGCCTTCCCCGCCAGCAGTTGCTGCTCGATGCCGCCGTCGTAGGTGCGGGCTCGCTCCGCGCGGAATGGCTGTATGCGGTACTGCGCGATGGTCTGCGTGTCGCCGGCGCGGAGCAGCGTGCTGTAGAGCGAGTTCAACTCCTGCGGGATGCTCGGTTCCTTGATGCCCTTGCCGAAGTTGAACCGGATCTTCGTGCCGCTGAAGACCTGCGACCGCGATGGCTTGAACAGGTAATACGCGAGCGAGGCCCGCGGAGTGGAGGCTACGCCGAAGACCGCGTTGTTCTCAACGCCGCTGCCCACGGTATAGAACAGGCGGTTCCAGAAGCGTCCCTGCAACTGCATCATGTAGCTGTAATTGCCGCGCTCGGTTTCGCCGAACGAATACGCGCTGTGCACCAGGCCGCGTTCGCGCTCATAACGGAATCCGAACATCGCGTTCAGCATCGGACTGACGTGATAGTCGCTCTGCAGGTAGCCGAAATCGCGGTTGGCCTGACTCTGGTAGTTGTTGTCGCCCGGGTACTGGAACACCGCCTGCCCCGGATAGTCGGGGGCGAACGGCAGCTTTGCGATCGCCTGCGGTGAAACCGCGTAGCCGTTGGCTCCGCGAATGGTCACCGGGGCGCCGAGATAGACCGCGCCCCATCCATAGGGATCGTAAGGAATCCCGGTCGCGCCGTACCAGTTGTAGTTGTAATTCGTGCGCAGGCCGCCGTAGCGGGCCAGCAGATGCCAGCGCTTGACCGGAGCCGTATCGAGCGTCACGCCGAAGGCGGTGTCGCCGTTGCGGTTAAGTCCGTCGTCCGGAATGCCGAACAGGCCGATTGAATTCGCCGCGCTCAGGTGGCTCACGTTGCGGCGCACCGTCGCCCGCAGCGATGTGGTCGGAGCCAATTGAACGCCAAAATTTCCGGCATAGCTCAAGTTGTGATCGGCGCTGTTCTGCATCGAGTTCTGTGTGTCGAAGCGCGCCAGGTCGGAAAAATAGTCGAAGCGCTTCCACGCGCCGCCCAGCGTCGCCTCCTGCCGGTAGGTGCCGAAGGTGCCGCCATCGACCGCGTAGGTGAGTTCCGGCAAGAGCGTCACGCCGCGGCGCGTGGCCACGTTGATCACGCTGGCCAGGGCATCGGAGCCGAACAGGGCGCTGTTGGGTCCGCGAAACATCTCGACGCTGCTGAACCCGGCCGATTGCAGGATTCCAAAATCAACCGCGCCGCCGATGTTGTTGGCGGGGATGCCATCGATCAGCAACTTGTTCGCGGAATCTGGACCGCCGCGCACATTCGCCGTCGTCTGCGCACCCGCCTGGCCACTCTGCGAAAAATGAATGCCCGGCTCGAGCGCGGCGGCCTTTTGCAGGTCGCGATGGATCTCCAGTTGTTCTGCCTCGATCACGCTGATCGAAGCGCCGGTCTGCGCTTCGGGAATCGGCGATCCGGTGGCGGTGACAACCACGGTCTGCTGCACTGGCGATGGGAACAGGGTGAGATCCGCCTGCACATTGCCCGCGCTCGCGAAGACTTCTTTGGTGGCGGGCCGCAGCGAGGCTGCGGCGCTGCGAACCAGGTAGCGCCCGCCGTGTTCCAGGGTGATCCGGTATTGGCCGGCGGCATCGGCCTGCGTGCTGGTGATGACTTTGCCCGCGTCGAGCACTTCCACGGCTACGCCGGGAACGACTGCGCCCAGGGAATCGGAAATAGTGCCGGTGATGATGACTGGTTCAGTTGCCTGCGCGGCGATGGAAAATGCCAGCAGCAATAGAAAAGAAAAAATCAGAGCCCGCTTCATTAAAGTTTTCCCCTCGGAAATTCAAGCGGAACCGGTCTCCTGACTTAGGACCTCCGCCGGCGCCTTCCCACCTGTTCAGGCAGTGGCTTAGCCGGCAGGACTTCCGTCCTTCACAGTTGCGGGGCAGTGGCGGATTCTCACCGCGCTTCCCGTGCATTCCGCTGTTTTCTATGCCCGGCCTGAAATCAGACTCGGGGTTTAAGGGCTGTGGTTATGCTTCCTCAGCGCGGTGAGGAAACGTATTTACGGCCGCTGCATCACCGGGACTGCCGGTGCAGTTGCCGCGAGAGATCCTCGAGGCCATCAAAGGCGACCGGAGCAGGTACCTGGATCCGGTCGTCGATGGCGATTACGTGTCCCTGGCGCACGGCGTTGAGCTTGCTCCACACGGGATTCTGCTGCATCTCTTTCAGACCGAACGGCACCCCGCGGATAATCAGCAGGTAGTCCGGCTGCTTTTGCAGCACGGTTTCCAGGCTGTAGCGCGTCCACTCCTGCACCACGTTGATGCTGATGGAGCGCGCGCCGGCGGCTTCGATCATCTCGGAGATGAAAGCATTGCGTCCAGCCGTGATGCAGGGCTCCATGGCGAGCACCAGAAACACTGTCGGCTGATAAACTCCCTGCGCCCGCGCACGCACCGACTGCTCGCGCTTGCGCATCTGTTCCACCAGCGTCGTCGCCTGCGCCTCGCGTCCGAGCAGGCGTCCGATCAGCATCGTGTCGTGGTAGATACCGGCGATTCCGCGCGAGCTTACGAGAAACACCGGGATGCCCATGCGCTCGATGGCGCGCAGCGTGTCGGCGCTGTTCATGCTCGTCAGCCCGATTGCCAGGTCAGGGCGTAGCGAGGCGATCCGCTCCAGGGACGGATGCAGCAGTTGTCCCACACTGGGCTTTTCCCGCTGCGCCTCTGGCGGATAATCCGTGAAATCCGTGATGCCCACTACCTGTCCGGCCGCGCCTAGTGCATAAACCGTCTGCGTGATGTTGGGACTTAGGCATACCACGCGCTTTACCTGGTCAGGTAAGGTGATCTTGCGTCCCGCGTCGTCTTCCAACACGCGGCTTGCCCATGCAGGACTGAGCAAAACGACTACCGCCAGTAGCATGCGCAGCAGCTTCATCGTGGCCCTCCCGCAGCGGGCTTCACCCACAGGGGACAGCCTGCCACCAGCAGTACCACCTCATCGGCCACGCGCGCTATGCGCTGATTGATCTCACCCAGCAGGTCGCGGTAGAGCCGCGTCATCTCTTCGATGGGAACGATGCCGCTGCCCACCTCGTTCGAAACGAGCACCACGGAAGCCGGAGTGCTGCATAAGGCCTCACACAATCGCTCAGCGCGCGCCAGGATGCGCTCGCGGTCGCACTGCTCTGCCGTGAGCAGATTCGCGGTCCACACCGTCAGGCAGTCCACCAGCAGCATGTCGCAGCGCGTGCCGCAGTCGGTGATCGCGGCCGGCAAATCGATCGGCGTCTCCACCGTGGTCCATGAGGCCGGACGCTCGGCCTGGTGCCGCTCGATGCGCGTGCGCATTTCGTCGCCCAGCGCCTCCGCCGTAGCGAGGAAGCCTACGGTGCGGCCGCGCATGGCGAAATCCTGCGCCCACCGGCTCTTGCCGGAGCGGACTCCGCCGAGCACCAGGGCCACGGTTCTTTTGACAACATCAGGCATCAGAAACCAGGGCGTTTATCAACGCCATAGACGGGAGGATTTGTGGACAATGGTCCAGACCGCTGTCGGCCTCAATCGAACTACAAGACCCTTGCCGGCTGTCCCATCGCAGCCGACGAAGTCATATGGTGGTGACTGGCAGGTTCCTGACTTGCGCTTCTCCGACTCGGGACCGCCTTCCCAGAGCGGTTGGCTCCAGTGGCTGTCGTTGGTCCCGGTCTCCGCGCGTACAGTTGCGGGGCAGTGGCGGATTTCAACCGCCTTCCCTGGCCAGACGCCTCGTTATAACGTGCTTCGGCACCGGGTGTCAATGAATTGCTGAGGGAAGGGGCCCCACCTGGAGGAGAAAATCGGCCCCTCAGTTGACTTCCGGCCCCGCAGCGAGCAGCCACGGATACGATCCGCTCACCTTACGGCAGTGCAACTCGCGAAAAGAGCCTAGGTCGCACGGGATGCTGCCCAGCGATTCCGGCGGCTGGTTCAGCAGTTGCAGGATCAGCGTGCGGATGAATCCGCCGTGCGTGACGATCACCGTCCAGCCGTCTGTGTACTGGTCGGCGACCTGGTGAAAGGCCCGCATCACCCGCGCGGAAAACGTGGCAAAGTCCTCCCCCTCGGGCGCACCCGGCCGGGGATAGCTGTTTACCCATCGGTCCGCATATTCGCGGTCGCGCTCTACGATCTCGGCCCAGTTCAGTCCTTCCCAGCGGCCGAAACTGATCTCACGCAGATCCGGCAACAGTTGAACCGGGAGCGAAGGACCGGCAATCGCCTCTGCCGTCTGCCGGGCGCGCAGCAGATCGCTGGAGAAAACCTGCGTGATCCGGTACTCCCGCAACGACCGGCACAGCCGTGCCAACTGCTGCTGGCCTTCGGCGCTGATTGCCGGATCGGTATGACCGCAGAAACGGCCTGCCATCTCCGTGTGCACGTGGCGAACGAGCAACAGCTTTGCGGTGGGCTCAATCAGCAGGTCGCTCATCCTTAGGCCCATACTCCGCAGAGATAAACCGCGATTTCGGCCAGCTGGTTGGTCGCGCCGAGGCAGTCGCCGGAGATGCCGCCCAACTTGGCACGATAAAAAAGCGCGGTCAGCGCGGTGACCGCGCATACCGCAAGCACCGGGGCAATCGCTCCCAAACCGAGCGCACCTCCGGCGATGACTGCTGCCAGCAAGGTTGCGGTCACCACCGTCAGCAGGGTCAGCTTGCTGGCCACCTGGGCGCCGAGCCCATCGGTGCGGGCCGGTGGCAGCATCAGGCTGAGCGGCACCACCGTCCAGCGGCAAAGGGCATGCGCGGCCAGGAGGTAGGCGGCAAAATTCGCGCGCGGCAGCGCCGCCAGCAATTGCCAGCGCAACAGCAGGGAAAGAGCGATGGCGAGGGTGCCGTAACTGCCGATGCGGCTGTCGCGCATAATCTCCAGCCGCCGTTCGCGGGTCCAGCCGCCCATCGCATCGAAGGTGTCGGCCAGTCCGTCCTCGTGAAACCCGCCGGTCACCGCCACCAGGTAGATCAGCGTGACCAGCGCCACAACTTGCGCGGGCAAATGGTCGCGCAGCAGCAGTTCGACTGCAATGGAGCCCACCGCGATGATCGCGCCCACGACCGGGTAAAATTTCGTCGCGGTAAAGATCATGTCCGGCTCAAACGCGAAGCTCGGTACAGGAATGCGCGACAGAAACTGCACCGCCGCGAGGAACTCGCGCACCAGGCGAATCAGCGCTCCGCTCCGGGGCGGCTTCTGCGGCATGTTCTCGGGATTATCCATGCTTACAATCCATTCAAGCTGCTGGAACCAGAATACTCAAATGCCGGTTCGGCTTCTCCCGCCTGCTAGTCGGGAATGACCCGGTGCACGGGCGCGGGCATCGGAAAGTCTCCCTTGCGCGCATGCCACAACACCAAATTCAGCTTCGTGCTGTCGGCTGCGTCGGCGTGGCTGAAATCCATCTGCGCCGACTCGGCGGCCCCCCGCGCGTTGGCCTTGTTTGCCCGGTAGATCATCCCATTATCGCGGTTGCGGTAGTTGGCTTGGAACGCCGGTTGTGTGCTAGGGCCGGTGAAAAGCGGCGCCATGACGGCGGCTCGGGCATCGTTATTGTTCATCGGCGGCAAGCCCAGCAGCGCTTCCATGGTGTGAATCATGTTCACCGTGGTGTAGAAGTTGTGGTCCAGAAAGGGCAGGCCGTTCTGGGGAGGCGGCGAGGATTTGCTGATTACCAGCGCGATGGAGCGGTGCGCGTCCACGTGATCGGGACCGCTCTGCGCGTCATCCTCGAGTACGAAGATCGCCGTCGAGCCCCAGTATGGCGAATGAGAAACCGCTTCCACCACGCGCCCAAGGGCCAGATCGTTGTCGGCTACAGATGCCTCGGGAGTTGGCATATTCGGCCGCGTGCCCGCCGTGTGATCGTTGGGCAGGCGCAGTGTGATGAACTCCGGCAGATTGCCCTTGCGCACGAACTCGTCGAACTCACGCAGGAACTCGTCGGCCCGCAACTGGTCGGGATAATCCATGCGGAAGTCGGCGTAGAGCGGGTCGAAGTGCCCGCGCAGTTCGGGCTTGGTCGCCTCGTTGCGGGCCAGCACCGGCACCGGCCAGCCGTAGGGATTAGGCTTTCCGTTCGGCAGCAAAGCGCCGGGAGCCACTGCACTTTGCGCGCACTTCTGTCCGGGCACCAGCGGGGTTCCGGCCTGCGGCGGTGCGCTCTGCGTGCCTTCGGCATTGCACCATCTGGAGGTGACGTACTCGCCGTAGTGCCGATAAGTCCGATGGTGCCGCGCCAGGTTGGTCCACAAATATCCGGTACCGGGCTCGTTGACATCGGCGATGTCCTGATTGAGCGGCACCGCGTTCGCGTTGTCGCCCTCGTAATCGTAAGTGCGTTCGCGGGAGCGGTAGCCGATCTGCCACGTCTTTTCCGTGTAGTCGCTGGAGATGGCGGCGTTGGTCCACACATGCCCGTCGCCGGAAACTTCGCCGCTGTCAAAAAAGTTATCGAGAACGCCGAACTGCCGCGCCAGCTGATGATGATTCGGCGTGATCTCCTCGCCAAACAGCGTCAGCGACGGATCGCCGTCGCCCGGCTTGAGGTCGCCGAACAGTTGGTCGTACGTGCGGTTCTCCTTGATGATATAAATCACGTGCTTGATCGGATTGCTGCCGCCCGCAAACGCGAACTCGCCCGTCGTGCCGCGCATCAGGTTCAGCCGCAGCACCTCCTCCGTCATTGCGCCCAGCTTGTCCTTGTCGCCAATGGCGTCGATTCTCAAGTGCGCGAGCGAGCCGTGCAGCAGGGAAGGGATGTAGGTGAATCTGTTCCGCACATCAGCGCCCGGCGACGAGGGCTGGTTGTTCGGTCCGGTGGATTGCCCCTTGCCGCTGGCGATGAAGAGTTCACCGCCGGCCACGGCCAGCGCAGTCGGATACCACTCGGTCGGAATCCAGCCCAGCGATGCCAGGCCGTGGAACTTCCGCGCCTCCGGCTTTGCACTGCGCCGGGCGCTCACCCGGTAAACGCCTACCGCATCGCTCGAAGCGTTTGCCACCATCAGCAGGCGGCCATCGGGCGTCAGCGCCAGCGCATTCGGATAAGCGCCGCCATATTTCTGGCCCGGCAGCCGGGTTGAAACAAACCGGAGCTTGTTCCGGCCGTCGATGCTAACGACCGCGATCTCATCTGTGTTAGCCAGCGCGACGTAAAGAACCCCGGCGGACTCGTCGAGCAGCAGGGTGCTCGGATGCGAACCGGCATCGGTCGCCTGCTTCGGCTGGCGCAGAGAAATCATCTTCACGGCTTCACAGTTGGCGTCCGCGGCGCATCGCAGGTCGAGTTCGGCGATGCGGGAGGCGTTCCACAGCGAAACCCACGCGCGGCTGCCGTCGGCGAGCGCCGCCACGTGATAGGGATACGCCGCCGGCACGTGCTGGCTGATGCCGAGGTCGAAGCGCCGCAAGATCTTTCCCGTGGCCGCCTCCATCAGCAGGGCATCGTCGGAGAGATTATCGGCCACCAGCAACTTCTCGCCGCCGCTCCCTCCGATAACCGCCAATCCTGCTGGATATGGCACTGCCTGTTCGTCGGCCAACTGCTTCAGAACCTTCGACGACTTCCTTCCCTCGGCCAACTTCTGCAACGGAATCTTGATGAAGCGCTCCGACGTCAACTTGCCCTCGCGAAAAGCGTAGACCGCAATGCCGTTCCCCAGGTTGCCGCTCTTCGTGCCCTCCGGGTCGCTGATCGAACCGATCGACGCGTAAAGGTGCACGCCATCGCCGCTCCACGCCAGCCCGATGAAGTAGCTCTGCGCGGCGCGCGGGCCAAGGCGCGCATCGGGAAAATCCGTCACCCGATGACTGCTCAACTCGACCATGCTGATCGATTGCCGCCCTTGCGACTCTTTCGCGCCAAAGCCGTTGTTCAGCGCGGCCATCCACCTGCCGTCGGGACTGACAGCAAGCGCCAGCGGCAGGCTGTTCGTGCGCTCAGGCTCGCCCGGCGCGGGCACGTGCAGCAGCTTGCTGGTGGGCAGCCCAATGTCTTTTTCCTGCGGGCCGGCGCCTTGCGCAGCAGCGGCAGTGGATAAAACTGCGATGAGGAAAACGACAAAAAAGAAGGCAGCCGGTCGGCTCGTTCGTATTTTCATGGCGAGAGAATTCTACGCGAAGACACCCTCGGTGCCCCATGTCTGCCGCCTTTGGCAGATGTGGGGAATTTGACTTGTGCCTGTCCCCGGCCCGGAGCTGGCGAGCGAGGTGTGCGCTCTACCTGCGGTTGGCGCCGCGGTCAACGTGCGCCATTACGGCAGCGACCGAGGCGTCGATGGGATCGTCGCCGCAGACCACCCGGTCGGCGAATTCGTGCGTGGGGCGAATGAAGGCCTCGGCCATCGGACGCACCGTGTTATTAAACTGCGCGATCACCGATTCCTCGGTGCGCCCGCGCTCGCGCACGTCGCGCACAATGCGCCGCTCCAGGCATTGCTGGTCGTCGAGGTCCACAAATACCTTGGTGTTCAGCACCGCGCGCACCTCTTCCCAGTAGAGGACAAAGAGCCCCTCAACCAGGACGAACCTTCCGGGGCGAATCT
>CAINCZ010000167.1 GCA_903847195.1 uncultured Acidobacteriota bacterium | reverse complement strand
GGCTCGACCACGTCGCCGCCGGTAAACGCCATGCGGTGGACGCCGCCATCGCGCGTTACCGTCACTTCGAGCCGGTGCGACAGCGCATTGGTGACGGAAACGCCGACGCCATGCAGCCCGCCGGAAAACTGGTAAGCCCCGCCGGCTTTCTTGTCGAACTTGCCGCCCGCATGCAGCCGAGTAAAGACTACCTCGATCGTCGACACCCCCTCTTCGGGGTGAATGCCGACCGGAATGCCGCGGCCATCGTCCGAAACCGAAACCGAACCATCGCCATGCAGCCGCACCTTGATCACCTTGGCGAAACCGGCCAAGGCCTCGTCGGCCGAGTTGTCCACCACCTCGGTAATGATGTGCAGCGGATTGTCCGTGCGCGTATACATCCCCGGCCGCTGCTTCACCGGCTCCAGGCCGCGCAGGACGCGGATGGTAGAATCTGAATAGGTCTTGCTCATAATTACCGTTCTTGAAAACACGAGTTGTTAGGCGCGAATGATAACGCACCGCCCTCATCAGGGTCTAATTTTGGCTTGAACAAGGTGGCTTTAAGGCTACAATGAATCCTTTAATTTCGCCGTCAAACAGCCACAGTGGACAGTCCCAGCCCGCCCTATCAGGACCTCACCCCGGATCGCATCCTGAATGCGGTGGAAAGCCTGGGCCTGCGTTGCGATGGCCGCCTGCTTGCTCTCAACAGCTACGAGAACCGGGTCTACCAGGTCGGCATCGAGGAAAGCGCACCCGTCATCGCCAAATTCTACCGCCCCCTGCGCTGGACGGATGAGGCCATCCTCGAAGAACACCGTTTCACGCTGGAACTCGCCGAACGGGAACTCCCCGTCGTGGCGCCCCTGGTCGACCAAACCGGATGCACCCTGCATGAATTCGAGGGTTTCCGCTTCACGATTTCCCCGCGCCAGCCGGGGCGGGCACCGGAACTGGACGACCCCGACACCCTGGAATGGATGGGCCGCTTCATCGGCCGCATCCATGCGGTCGGCGCTATCGAACCCTTTGTCCACCGCCCCACGATTACCATCGAAACCTTCGGCGTGGAGCCCTACCGCTACATCATCGCCAACGGCTTCATTCCGCCCGATCTGGAAGCCGCCTACATCTCCACGGTCGAAGATGCCCTGCAACGGGTGCGAGCAGCCTTCGCACGCGCCGAACCCGTTGCGCTGATCCGGCTCCACGGCGACTGCCACCCCGGCAACGTCCTGTGGTCCGATGCCGGCCCGCACTTCGTCGATTTCGACGACTGCCGCATGGGTCCAGCCATGCAGGACATCTGGATGCTTCTGTCCGGCGACCGCGGTTCGATGACGCGACAGCTGTCCGATTTCATGGAAGGGTATAGGGAATTTCACGACTTCAATCCGCGCGAACTTTTGCTGGTGGAAGCACTGCGCACCTTGCGCCTGATCCATTATTCCGGCTGGCTGGCCCAGCGCTGGAACGACCCGGCCTTTCCCGCCAGCTTCCCCTGGTTCAACACCCAGCACTACTGGCAAGAGCAGATCCTCGCCCTGCGGGAACAGGCCGCTCTGATGGACGAACCGCCGCTGGTTCTGGGCTAGAATCAAGAACAATCCCGGCTGAAAAGGAAGAGCACTAATGGATATCGAACTGACCCTTTATGAAGCGCGCGTCATCGGCTCCCTGATCGAGAAGGAAATCACCACGCCCGATCAATACCCGCTCTCGCTCAACGCGCTGGTCAACGCGTGCAACCAGAAAAGCAACCGCGATCCGGTCCTGGAGCTGGATGAGGTGACGGTACAGGAAACGCTGGATGCGCTGGTCAAAAGATCCCTGGTCAGCGACCAAACAGGCTTCGGCAGCCGTACCACGAAATACAAGCATCGCTTTTGCAATACCGAATTCGGCGTCCTGAAATTTTCAGAACAGGAACTCGGCATCGTTTGCGCGCTGCTCCTGCGCGGCCCGCAGACGCCCGGCGAACTGCGCACCCACACCAACCGCCTGTGCAGATTCAGCAACATGCAGGAAGTCGACTCCGCGCTCGATCGCCTGATGGAACGCAGCGACGGCCCTTTTGTCGCCAAGCTTGCGCGCGAGCCGGGAAAAAGGGAATCGCGCTACATGCATCTGTTCAGCGGCGATGCGCCTACGCTGGAATTTTCCGGGAGCACGAGCAGCGCTTCCGACCGTTCCGGTGCAGAGAACGAAAGGCTGGATCAGCTGGAGCAACGCGTCGACGAACTGGAGCAGGAAATTGTGCAGCTCAAACACGCCCTCGAACAGCTGGGACCAAAGCCGACTACCGGTTACATGGAGGGCTAGCAGCCTGTCAGTCTTGGCGGACCGCTAGAATCAACTCAGGCCACGCCCAATTCAGAGGTGCCCGCATGACAACAACTCATAAACCCAGGATCGGTCTTGCGCTGGGCGGCGGATCGGCAAGGGGCTGGGCGCATATAGGCGTGATCCGCACGCTCGCCGAAGCGGGGATCGCACCGGACATCGTCTGCGGCACGTCGATTGGCGCCTTGGTGGGCGCTGCCTACGTCGACGGCAATCTGGACCGACTTGAGCAGTGGACCAAAAGTCTCACCCTGCAAACCGTCGTCGGCTTTCTCGATTTCTCCCTGGGCGGCGGCCTGATCAAGGGCGAGAAACTGATCGAATTCTT
>CAINCZ010000166.1 GCA_903847195.1 uncultured Acidobacteriota bacterium | reverse complement strand
TCGAACACATCGTCAGCGGGCTGCGGCAGATCAAGGGCGTGCGCGACGTGCAACGCATCCAGAAGCTCTAGCTCCCGACTGGTCTTCCCTGCCAGCACATCTCCAATATCTCAGCTGGCATGCGACCCGACTGGCGCAGGTGCTGCAAGCTGAGCGCATCGTGGCGCTTGGCAAGGCGCTGTCCCGCCGCGTCGCGCAGCAACGGGCAGTGGTGGTAGTCCGGCGCAGTCCGGCCGAGAGCGCGAAACAGCAGCAACTGGCGGGCGGTGGACTTCAGCAGGTCTTCCCCGCGCACGACTTCGGTGATGCGCATGGCCGCATCATCCACGACGACCGCGAGCTGATAGGCGGGAACGTCGTCGCGCCGCCAGACAACGAAGTCGCCGAAATCGCGCCCCGCGAAGTAGTTGCGGGGGCCGAGGCGCTGGTCCGTGAAAGACACGGACTCGCCATCGGGGATGCGGAAGCGCCAGTTCTCGCCTTTAGGGTGGGCGAACCTCGCGGCCTCTTTCAAGCGGCAGCGGCAGCGGCCCGGGTAGAGCGGCTCGTCGTCGTCGTGAGGGGCGGCGACCGACTCCGCCAGATCCTTGCGGGAGCAGCGGCACGGGTAGATGAATCCGCCGTCTCTCAGTTGCCGCCAGGCCTCGAGATAGAACTCGCGGCGCAGGCTTTGGGCGTATGGACCGTGCGGACCACCCATGTCCGGCCCCTCCTGCCAGACGAGACCCAGCCAGCGCAGATCGTCGAACATGGCAGCGACAAACTCCGGGCGCGAGCGCTGCCGGTCGAGGTCTTCGTTGCGGAAGATGAGGGAGCCGCCATGCAGGCGGGCACGCTGACCGGCGGTCCAGAAGGTGCGAGCGTGACCGAGGTGCAGCAAGCCGGTGGGCGAAGGTGCAAGGCGGCCGCGGTATTGGCTGCGCTCCCGAATTGGCCAAACAAGGTTGTTCACAGGCTGACGTCGGCTGGCCGCAAGGCCCTGAATCCGCTCGGAAATGATAAATTTATACCCATGTCAGCCCCCAACTCCAATTTCGTTCGCGCTTGCAAAGGTCAACCGGTCGATGTGACCCCGGTCTGGTTTATGCGCCAGGCAGGCCGCTACATGGCGGAGTATCGCGAGATCCGCAAACATCATTCGCTGGTCGAAATCTGCAAAACGCCGCCGCTGGCCGCTCAGGTGACGATTGAGGCCGCCGAGATTCTGGACGTGGACGCCGCCATTATCTTCGCCGACCTGCTGTTGCCGCTTGAGGTCATGGGGCTCGACTTTCATTTCGAGGCCGGCGAGGGGCCAGTCATTCACAAGCCGCTGCGCTCACCCGAAGATATCGGCCACCTGCGCACGGACCGGGCCGCCGATTTGAACTACGTGGCAGAATCGGTCAGGCTGGTCTCGAAGCACTTCGGTTCGCAGTTGCCGGTGATCGGCTTCTGCGGAGCGCCGTTCACGCTGGCCAGCTACATGATCGAAGGCGGCGGCTCGCGCAGCTACGTTGAGACCAAGAAGCTGATGTACCGCTCGCCCGAGGCGTGGGATCAGCTGATGTCGAAGCTGGTGGACGTGCTTGCGGCCTACGCGGCCGAGCAGGTCAAGGCCGGTGCCGACGTGCTGCAGATCTTCGACAGCTGGGTGGGATGCCTGAGCATGGAGGATTACCGCGAGTACGCACTGCCGCGGACCACCGAACTGGTAAAAAAATTGCGCGCCACCGGGGTTCCCATCATCTACTTCGGTACGGAGACTTCGACCCTGCTGCCTTCGATGAAGGACACCGGGGCCGAGGTGATCGGGGTTGACTGGCGCATTCCCATTGACACGGCGTGGGCTTCGATTGGCAACCTGGGAGCCGTGCAGGGCAACCTCGATCCTGTGCTGCTGCTGGCCGAGTGGGAGATGTTGAAGGGGCGCGCAGCCGACGTACTGGATCGCGCCAAGGGCAGGCCCGGACACATCTTCAACCTGGGCCACGGAATCCTGCCGCAGACTCCCGTCGAAAATGTGCAGCAGTTGGTCGACTTCGTGCACGAGTACTCGCAGAAGGACCGCGGCAGCGCTAAGCCGGCGGCCAATATCGACTGGTTTGGCGATAACCAGTAGACGGACAACCCGCAGCGCCGATCGCAGAGAGACTAATGAGTTCGCAGACTGCTGTCTTATTACTGGCTCATGGCACCCCCGACCGGGTGGAAGATATTCCCTGCTTCCTGCACGCCGTCACCGGCGGAAGGCCGCTTCCACAGGCGGTCGTCGAAGAGGTGCAGCACCGCTACGCGCAGATTGGCCACTCGCCACTGCGCGAACTGACCGAGAAGCAGGCGCAGGGCGTAGAGAAAGCGCTGGGCCTGCGCACTTACGTTGGCATGAGGAACTGGGAGCCGTACATTCGCGACGTGGTGCCGCAGATGGCCGCCGATGGCGTCACCCATGCCATCGCCATCTGCCTGGCGCCGCAGAATTCGCGGACCAGCACCGGGCTGTACCGCCGGGCCGTGGCGGCGGCGGAGCCGAAGTTCACCGTCGATTTTGTCGAGAGCTGGCACGACAATCCGTTGCTGATCCAGGCCTTTGCCGAGAAGTTGGACCAAGGCTGGGGCCGCGCGTGTGCGGCGGCAGGCACGAAGGTTCCGGTCATTTTCACCGCGCACTCGGTGCCGACACGCACGGTGGAAGAGGGCGACCCCTACGAGTGCCAGGCGCGGCAGACCGCTGAACTGGTGGCAAAGTCGGTGGGCGTGGGATTCTGGCAATTCGCCTTCCAAAGCCAGGGCATGAGCGGCGGACCGTGGCTGGGGCCGACGGTGGAGGACACGATCTCGGCGCTCGGCGAGGCTGGTCATCGCGCCGTATTCATCCAGCCGATTGGTTTTCTTTGCGACCACGTCGAGGTGCTGTACGACATCGACATCGCATTCCAGAAGTACGCTCAAGAGCGCAACATTCGCCTCGACCGCGCCGAATCGCTGAACGACTCACCCCTGCTGGCGGCGGCGCTGGCCGACGTCGCCCGCCAGCGGTTGCAGGCAGGCACACTCGTGGACGCGCGCGGTTGACCCGCCAGATCTGGCCAGTGATGAAACGGATCGCCATTATCGGCGGCGGTACCAGCGGGCTGGCCGCAGCTTACGAGTTGGATAAGCAGCGCCGCGCGGGCGCCAGCGTGGATTATTGCGTGTTCGAGTCGGCGCCGCAGATGGGCGGCGTGCTGGTCTCCGAGCGCATCGATGGCTGCCTGATCGAAGCCGGCCCGGATTCATTCCTCACGGAAAAGCCCTGGGCTGCCACGCTGTGCCGCGAACTCGGCCTGGGGAACCAGATCATCGGCTCCAATGACGACCAGCGGCGCACCTTCATCCTCGTCAACAACCGCCTGGTCGAGATGCCCGACGGACTGATGTTCATGGTGCCCACGCGCATCCTGCCTACGGCGCTGACGCCGCTGTTCTCCTGGACTACCAAGCTGCGCATGGGGCTGGAATTGCTCCGCAAGCCCCATGAACTTCAAGGAGACGAGAGCGTAGCCGCATTCGTGGAGCGGCACTACGGCGCGGAGGTGGTGGACCGGCTGGCCGATCCGCTGCTCTCCGGCGTGTATGGCGCCGACTCCGACCAGCTCAGCGTGCGGGCGGCGCTGCCGCGCTTCATCGAGATGGAGCGCAAGTACGGCAGCCTCACCAAGGGCATGCTGGCGGCGCGCAAGCGCATGGCCGAGATGCTGAAGGGCAGGCCCAAGCCGCCGCTGTTTTCTTCGCTGAAGCAGGGCATGCAACAGATGGTGGACGCGCTGCTGGAGCGGCTTGATCCGCAGGCGATGCTCACGGGCGAAGAAGTGGTGAGGCTGGAACTGGACGGGTCTGGCTGGGTGTTGACCACGGCGCGCCGCAGGGAACACTTCGATGGCGTGATCTTTGGCACTCCGGCGCACGTGGCAGGCGCGCTGCTCGCGGACGTGGACGCAGAGTTGGCCAGCGATCTGGGCGCCATCTCTTACAGTTCTTCGGTGACAACCAACCTGATATTCCGTCGCGATGACGTTGCGGGCAAAGACGCCGGCTTCGGCTTCCTGGTTCCCCGCAGCGAGGGCCGCCGCATGAAGGCCTGCACTTTCGTACACAACAAGTTTCCCCACCGTGCCCCGGCGGATCGCGCCATCGTACGCGGCTTCATGGGTGGACTGCGCGACCAGCAGGCGCTGGCCCTGAGCGACGAAGAGATCGTGGCAACGATACGACGGGAGTTACGCGAGATTACCGGTATTTCCGCCGAGCCTTTGCATGCGCGCGTTTACCGCTGGCACCGCGCGATGGCCCAACCCTCACCCGGCCATCTGGAGCGCATTGCGCGGATTGAGGCCGCCGTGGAGCGCGTGGCGGGCCTGGCATTGGCGGGTAATTACTTCCGTGGAATCGGCGTACCGGACTGTGTGCGCACCGGGCAGGAGGCCGCCCGAAAGGTCGATATTACTGCCGCGGCGCCCCAGCCACAGCCTGCTCAGCGGTAGCGTCTTCACAAAAAAACGGCACGTCGCAACTGTTGAGCCCCCCTCGCAGCCGCAACGTGCCTAGAGTTACCGAAGAGCCATTCCGTTCGATAGGCATTAACCCACTCGCTGCAAGATAGTTGCGGAGATGCGCGCGCGTCCAGCGGCGAGATTCGGAGCCGGGCTGGGCCACGAAGGTGCCAATTTGGGACGACGTGGAAAGCAAAACGGGTAGCCCGCGGATTGCATTGCGGGAATCAGCGTTCTAAGCTGCTGCGCAGGAACTCCGCAAAAGGGGAGTTATGGCCGATTTTATGGCGGTCATCGACTTTATCCCCGACTGGATTCGCATCCTCGTGATCCTGGCGGTAATCCTGTTGGTGCTGAAGCTCCAGTCGAGGTCCAACACGGAAGATTCGCAGCAGCGAAAGACCTTTACACGCATGGGCAGGTAAGCTCGCGCCGCGTAAATATGGGCCGTTCGAAGGCGGAATCTTGTGGTGAGGCGATCAACCCCGGAGCGGTGCGGGGATGAATTCGCAGGTGGGACGGTGTGCGCTCCGTTTCGCAAGACTGTCTTTGACTCGCGCGCAGCGCTGGCCTAGAATGAATCCCGTCGAACTCACACAAACCCCCGGGGGCCATAGCCTTTAGGGGCAGGTTCTCGCGGAGGCTGGATTATGATCGGCAAACTTGGGCTCCCTGAAATTCTGGTTATTCTTGTCATCGCGCTTCTGATCTTTGGCCCCGGCAAGATCGCCGACCTGGGCAAGGGTCTGGGCGAGGGTATCAAAAACTTCAAGTCTTCGGTTAGCGACGGCGAAAAGGGCGAAGAGCCCAAGAAGCCCGCATAGGGCCGCCTCGTTCATCCGACGTGACGGGTGGGCGGCCGGCACCAACTTCAGGCTCCCCCCAGCGCAACTCCGGCGTTGGGGCGGCGGTTGTATTTGCACCCGCCTGGCTACACTTCCTACCCCACCGTAAAGCAGGATCAGGGGCTCGCCTGTGGCCTTTTGGGCCGGGCAGGTGAGTGTGCATTTTGCCTCGCGCCGCTAGACTCGCGCGGTGTGCGATTCCGTTGTTGCATCTCGTTTGCTCTCGTCGTCCTCGGACTCTGTGGTGCCGCACTCGCCACAGCCAACCTGCCAGACACCCTGGACGTTTCGACAGAAGCGCGCGGCACCCCAGATGCTGCCGCCCCGAACCTGACCGCAACCGCCCAGATGGTCCGCCTCAGGCCGGCGGCTGCGCGCCCCTTTGCTGCTTCAGTATGCGGAACGGATGCTCGAAGCTCAGATAGCCGATTAGGCCCTTTTCGCCACGCGATGGGCCAACGCCGATCAGCACACCGACGCCCGACACAATCTGCAATCCCGAGCGAAAGTTGAAGGCGATCCGGGTTCTGGCAACCCACACCACGGGACCGCCGCACAGAGTAAGCGGCGGCTTTTCTGTTTCTTGCGGGAAACGACTGTGCTGCGCGCATTGCGTTACCGCTTTTGGCGCTGTTACACTCAATCGTCAATACGTTTAGATTCCGCCCCGGGACTTGCCGTGCGCACATACGAAAGACACCAGCTCAAACACGACGCCTTCGCCACGAGGACCAGTGAGACTCTCTCCTGGGCCGTGCGAAACCGCAACATGGTCACTGCCGCAATCGTCGTCGTCATCGTCGTCGTGATTGCCGCCCTCGGGGTCCAGTGGTACCTGAACCACCGCAATGTGCAGGCCAACTTGCAGTTGGGCAAGGCGATGCAGACTTACACTGCCCCGATTCGTCCGGCCGATACGGCGGCCGAGCCGGGCCAGGTCAGCTTCACCTCCTCGCTTGAGCAGGCGAAGCAGGCCCGCAGTGAGTTCCAGAAGGTAGCCGACGACTATAGCTGGACGGACGCCTCCAAGGTGGCCCGCTACATGGCTGCGCTCAGCGCGCAGACCATGGGCGACACGAAGGCTGCCGAAGAGGGTCTGAAGAGCGTAAGCTCGGGCGACAGCGATCTGGCATCGTTGGCCAAACTGGCGCTGGCCGGAATTTACCGCGACTCGGGCAAATCGAACGATGCACGCCAGCTCTACCAGGAGCTGATCGACCGCCCGACCAACGTGGTCAGCAAGGCGACCGCACAGGTCCAGCTGGCGGCTCTTTACCAGAGCACGAACCAGGGCGCGGAAGCTACCAAGCTCTATGCCGAGATCGTAAAAGACGATCCCAAGAGCGCAGCGGCGTCCATCGCCACCCAGCGGATGACGGGCAAGTAATCGCACACGGATAGACTTCAAGTTGACGCCCGGCGCAATGTCGGGCGTTTTTCTTTTACCTGGATTTTGCGGCTTTGGGCTTTGCGGCTTTGGGCTTTGCGGCTTTGGGCTTTGCGGCTTTGGGCTTTTCCGCTTTGGGCTTTTCGGCAGGCTTGTTTGAGTTGATGGCGGCCAGCACCACATTCTGCATCTCGGCCGCCGGAGCCATCTTGGCGGTCCATATCTGGAACTGCTGCACTCCCTGCTGCACAAACATCTCATAGCCGGGAATGACTTGCGCGCCCGCCGCCCGACCAGCCTGCGTAAACGGCGTCTCGAGCGCGGTGTAGACCATTTCGAAGACGTAATTGGCCTTGATTTCCTTCTCGCTCAGCGGGGACTGTTGGGCGTCCATGCCGAGCGGGGTGGCGTTGATGATCACGTCGAACTTGTGCTTCTTCAGGTCGGTGCGACCGAGGTAGTTCGCCTTGGCTTCCTTGGCCAGCTTTTGCCCCTTGGCGGGAGTGCGGTTCATGACGAAGACATCGACTCCACGGTCCTTGAGGGCGAAGACGGCAGCGCGGGCGGCGCCGCCGGCGCCGATCACCAGAGCTTTCGAGCCGGGCAGCGGATAGCGAATTTCCAAGGGACGGATAACGCCGGCCACGTCGGTGTTGAAACCGAACAGGCGCCCATCCTTGCCGCGCACGACGGTGTTGGCAGCCCCGGTCCGCTGGATCCACGGGTCAGTGCCGTCCAGGAACTTCACAATCGTTTCCTTGTGCGGCATGGTCACGGACAAACCCTGGATGGGGATGGCGCGCACGCATTCGATCAAGTCCTCGACGCTCCTGGCGTGCAAAGGCAGATAGACGGCGTTGACGTTTTCGCGGCGCAAGGCGGTGTTCATCATCTGCGGCGAGAGCGACTGCACAACCGGATCGCCGGCTACTCCGTAGATGCGGGTAGCGGGGTCCAGTTGATCAATGCGGTAAACGTCGCGCAGGTTCCGCGCGGTGATCTGGCCGGGAGCCGTTTCTCCTCCAGCAGCTACGGAGGCAAACGTGAAAGCGCTACCCGCCCGCAGACCCAATACCCGGCTAATGACACCCTGTTCGCCCATGCAGACGCCCACTACCGAATGCGCGCGGCTCTTGTCCTCCAGGAACTTCATCATCCGGACGTTGTCGTAGAGACAGGTAGCGGTAGTGACGACCTTGTAGAAGTCGGCCCGAATCTGCTGCATGGACTGGAAGGTCGCTTCCAGATCGCGGGTCTCTTTAAAATCGTGAGAAGAGAGCAATAAAGCGCTGCGGGCGCGCAGGCTGCCAATCTCGGCCGGCTTAAGCGTCGCGGCGCTTTCAACTTCGATATCGACAATCTGGCAGCCGGCAGCCTGAGCCTTCTTTAGGACTTCGATCTGCGCCGCCACCGGACCGCGGAACTTGCCTCCATTCACCGCCCGTCGGCAGGTGGCGATCGCCAGCATGTTGGGGTATGTGTGGAGGAACTCCTTGAGCGCCGGCAAAGCCTCCAATGGTTGCTTCAGGTAGTCCAACCTGAATTCCAGGAAGCTCTCTTCGCGCACCACGGAAACAGCGTCGGCGATCATGTCGGCGGCATCGGCCCCGATGATCGCGACACACAGGCGCGGCAGGCGCAGCGGCAGGGGGCGCGGGTTGAGAGTTGCCGGTCCGGCTTTCTTCATGCTTTACCGATGCACACTTGCACCGCTCCAGATGCAATATCAGATTTTCCCTATAGATGTGAAGGTAATCATACTTTGGTACCTAAATTATCAATGCTTTGTGTTGATTACCGGGAATCGCTTTGTTACGGTCAGCCCCGGGGCAGGGCAACTGCCAGGTCGGGAGGCCGGGATGCGACGTTTTTGGATGGTATTGGGGACTGTGATCGTGGCGATGACTGGCTACCTGGCCGCCCAAGCAGCGCGACCGACCCCGCTGCCGGAGAATCCCACGGCGGTTGGCGCGAGAATCGAACAGCTTCTGCATCCGCTCTCGTATTCCGACGTGTATTGCGCCGGATTCGTTGCCAAACCGAGCAAAGTGAAACAGTTCGTGACCGGCGGGCTGAACACGCCCCACCAGAACCGATTCGCGGCTGGCAACTACATCTTCCTGAAAGGAAATGACTTTTCTGCCGGATCGCGGGTAAGCATCGTGCGGAAGTTGAACGACCCAAACCGCTTCTATCCCTTTCATGGCGAGAGTAAGACCCGGGGAGAAAGCCAGATTTACGCCGATGTTGCATATGCGGTGGTAGTCGAGCAGCGGGCGAACGGAGTCGCCATTGCGCAACTGGAGTTTTCCTGCGACGAGGTGGTCGTGGGCGACCAGGTTGTTCCCTTCGCGGCCAGACAGGTGCCGCCTTACCGCTCCCGGTCTTCGCTGGAGCGCTTTCCGGTTGGCGCGGCCCAGTTGAGCGGCAGGATATTGGCAGCCCGCGACTTTGAGCAGTACCTGGGCGCGGGACGTAAGGTTTACATCGACTTAGGCGCCCAACAGGGGCTGAAAAGCGGGGACTATTTCCGTATTGTTCGCGGCTACGAGCGGCGGGACGTTGATGTCGCCGACGCCAACATCCGACATTCCCGCTCGGCCGACGACACCCAGAAGTTGATGGTGAAACTACCGGAACAGCGTCTGTCGGAGTTGCCCCGCCGGGTCGTGGGCGAGGTGATTGTGCTCAGCACCCAGCCCAACTCGGCGACGGCCATGATTACCTTTGCGCTGGAAGACGTGCACGTGGGCGACCGGGTCGAACTCGAGTCGAAACCCAATAGCCGATAACCCCGCCTAATACAGTGGCATGGCTGGATGCGCGGTCACGAAGGGCCCGCCAGCCATCCAAGGCATACGTAAATCCTTTGAAAATCCTGCCGGTCGCTCCTCCGCTTCCGATGACACAGATTCTGCCGGGGAGTATGCTCTCAATGAGTCAGGAATACTCTCACGGCGGTGCGCACGTATGGGTCAGAGACATTGGCGGCACGCGGCATTCATCCTATTGGCGATTGGATTACTGGCATCCTGCGGGTTCTTCGTCAAGGAATACCTCACTTCAATTTCGATCAGCCCGGGCAGCGCCATCATCAAGATAGGTAAGACGCAGAAATTTTCGGCCATGGGCGTGATGCAGGACGGCAACACGAAGACCATCACTCCGACCTGGAGCAGCAGCGACACGGCCGTGGCAACGGTTGACGCCGGCGGCACCGCCACCGGCATTGCGAACGGGTCGGCGACCATCACGGGCACATCGGGCGCAGTGTCCGCCACGGCGACGCTGACGGTGAGCAACGCTACGGTTAACTCGATTACCATCGGCAGTTGCCCGTCCAGTTACGTGGCCTCGGGCGCCACCGTGTCGCTGACGGCGACTGCCAACCTCAACGACAACACAACGCTGGATGTCACAACGGCGGCCACCTGGATTTCCAGCAATACGGCTGCGGCAACGGTGGGCAGCAACACGGGCAAGGTGACGGGCGTGGCCTCTGGATCGGCCACGATCACCGCCACTTACAACAGCGTGAGCGACACCTGCATGGTGACGGTGCTTTAGCGCCCGCTCCGGCAAGAACGAATCTGGCAGCCGCGCCCTCGTCGCCCTGGGCGCGGTTTTTTTCGTGGAACTTCTGTTCTGCCGGGAGCGTATCAACCGGTGAACGCTGGCACACCTCATGAGAGTTTTACGCGACATCCTGAGTCAGATCTTCGGCACGTTGTGGGCGCATAAGCTGCGCTCGCTGCTGACGATGTTCGGTATTGCCTGGGGAGTGGGTTCCCTGCTGCTGCTGGTGGGACTCGGGGAAGGGTTCCGCTCCGGCAATATGCGGGAGATGGCCGAGTACGGGCAGGACATCATGTTCGTATTCCCCGGCCGGGCGCCGGTCGTGCAAGGCAACATGAGTTCCGCCCGCAGCTACTTTCTCACCTACCAGGATTACCTCGACGTGCGGAACGCGGCGACGGTGCGCAATGCATCGCCCGTGCTGACGCGGGACGACGTGAAGGCGGTGAGCGAATTCTCCAGCGCCGCCGGGCAGATGATCGGCGTCGAACCGCAATTCAACGAGATACGTTTCCTGCCGCTGAAAGAGGGCCGGTGGCTGAATGGAATGGATGAGGCGCAGGTGCGCAACATCATCGTCCTGGGTGACGAGATGGCGAAAAACCTCTTCCCCGGACGGCCCGCGATCGGCGCCAACATCCTGCTCAATGGCGTGCGTTTTGAGGTCGTCGGCACCATCAAGCGCGTGGGCCGGGGCGACAACAACTCGACCAATATCCGCGGCTATCTGCCCTACACGGTGATGAGCAAGTACTTCCCGCGCAAGGGTGACCAGCAGAAGGGTACGATCTCATTCATCAATTACCAGCCGCGCACCCGCGCCGAGCACGCCGAATCGCAGATGGATGTGCGCAAGATCATCGCTCATAACCACGGCTTCGACTACCTCGACGAAAACGCCTTTGAAGCCTGGGACACGATCAAGCAATCGGAGATGATTGGCGCAATCTTTGACGCGATGGATGTTTTTCTCGGCGGCGTGGGGATCGTTACGCTGGCGCTCGGAGCGATCGGGGTGATCAACATCATGCTGGTTTCGGTGAGCGACCGAACGCGCGAGATCGGCTTGCGCAAGGCACTGGGCGCGACCAACCGCAGCGTGCTGATGCAGTTCTTCCTGGAAGGCGCGTTGCTGACGCTGGTGAGCGGACTGATCGGCATGGCTGTCGCCGGCGGGTTCATGGCTCTGCTGGGCAACATCAACGGACCGCAGGGGTTCGATCCGCCGCGGCTGGTACCGATGACGGCGGCCCTTGCGATCGGCGGTCTGGCGCTGGCGGGAGTGGCGGCAGGCTTATATCCGGCGCGGCGCGCGGCGATGCTGCAGCCGGTGGAAGCGCTGCGAAAGGACTAGACGAGTGTTCAGGGATCTACTGCGCGAATCATGGCAGGCGATGCGCCACAACGGGCGCCGCACCGCCCTGACCATGCTGGGCATTGCCTGGGGAATCGCCACGGTGGTACTGCTGCTGGCCTACGGCAACGGTTTCGGCCGGGCCATCGCTAACATCTTCGCCACCTTCGGTACGCGCACCATGATTGTCGTGCCCGGGCGCATGTCGATGCAGGCCGGCGGGCAGAAGGCCGGCGCGCGCATCCGCTTCACGCTGGCCGACGTGGAGATCCTGTCGTCTTCGCTGCCGCAAATCACCAGGATCACGCCGGAGCTAAGCAAGAACGTCAACGTCCAGTTCGAAACACGTAACTTCAGTTTTGATGTGGCCGGAAATTATCCGAGCGCGGCTCGCATCCGCGTACTGGAGCCGGCACAAGGCCGTTTCTTCAACCAACAGGAGCAGGACGGCCGCGCGCGTGTGGCGGTGCTTGGCTCGGACGCCAAGGAGAAGTTGTTCTCCGGACGTAACGCGGTCGGCGAGTATATAAGGCTCAAGGGCATCAGCTTCGAGGTGATCGGCGTGCTCGCGCCCAAGATGCAGGAGGGCGATAACGACATCAACCGAGTGCTTTATGTGCCCTTCAGCACCATGTCCGACTTCAAGGATTCCCATTACATCGATGCGATCTGGTTCAGTTACGAGGACGAGCAATACATACGGCTGGAGCAGTCGGCCCGCGCGCTGCTGGCGCAGGCGCACAAGTTCGACGCGAAGGACCGCCGCGCCGTCTTCGTCTTCAACCTGATGGAGCAGGTGCACCAGTTCGAAATGATCTCGCTGGGACTCAAGGTGCTGCTGGGCTTCATCGGCACGCTCACGCTGGGAATCGGCGGCGTGGGGCTGATGAACATCATGCTGGTGTCGGTCACGCAGCGCACGCGCGAGATCGGGATGCTGAAGGCACTCGGTTCGCGCAGTCGTCACATTTTCCTGCAGTTCCTGGCAGAGGCGCTGGCGATCAGCCTGCTGGGCGGAATTCTCGGAATTATCTTCGCCGCGATCGTTTCCGTTTGCGCCGGACGGCTGACGCTTTATAGCGCGGTCGCCAAACACGCCGAGGCAGGCGACATTCGCCTGCTGATCGATCCGGGAACGCTGCTGGTGGCAAGCGCCATCCTGATCGCCGTGGGCGTGATCAGCGGCATGGTTCCCGCGATCCGCGCCTCGCGGCTGGACCCGATCGAAGCCCTGCGTTACGAGTAAGCCCGTTCCTCATTTCACGGCTCAACACTAATTCCACCTGCCGCTGACATTCCGTCTCTCGGCGCCCATTGCCTTCCGCTCAAGAATTCTCTCCGGCTGCCGAAAAGCAATCAGAGGCGCAGTTTGTCGATGCTGGACGAAGCACAGATGCTACAGCAGTTGGCCGATGCCCTGCCCTTCGGCGTCTGCATCGTGGACTGCCGCCGGCAGATTCGCTTTTGGAACAGCGGTGCGGAGAGGATCACCGGGCACCTGCGGCAGGAGGTGCTGGGCCACTCCTGCTGCGATGAACTGCTCGTCTGCTGCGGCGGGGACAACTCCGCGCCGCGCGTCTGTGCCACCGAGATGTCATCCGCGGACACACCATCGAGCAGGTTGCGACCCTTCCTTTTGCGGCACAAGGAAGGTCATCGCCTGCCGGTGCTGATTCGGTCGCTCGCGCTGCGCCAGGAAGACGGCGTGATCGTCGCTCGCGCGGAGCTGTTCCAACTGCAGCAGACGGCGCAGGAAGACCTGAGTTGGATGGGCGAGGCGAATGCTCACCTGGACCACTCGCTCGGGATTCCTTCAGCCGAAGTCACGCTGGATCAGCTGCGCTTGCGCGTGAGCGAGGCCGCCGCCAGCCTGGCGCTGTTTGTGGTCGGCGTGAAGGACTTCGACCGGCTCGTCCGCACCTACGGCGCGCCGATGGGACAGGCGGCGCAGCGCTGTGTGGTGCAAAGTTTGTCGCATCTGCTCACGGTGCCGCATTACCTGGGCTGCTGGAGCGAGAGCCGCCTGCTGGTCATGATTTCCGATTGCAGCGAGTTTACTTTCTTCCGCATACAGCAGCAGCTTGCGGTGCTCAAGACGATGGAGCTGACCTGGTGGGGCGACCGCATCACGTTCGCAACGCAGTGCAGCGGTGAAGTGCTCAGTCCGGGCAACGCTGCGGGTGACGAAGTGGAAGCGGTTCTGGAAAGGCTCGGCGCACCGGGCTACGCAGCCGAAGAAGCTTCGGCGGAGAGACGCTGATGTTTTCGCTTATCGGTTTCCTGGTAGTGATCGTTGCCGTGATTGGCGGCTACATACTGGAAAAGGGCCCGCTGGCCGTGCTGGTGCAGCCGGCCGAGCTGGTAATCATCGGCGGGGCGGCGGTGGGCGCCTTGCTGGCCGCCAACCCGATGCACATCATCCTGCAAATCGTGGCCGGACTCAAAGGCCTGCTCAAGCCCGCCGCGTTCAGCAAGGAGAGCTACCTGCAGACCTTCCGCATGTGCTACGAGCTGCTGAACAAGGCGCGCAAAGACGGGTTGATGGGCCTGGAAGGCGACATCGAGGAGCCGGAGAAGAGCGAGATATTCAAGCGGTACCCTGATTTCCTCAAGGACCATCACACGCGCGACTTCATCTGTGACACGTTGCGGATGGCAGTGCTGGGCGGCGTCGATCCGTTCGACATGGACCAGTTGATGGAAATCGACATGGAAGTAGCCCACCACGAGGCCTCGCAGCCCGTGACCGCGCTGGCGACGATGGCCGATTCCCTGCCGGGGCTGGGAATCGTGGCGGCGGTTCTGGGCGTGGTGATTTCGATGAGCGCCCTGGGCGGACCACCGGAGGAGATCGGTCACAAGGTCGCGGCGGCGCTGGTCGGCACGTTTCTCGGCGTACTGCTCTGTTACGGATTCGTCGGGCCGCTGGCCGCCAACCTCTCCAAGAGTGTGGACGAAGAGCGGGCCTTTCACCAGGTGCTGCGCGTTCTGATTCTCGCCTTCCTCAAAGGGAATGCGCCGTTGCAGGCGCTGGAGTTCGGACGCCGTGCCGTACCCGCAAGATTGCGCCCCAGTTTCGGAGAGATGGAAAAAGAATGCAAGAACCTGGCCCGCGCAGCCGCCGGCGCCAAGGCCGCGGCCAATTAGGTTAACCGATGACTACGCGGATTATCATCAAGAAAAAGGGCGGCCACGCCGGGCATCACGGCGGAGCGTGGAAGGTGGCCTACGCCGATTTCGTCACGGCCATGATGGCGCTCTTCATCGTGCTCTGGCTGGTGAATTCCAACAAAGCCGTGCAACAGGCGGTCGGGGGATACTTCCGCGATCCGATGGGAACAGCTCAGTTGCAGGGCCAACTGCATGCGCAACCCGGCCCGCCGCCCAAGTCGGACGCAATGGAGCTCTTGAAGGAAAACCTGCAGAGCGCCGTGCGGCGGTTGGCGCATTTCAAGAATTTCAGCAAGCAGGTTGAGTTCACGGTTACCGCCGAGGGGCTGCGTATTGAGCTGATCGAGAACGCGAAGGGGACGTTCTTTGCGCTCGGCAGTCCAGAACCCAACCAGAATTGCCGCGAACTGCTGACCGCCCTGGCGCAAGAGATCGCCAAGGTCGACAACCGCCTGACTGTCGAAGGGCACACCGATTCCAAGCCGTATGACGGCCGCAAGTACTCCAACTGGGAACTCTCGACGGACCGGGCGAACGCCGCCCGCAAGATCCTGACCGATGCGGCGCTGGCCGACAGCCGCTTCTTCCAGATACGGGGCTATGCCGACCGCAGGTTGCGCTATAAAGGCGACCCGGTAAATCCCGGTAACCGCCGTGTTGCCGTGATTGTGCAGCACGCCGAGAGGGAGGCCGCGGCAAGCGCGAGCGCGCCGCCGGCAAGCCCACCGGCGGCGGCACCCCAGGAGCACCACGAAGAGAAGAAGCACTAGCCGCGGGGTATGACCGATGCTGGGGCACAGCCCGCCCTGGCCAAAACCGGGGCAGGACGGGGCGCGCGCACCTTCAGAGCATCACAAAAAGAAAGCACTGCCGAAGACAACGGCGGGCCGACGGTGGCCCGCCGCACGGCAGATCAGAGCAGTACCGAGGCTCCGGCCTGAGCGCACTGGCTATCTTGCGGACCGATTCCGCCCGACAGCCCGATCGCACCAACAATCTTGCCATTCTGGATCAGCAGCAAGCCGCCTTCGGTGGGCACAGCGCCATGCAATCCGAAAATCCGCTGGCCTTCCAGACCACCGGCAACACCATCCTGAAACGCCTTCGTCGGCCGCTTGAACAACACCGCCGAACGGGCCTTGTCGACCGCGACCTGGGCACTGCCGATCTGCGTGTTGTCCATCTTCTCGAAACAGACGAGGTGCGCGCCTGGATCCACGATCGCTACCGCCATGGTCCAGGAGTTCTTTGCGGCTTCGGCCAGCGCGGCACCGGCAACCTTTTTGGCATCGGCCAGTGCAATCGATGTTCCGTATACGAGATCTGCCATTCCACTCTCCAGTTTTGATGATCTTCAGACCACGGGACCTATCGTAAAACGAACCGCAGTTCCTTGCGTGAATGGCGATATTATCACCCACGACCGCCACCGCCGGGGAGTGAAACCACGCCGCGCCCGAAATGGCGGTTGCTATTGTGGCCGCATCCTCGCATAATTTTCCGGATTGCAACGATGGTGAACCGACTCTCAACGCCGATGACCGACGAGCGCATGGGCCGCATTCTGCGCGTGCTCAGCGACAATCCAATGCTGGTCGTCAGCGGGACCAAGATCGCCGACGAGATCGGCACCAGCCGGTCGGAGGTCTGGCGGCTGGTGCAGCAGTTGCGCGCGCTGGGAGTGCAGATCGCGGGACATCCGGCAACGGGTTACCGGCTGGAGGCCATGCCCGATCTGCTGTTGCCCGACTTCCTCGATCCCCTGGTCAAAGGAACGATCTTCTGTGGGCGGATTCGGCACTACTTCCACACGGACTCCACCAACGTAGCCGGGATGCGGGCGGCCCACGATGGGGACGCCGAAGGCACGGTTTTTTTCGCCGAAGAGCAGACCGCGGGACACGGCCGCGGGGGGCATAGCTGGCATTCGGCACGCTCGGCGGGAATTTATGTTTCTGCCCTGCTGCGTCCTAAGATCGCGCCGGCGATGGTGCTAAATCTCTCGCTGATGGCCGGATTGGCAGCGGCGGCCGCCGTCGAAGAAGTTTGCGGCATCCCAGCGGACTTACGCTGGCCCAACGACCTGCTGCTGCCGGCCCTGGAGCGCGGCGCGCAGGGGCCCGAGCAGCGCAAGTTCTGCGGTATCCTGACAGAGATGAACGCCGAGGCGACGCGCGTGAAGCACGCAGTGGTGGGCATCGGCATCAACGTCAATCAGGCGGAGTTCCCGGCCGACCTGGCTTCGCTCGCCACTTCGTTGTGCATGCAGACCGGGCAGAACTGGTCCCGCGTGGAGTTGGCAGCCGCGCTGTTGCGATCCCTTGACCGCGAATACCGCCAACTGTTGGCCGCCGGAGGGGTGGGAACGGAGTTGTATCGCCGTTTCGAACAGGCATCGTCGTACGCACGCGGACGTCGCGTGCATGTGGAAGAGACCGGCGGTTACACTGGAGTAACCGCGGGCTTGAACGAGACCGGCTTCCTGCTGGTCGCCTGCGACGACGGCACGCAACGAACCGTAATTTCCGGTGGCGTGCGGGCCATTTGATTCTGAACCTGGCCGGTGAGTGGCCGGCAATTTCTAGTGAGATAAGGTCCCATGCTCCTCGTAATCGATGTCGGCAATACGAACACCGTTCTGGGCGTCTATGAACAGCCCGCAACCGCCGAACAATCCGGAACGAAGGCTGCGCCCGAGTTGGTTGCAAACTGGCGTGTTGCCACCATCAAGACCCAGACGATCGACGAATACGGCGTGCTTTTTCGCAACCTGTTCGCCATGGCGAATTTGGAAGTGGCCGCGATTCAGGGCATCGTGATTTCATCCGTTGTGCCGCCGCTGGATGCCACGCTGCGCGGCGTCTGCCGGCAGTATTTCAATTCGCAGGCGCTGTTTGTCGAACCGGGCATCAAGACCGGTATGCCGGTGCATTATGACAATCCGGCCGAGGTGGGCGCGGATCGCATTGTCAACGGCGTGGCTGCCTTCCAGCGCTATGGCGGTCCGTGCATCGTGGTGGACTTCGGCACGGCAACGACGTTTGACGCCATTTCAGCCAAGGGCGAGTATCTCGGCGGGCTGATAGCACCGGGCGTCGGCATCTCTGCCGATGCGCTGGTGGAACGCACCGCCCGACTGCCGCGCGTGGAGTTTCGCAAGCCGACGCGCGTAATCGGCTCGAACACCATCAACAGCATTCAAGCCGGACTCTTCTACGGATACATCGGACTGGTGGACGGCATCCTGGAGCGCATGGCCGCTGAATTGGGACCTGGCACGAAAGTGGTAGCCACGGGCGGCCTGGGCGTCTTGATCGGTGAGCACTCGCGCTTTATCTCCGAAGTGAACAACGAGCTGACACTGGAAGGCCTGTGGCTGATCTGGGAGCGCAACCAGCCGCAGCGGCGCGGGCGGGAAGAGACGGCGCGAAAATAGCGAACTGACTAACCCACCATTCCCCAAAACCGGGCGAAAGGGTGGGTCACCCGGCAAGAGTTAGCGTTAGCCCCAAAGATCATTGCCCCACCTTGAGCCGCCTCAGGGTGGGGCAATTGCTTTCCGACGTGCGTTCTACTGGTGGTGCTTCACCAGGTTGATCATCTTGTCATACTCGCCCGTCAGGTAGTGCTTCATGTTCTCGTAGAAAATAGGCAGCGCGCGCGCCGCGTATTCATTGGAGAAGCCGCCGACGTGCGGCGAGATCACTACGTTGGGCATGGACCAGTAAGGAGAATCGGCGGGCAGCGGCTCGGGATGGAAAACGTCCAGCCCGGCACCCGCGATGCGGTTCTCTTTCAGGGCGGCGATCAGTGCATCGTCGTCCACCACGTCACCGCGGCCGACGTTGATGAAGCGGGCCGTGGGCTTCATGGCCGCGAAGAACTCGGCGTTGATGAGGCGCTTGGTCTCCGGGCGTGAAGGGATGAGCAGGATCGCGTAGTCCAGCTCGGGGATGACCTTCATGCGGTCGTCCCAGGTGACGAGGCGCTCGACGCCACAGCTCAACAGTTCGGAGGGATCGGCCGGCTGCTTGCGTACCACGCCGATGACCTTCATGCCGAGCGCGTGCAGCACCCGCGCCGTATCTTTGCCGATCAGGCCGAGGCCGAGGATACCGACCGTCTTGCCGTCCAGCAGGTTAATCATGGGCCGCTTCCACTCGTGCTTGTCCTGCGCGCGCACGGTCTCGGGGAAACTGCGGGCCATCGCCAGCATCAACGTCAGCGTGGCCTCGGTCATCGGCGGTCCGTGGATGCCGCGCGTGCTGCTCAGAACTACTTCCGGACGCAGCGAGGGCTGGTTATCAATGCCGTCGGTACCGGTGGTGAGGGCGTGGACCCACTTCACCTTTTTGCCCTCGGCCAGAACGTGGTCGGCCATCATCGGGCCGAAAGTCATCAGGATGTCGGCGTCGGCAATGTAGGGACCGACCTTGCTATGGTGGTCCACCAGGTTGATGTTGTAATCAGGATACTTGGCGCGCAGCGCGTCGTAATACTGCTTCTGAATCATCGGCTGGTGCGTAACAATAATCAACAGATTGACCATGGCTCACCTCAGGCGCCAGTCGCGCCAAACGCACAAATTTAGCGAATCGATGTTGCACTTGCGATATCTCGAAATATTAGCACGCACCCGGGCGGGGGCCAGCACGGCAAGAGCTGCCCAACCCGGCAGAGCCTGCCCAGTTGCCGGGCACCGTTTGCCCATCAGAAAACCGGCACCGGAATCGTGTTCCCTTTAACCCTCGTTGAAACAGGCTCTTGCCAGCGTGCGCCCGATTGGCAGCGCGGGTGCTTATGAATCCGTGCCGGCATAGCTTCCCTGAACGGGCCCTATATTTTCGCCCGGGTCGGGGATTGAATCGAGGGGAACGGAAATGTCAGTCGCGGGAATTCTGAGCACCGCGTTCAGCGCACTCTCCAGCCTGGGATCGCAACAGACCGCCACCCGCAGGCAACAGTTCCAGCAGAGCATGCAGCAGTTGGGGCAGGACTTGCAGGCGGGCAACCTGTCGGCGGCGCAAACCGACTTCGCGGCGGTGCAGCAGTTGCTGCCGCAGAAAGCCACGACGGACTCGTCATCAACGAGTTCCACGTCATCGACGGACTCGGCGAAGACGAGCACCAGCAGCCTGTTCAGCCAGTTGGCAACCGATCTACAGGCGGGCAATCTCTCGGCCGCACAGCAGGACTACGCAGCCATCCGGCAGAGCGTGCGGAGTGGAGCGGCGCACAGCCACCATCCTCGGCACCAGCAAAGCAGCAAGAGCGGCCAGATTACCGAGACGCTGAACGACCTCGGGCAGGCGCTGCAGTCCGGCGATCTCAGCAGCGCGCAGCGAGCGTACAGCACGTTTCAGCAGGAGTTTTCGCAGCTAACGGATTTGACGGGATCACAGGCAGCGGGGCAGGCGCTGAATCGCAGCATCTCTCTCACGGCATAGCAGCAGTGGAAAATGCCGACTTCCATTTGCGCTACCATGTAAGAGATGGTGACCGATCAATTTAACTATTTCAGCGAGATCGAGGAGCGGTTTTGTCAGCGGCGCGGAACCGCCGTGCTGCTCTCTACCCTCGACTGGGCGCTGATTGAAACCTGGAAAGCGGCAGGTATTCCACTCGAAGCCGTGCTGCGCGGCATCGACGAGGCTTTTGACCGCTACGCCGCCCGCCCGAAGAAGACCCGCAAGGTCAACTCCCTGGCCTATTGCGCCCAGCAGGTGCTGGAAGTTTCCGAAGGGATGCAAGGCGCCGCCGTCGGCGCCAAGCGCGAACCCAGCGACAGCAACAAGGGCCTGGAATCTGAGAGAATCGTTGCCTATCTCTTGCAGAACGCCGGCGCGTTAGAGGCGTGCGCTGCACCCGCTGCTACCGGCGATGTGATGAAAGAAGCCGTCGGCACTCTGCGCATGCTGGCCGATGGCATGAAGACTACTTCGCCTGCCAGCCTGGAAGACGTGGAGCGGCGGCTCACCATACTGGAAGAAAAGCTGCTGGCGTCGCTGATGACAGCGACGGCGGACACTGAATTGGCTGGCTTTCGCGCCGAAGCTGAGCGTGAGTTGGCACCCTACCGGCGGAAGATGAGCGGCCCGCAGATCGATCACTTGCTTAAGCAGTATATGCACAAGCGGCTGACCGAGCGCTACAGCGTGCCCCGACTGAGCCTGTTCTACATGTGAGATCCCTAATGGAACTGAAGATCGAAAAACTCGTGTATGGCGGCGACGGCCTGGCCCGAACCGATGCCGGAGATCAGGGGAAGCGGGCGACCGTGTTCCTTCCCTTCGTTCTGCCGGGTGAGACCGTGGAAGCCAGCGTCGTGGAACGCAAGCCCAACCTGCTGCGCGCGCGTGCCGAGCGCATCGTGTCCGCATCGCCTGAGCGCATTGCGCCCGCCTGTCCCTATTTCACGAAATGCGGCGGGTGCCAATACCAGCACGCCAGTTATGAATGCCAACTGCAAAACAAGGCAGCAATCCTGGCTGAAACCGTGCAGCGGCTGGCCAAGATCGATCCGCCGCCGATTCAAACCCACACGGCAACGCCATGGAACTATCGCAACCGTACGCGGCTAAGGATGCGCAGCTCCGTTGGCGCGGTGGGCGACGCGGCACGGCGAGAATTTGCGCTCGGCTACTATCGCTTCAACTCGCACGATCTGCTTCCGGTTGAGCAGTGCCCGCTCAGCTCACCGCTGATCAATCGGGCAATCACAGTGCTGTGGGAACTTGGCAGCACAGGACAGGTCAGTGAAGCAATTGTGGAAATCGAGCTCTTTGCCGACGCGCGAGACGAACGCCTGCTGGCCGAAGTCACGCTGGCAGAAGGCGTATGGAAGCGACGTACCCAGCGCAGCCTGGCAGACTTTGCTACAGCCTTCCGGCGGGCGATGCCCGAGTTCGCCGGAGTGGCGGTGCTCCGCAGTGGCGCCGGCGGCGAGTTGGTCCGCGAAGAGGTTCCTGAAGAACTACGTGAAGCTTTGGGAGCAAGCGCGCTTATTTACGAAGCCGCGGGGAGCGAGTATCGGGTCAGCGCCGGCTCGTTTTTCCAGACGAACCGCCATATGGTCGAAACGCTCGCGACGCTGGTGACCGCCGGACGCACGGGCCGCTCCGCGCTGGACCTCTATGCCGGCGTCGGGCTGTTCAGCGTCCCCTTGGCGCGTCAGTTTGAAAGCGTGATGGCAGTGGAGGCAGCCACGTCTTCGTCGAATGACTTGCGCGAGAATGCTCCCGACAATGTCAGCGTTTCCCAGGAAACGACGGAGCGCTACCTGGCGTCGCTTGCGCCGGGGGCTGAGTTTGATCTGGTCTTGGTCGATCCTCCGCGCAACGGACTGGGCGAGAACACTGCGCAACGGCTGGCACGGCTCAAGACGGCACGCGTGACCTATGTTTCCTGCGACCCTGCCAACCTCGCTCGCGACCTGCGCGTGCTGGCCGCAGCCGGTTTCCGGATTGAGCAGATGCACATGGTCGACCTGTTTCCCCAGACCTTCCACATGGAAAGCGTGACACACCTCGTCCGGTAGCAAGCGGCTGAGATTCGCGCCCACGGATTCGATGTTCCGAATTCTGAAATTTACCTGGCCTGCATGAGCTTTGAGCGAGTCCGCATATAGACTCGCTCTCACATGAGGACGGGTTGCAACCCGGGTCGGCAGCCCTTGTTTTGGGCAGCGGTGGCTTTTTCCACTGGAATAGTCGCTGGAACCTATCTCTGCCGTCCGCCGCTGTGGTGGTTCCTGGCAGCCGCAGTTTTTTTGCTGGGCGCGGTGCGATTCCGCGGCCCGGAGAACTGGCGTGCCCCGTTCGCGTGGGCGTTGGCAATGGCCTCGCTGGTCACAGCCGGGGCATGGGCGGCTGGCGTGCACCGCCATCCATCGCTGCCGGATATCGCACGGTTCACCGACGGACAGCCTGTAACAGTCACCGGATATGTGATTCGCGATGGCGTTGTTCATGGCGCCGGAACTGGCCAGCGGCAGACGCTTGATCTGCAGGTAGAGACGCTCGCACGCGATAACATTACCGTGCCGCTCAGTTTCGGCGTGCGCCTGAGCCTATATGGTCCCACCGTCGGGACAGAGCGTGGAAGCGACGAGGCGACGGAGTCTGCCGATCAACCCGAAGAGGAGACGACGGCTGAGGAGC
Source organism: uncultured Acidobacteriota bacterium (assembly GCA_903847195.1). The sequence goes on along the minus strand of CAINCZ010000166.1, from coordinate 2,702 downwards.
AGAAAGAGCCTCGCCACGATCGCCGAACATCGCAGCCTCTCGCCTACGGTCAACGCATCAGGGTCCCGGTGAAGCTTCGCCGCCTGCGCAACTTCCAGAATCCGGGGGCTTGGGACTTTGCCGGTTATCTGCGCCAACAGGGCATCGCGGCAACCGGAGCTGTGGCGGCGAAGAAAGTGGAGTATCTCCCGGGCGTGGCCGGCTTTCGGGCCGGGCGCTGGCTCAGTCGCATTCGCCGCAGCCTGCTACAAAAGATCTCCCTTCTCTGGCCCGAGCCAAGCGGGGCCTCATTGCGAGGCAGCGGCGAAAGCGAGCAAGCTGCGCTGCTGGCGGCCATTCTGCTCGGAGACCGCGCGTATCTCGCTGCGCAGACAACCGCTGCCTGGCAGCGCACGGGCTTGTATCACATCCTGGTGATTGATGGTTTGAAGGTCGGAATCTTCGCCTACTTTGTGTTCTGGGTTTTCCGTCATGTGCGGGCCGGGGAGGGGTTGGCTACGGTCGGCACGGTTTTGCTTTCGTCCGGATATGCATGGCTAACGGAGCTGGGCACGCCGGCAGTGCGATCGGTGCTGATGCTATCGGTCTACCTGCTGACCCGCCTGCTGTACCGCGAACGGGCACTGCTGAATTCCATCGGCGCCGCGGCGCTGGCCTTGCTGGCATGGAACCCGGAGGCGCTGTTCGACGCAGGGTTTCAATTGAGCTTTCTGTCGGTTGTGGCCATCGCCGCGCTTTCGGTCCCGTTGCTGGAAAGAACGTCGCAGCCGTTTCATCGCGGCCTGCGCTGGTTGTCAGCACCTGCCTATGACCTGAGCCTTCCGCCGAAGGTCGCGCAATTCCGCATCGACCTGCGATTGCTCACCGAACGAATTGCTAACTTGTCGCCCGTGGCGAACGCGTTCATCAATCGTTGGTTGCTCGGCGCGCTCCGGTGGACGCTGGCTGCCGTGTTTGCGCTTTACGAGGTATCGGTCATTTCCGCCGTGCTGCAAGTAGCGCTGGTTTTGCCGATGGCAATCTACTTTCACCGCGCCACGATTGTCGGCGTGCCAGCCAATGCCGTTGCCGTGCCACTGACGAGCGTGGTAATGATCGCGGCAGCCATCGCGATCGGTCTTTCGTATGTCTGGCTGACCCTGGCGATTTTGCCGGCCAAGATTGCTACCTGGGCTTTGGCGGCGATCACCGCAACGGCGCGGATTTTCGACGGCTTCCAGCTGGCGGACGTGCGCCTGCCGATGCCCACTCATTTCGCGATTGCCGCAGGCGCAGCCGCTCTGATTGCAGCCATGCTACTGATCCGGCAGCGGGCACGCTTGGCAGTTTCCGGCCTGGTGCTTCTGCTAGGCGTTAGCGTTTGGCTGTCGATGCCCATGGCCCATCCGCAATGGAACCGGGGTGTACTGGAGGTGACGAGCATCGACGTGGGACAAGCTGAATCTACGCTGCTGGTGACACCGCAGGGAGCGACGGTGCTGGTGGATGCGGCGGGTTCGCTGGGGCCGTTCTCGTCTACCTTTGACTTTGGCGAAAACGTCGTTTCGCCCTACTTGTGGGCGCGTGGCTTTACCCGGCTCGACGCCCTGGTGCTGACCCACGCTCATTCCGATCACCTGGGCGGCATGCCGGCGATCATTGCCAACTTCCGTCCGAGGCAATTCTGGCTGGGACCGAACGCCGCCAGTGCCGAACTCGAAGCGGTGCTGGAGGTGGCACGGAAGTACCACGTGGAGGTGCACCACCGCCAAGCCGGGGAGAAATTCGACTTCGGCGGAGCGCAATTCGAGGTACTGGCACCGCCGCCCAGTTGGCAGCCCAAGACCAAGCCGCACAACAACGACTCACTGGCGCTCCGGATCAGCCACGGCGCCACTTCCGTGCTGCTGACAGGCGACGCGGAGAAGAAGATCGAACGTTATCTCGCGGGAGTCGACCCGCAGGCCACGGTGCTGAAGCTGGCGCACAACGGCAGCCGGACATCAACTACGCCGGAGTTCCTGGCCGCGGTGCATCCCCGCTACGCGTTCATCTCCGTCGGCGCGCAGAACAGCTTTGGCCACCCCCGGCCCGAGGTGCTGGCACGGGTGGCGGCAGCCCGTACGCTCACGTATCGAACGGACACCGAAGGTGCACTGACGTTTCTGCTCGACGGAGCCAAGGTCTCGGCCCACACGGCAACTACTCAGTAGCTTCGCCTGCGGCCTCGGCCTCTTCGGCAGCGTCGGCGCCACCGGCAAGGGACTCCTCGATCATCTGGCGAGCCGCATCAGCCTGTCCCTCCCGCACCTGGAGGATCACGCCGCCGACGCCGGGCAGGATGTCCTGCGGAGCCTGGAGGTTCGTGGTGATGACGTCGATTCCGCCAGCCTCAAGCAGGGCACGCACTACAAAGACCTCGGATTCCTGCTCCGAGTCGAATACCTTGACCAGCTTCTCATTCGGACTAGGAACTTCAGGCCGACCAGCAGTGACCATAGCTCCTCCTTTTGCCGCTGAACTTGCCGCGCTGCCTAAGGTAGTTCGATGCGCTACGGCAACCGGCCGAATCCGCATGGCGCGCTTGCAGCCTGCTCGCGCAAGCACAGTCTACGCCCGCCGAAGGGGGAAATTTCTGAAAGGCGGGGCCTTGGCAGGAGACGGCTCATCCAATTTGGCATAGTAGCGCCCGCCAGGAGTGAGGTGAATCTCGACGGACTACT
>CAINCZ010000165.1 GCA_903847195.1 uncultured Acidobacteriota bacterium | reverse complement strand
TGAGGTGTCCTTGGTTTTCGGTTCAGTTTGCGCCTGTTCGGCTGGTTTTTCAACGGATTCCTTGGCGGTATCCTCGATGAACCGAACCACGTACGGCTTCATATTTTGCGCGGCAGTCGCGCCGAACTTGTCGAGCACCATGCGGATTACCTGACGCATGGCCTCGCGCAGGTCGTTTCCGGCATCCTGCATATTGGAGATCGCCTGCCGGAAAAGCGGCTTTGCCTTGGCGTAGGTTTCCTCATCGAACGTCAGGCCAGAACTCAACTTGCCCTTGCCGCCGAACAGTTCGCCCAAGCCATCAATGGCCGCGCCCAGGCCTGCTGCTGTATTCTTCGCCGCGCTGGCTGCTGCCTCTCGCGCGGATCGTGCGGCCTTCTCTGTAGTGGGCTTTTGATACTGGCCAGTTGCAAAGGTTGGGATGACGTACTTCGCCCCCTCAGACATCGGAACCTGCGGCGTCACCGTCTTTTTGGCGGACTGCGCTTGCTTTTCAGTCTTCGGTGCCGCCGCCTGATCCTTCGCGACTTCCTCACTCAACACCTGGTCGAACATGGCATCGAGACTGTCGGTAGATTGTTGCTTTTCTGCAACTGGTTTTTGTGTGGCTTTTTCGCCCTCACGCGCTGCCTTCGCTTCGCGCTCATTCTTGGGCGGCACCACTGGCTTTTTCGCGTCGGCGCTCTGCGCCCACTTCTTGAATTCCTCCACCGGCATAGCCTGCACAGCGCGGCGGCGCTTCGGGCCTGACTGGTCAGAGAAATGCGCGTCGTAAATCTCCTTGGCCTGTTCGAGGGTGGTCGCGCCCAAGACCGCCTTATGTTCGTCAAATCGCCCATCAAGGCCATACTGATCGAATACAAAGACAGGAGAATTCGGTGCCGGGTGCTCTGCCAGGTACACGTCAAGCTGATCGCCGTCAGCGCCGGTTGTGCGCTTGACATACCCATAGTGGGCAGTCATGCCAACAGACCAATCCTTACCGCTTGGATCCTTGCCGGATCGCTGCGAGCCGACAGGATTTTCAATCGACAGGTCGAGCCCGTCGAACGTGACGTGGCCCTTTTTATAGTTGCCCGCTTCCTTCTGCGCCTGGGTGGGCTCTGGCAAATCATTCTGCGGAGACGTGGCGGCATCATGGGCCGGGGCGGTTACGGCAGCGTTCGCCTTGATGAGATATTTACCACCATCGCTCAGGACGTGGTGCGTCGCGCCGATGCCCTTTTTGGCTATGAAGTCCCGCGCCTTTTCTTCAGAGCCGAACCACTTGTCGGAATAGTCGCGCTGCTCGTTGGCTTGCTTTTCGGTCTTTGGTGCCGCTGGTGCCTCTGCCTTAACCTCAGTCGGGACATTCTCCTTGCGCCATTCTTCATCCTTGATGGCGGCATCCACTTCCGCCTTGGTTACAGCGGCTGCGGGTGCTTCCGGTCCTTTCGCTTCTGCTTGCTTGGTTTCAGCGGCTTGAGTGCCATTGGTTGATTCCTTGGTGGTGGGTTGGTCAAAGCCATAGATGCCGCGCAGTGCATCGACGTTCTTGCGAGCCTGCGTCAACTTGTCGAACTCGCTCGTCTCCGCCCTGGTCAAACCAGACCCGGCAGACTCCTTCGCTACCATGCGCTCGTCACCAGGCACGAACTCACTGGTACCGTCGCGCTTGTCACGCAACTGCTGGAATCGACTTTCAGCGAAATCGAGCACGTCCTGATCGGATAGCGATGCGTTCGCGGGTTCCTGTGGCGCGGGCGTGGCCGGTGCGGATTCGGGGGGCGGCGGGGTCGTGGGGGCGGCGGGCGGGGGCGGTGCAGCAGGCTTTTCCTTGCTGCTGAACATTTCCTCCGCTTTGGATAGCGCAGCGGTGCGCGCGCGCTGCGCGTCGGCTTCGGCAATCTCCGGGGTATATCCCTTGTCGCGTGCGAGCTTGGCAACGCCAGTCGTACCAGCACCCATCAGGCCCGATTGCATGAGCGTTTGCGCGATCGTGTCGGCAACCTGCCCAAGGTAGTCCTTCATCGTGGCGTTCGGATTCATCGCCATGCCGAACGGTGCCCACTTGTCAGTGGCAAACTCGCCCGTCGTGGTGAACAGTTCACCCGGCAATTCCTTCATCAGCGCCGAGCCGAGCAGCTTGATGATTTCGCTGTTGTCCATGCCGTGCGTCGCGCCACGCAGGGCTTTCATCTGCTCATGCAGCCCGAGTTTCTCACCGAGCACTTCGAAGGCGGCGAAGATCGAGGCGCGCCCCAAGGCGGGCATGAAGTTCATGCCGCTCGCGCGCGCGTCGCTGAATTCCTGCGCAACGGTCTGAATTCCGATGCCTACCAGGGGGATTGATTCTGCGGCTTTCTCGGTAGCCGCCATCGCGCCGCCCATCATCCAGGGCAACTGCTGGCCGATAGAACTGATCGCGCCCTCAAGGTTGCGTTCGAGAAATGTTCCTTTAGTGCCGATCGCAGCTTCCTTGCCGCGCGCCCAGTCACCAAGTTTTTTCGCTGTGCCTGCGTATTCCGCCGATACGGCATCATTGCCGGGGGCCATTTCCCAATAAAGTTGATTCAGGCCAGCTACCAACTTCACCCCACCAAGCAGGGCCGTTGCCGTGCCACGTACAAGGGGGTTATTCGCCCCTACCTGCTTGTCGAAGAACTCTTTGGTAGCCGTATCAAGGTCAGACTGGCTCGCCGTGCCATAGGCGTGCTGCATGAAGTCCACTTCCTTGCCGGGGGCAACCCCCCGCGCCGCGGCCTCGCGAGCGGCACGCTGCGAGAATCCCGACTGTTCGCCTGCCGCCGTGAGCATGCCAGCCCGTTTTTCCGCGCGCGTGTCGATCTTGTCCGCCGTGTTGCCGGTCAGATTGTCTGGCATCGTGGCGTCAAGCTGATCGAGCGCGCCGGCCCGGTCGCGCGCCAACTGGCCGATCAAGCCCGGTTGCTTTGCCAGTTCTGCCCGCTGGTAGGCGTTGGCCGCATCCCACTGAGCATTGAAGGCGTCGTGGAACTTCTGGTCCACTGGTGCCTTGCTGGTGGTCGGCAGGTCGCCACGAGTGGGCACGGTTCCGTCCATGACCGATCCCGGCATGCTGATTGCACCCGGCTTGGGTGCTGTCTCCAACACGCTCTCATCGAGCGGCGGTGGTGCGTACTGGTCGCGCAACTCCTTTGCACCTGCGGCAAGTCGTGCGGGTGATGCCTGACTCGGATCAGGGGAATTCATGAATTGATCGCGCAGGCCTGCCGCATCGCGCCCAGCATGCGGGGCAACCCAGTAATCAAAGTAGGCCTGCTTGTACTGGGCCTTGGTCGCCGCATCCATATCGACGTAGCGCATGTCGTTGGCGATGTCCGCCCAGGGCTTTGCCTTCGCAAGATCGGGCAACGCGGGGGACTCTGGCTTGGCCTCGGGGGCTGGGGCGGCGGCTTGGGGTTCTGGGGTGCGGCTAAACCGTCCCAGCACCTCACTGACGTAGGATGAGACGCTTTTACCGTTACCGTCGCGATGATCCATCTTCCAGGCTTGGTCGCCTTGAGGACTCACGTTGCCATCGCCTGAAAAATATCCCGTCGCTATGCGCGCGGGGTCATCCTTGAATTTGGTGCCGAGATCCTTGACGATACGGGCCATGACGGCAATGTTGTGCTCAGTCTTGCCGATGTCCTCGCCTTCCTTGGCGTAACGCTTGAACGTGTCGGGCATTATCTGGCCTGCGCCCTGCGCTCCGTCCGTGCTGGTGCGCGCGTTCGTGCCGTAGCCGCTCTCCTGATTCAGGAGGGCTGTCATCATGCGTTTTTGGCTGGGGTTTAGCCCTTCGCTGTCAGCGATGGTGCCGACTACCGCAGGGTCAAGAGGTTCACCGCGCCGCGCAGGTTGCCCCTGTGGCTCGCGCTTGGGAAAGAAGTTCGAGAAGTCAGACGAAAGCCCGCCCGAAGTGTCGGGTGGGGAACTGACCGCGCCTTTATTGTTATTCGGGAAAAAATTGGCGAAATTCTGGTCAAGTTCCATGAGGCGTCTTTATAGAAAGGAAGGCCGAAAAGGATGGCCTCATTCTATGGACGCTCGC
>CAINCZ010000164.1 GCA_903847195.1 uncultured Acidobacteriota bacterium | reverse complement strand
ACTGCTTTCCAGTTCTGCACCTGAAAACTATCTGGAGTACCTGCGTCTTAAACTGCGGCGTCTCGCCAGCGGCAAGATCGTTGGTGCCGGACACGGGGCGGCAGAAGTCCAAAAAACTACGTTTTCAGATGATCGCTAACACTGGGGGCGGTGGGCGGTTAGTTTAAGCGGGGGAAAGCCAATGCTTCGCTGCTCTCAGCGTAACCCCTCTTGACGAGCACTATCGGTGGGCCTGATTCTTACGCCCGCTACGCGGGCTGGTGGGCGACTTGGGTGGTTTTCCCCAGGCTTACGCCATGTGGCTACCGTCTGCCGCCCGCTATGCGGGCTGAGGACGAGATGTTTGTGAAGTTGCCTGATTAACCCAAGTATCGTTGTAAGTCTTTCAGTTTCAGCGTAAAGTGCTGGCGGTCCTGAGGCAGAAGGGCAAACAAGAACGTGGGCGTAGCACTCGCTACGTTGCCTATTTTGTTGCGGCCTGTGTTCTTCTGTGCGTGCTATTCCTCTTGTTGCGTCGAGTCCCACAAGGGGGGAATCGACTGCTGACGGAGGGAACTATTCAGGACACCAGAATTGTTGCTGATAGTGCAGTTGAGAGGGGAGGGGCAGGGACGCAAGTGACGTGGAAGGCAGAATATAGGGTCGCTTATTTCATAGACAATCGCCCATACGCAGTGTGGGCCGACTCTGGGATCAGACGTGAAAGCGAAGCTCTCGTTCAGTTAGCCTTGCCCAAGTTGCCTCCTGTATGCCGCGTGAGGTATAGCTCTCAAAGGCCGGACATATCTGTTGCGGATTGCCGGTGAACGGAGCCGGACGTAAAAGTTGGCGTAATATCCGCATATCGCTAACGACTGGAAACCGAAGTGTCTTGGTCAATAGCAGTGAGAATTGTTAAGGCCGGAACAGTGGCACTTCTTTGCCCGGTGGTGGGCATCGTGTTGGGGTGCATCGTTGCCGTGCTCGTGCTCCCGCATGACCCAACCGGAAGAGCAGCACCGGGCGACGGCATTCTCGGATTGCTCTGCGCCGGGTTTGGATTGATTCTCGGCATCGTTGCGTCGTTGATTCTAGCGGTGGTCGTTTGGGACCGCTCGGCCCCTCAGAAAGTCAAGTAGTTGTCGAAATATCGCCGTTACACCAAGAACTCGATTCTTACGCCCGCTGCGCGGGCTGGCGTATTGGGGCGCGGCTTTCCCCACGCTCGCGCGTGGGGCTACCGTCTTTCGCCTGCTACGCAGGCTTCGGGATGATTGTCGCAACATCTCCGTTACACGAATCACGCATTGCTCGGGCTCGGTCCATTTGGTGAGCCGGGCTCTGGCAAACAGCAGATCCTTCGCTGCGCTCAGGATGACCCCGTCTTGAGCGGAATTTACCTTCTCAGGAATTGCACTATAAAAGAAAAAGCCCCCGGACACAGCGACTGTCCGGGGGCTGAGTATTTGAGGATATGTCTAGTGCGCCGAGGCTTCGGCCTTGTCGCCGCCGGCGGTTGGGGCCGAGGCTTCGACTTCGGCCTTGGAGAGGCGACGCCGCGTGGGGAAGATGTGGAGGTCGAAGCGGTGGGCGAAGAATCCCCACAGTCCGAGCGGCATCTTCAACATGACTGCGACGGCGACCGCGCCGAGGATGATGAGGTACCAGCTGCCGAGGTCAGCTAGGTACTGGCGCAGCAGGAAGAAAACGATGGTGCCGACGATCGGGCCTTCCAGGGTGCCAATGCCGCCGATGACGACGATGAAGATGACGTAGCTGGTCCAGTTGATGTCAAACGCCGCCGGAGGCGAGATGCGGAACTTGGTCAGGTAGATCAGAGCGCCGACCAGTCCGGTACCGAAGGCGGTGGCAACGTAGACGAACAGCTTGACGCGGATGCTGTCGATTCCCGTGCTGCGGGCCGCCAGTTCGTTGTCGCGAATGGCGGTGAGCGCCAGGCCCGAGCGGGAACAGAGGATCATGTATGCGCCAAAGGTGACGAACAGCGACAAGACGATAGAGACCAGGTAGAGCACGGTATCGCGCTCGAGGGAGGTTCCCATAGGGATGTCCTGCGCGATGGCGACCGGCAGGCTGATGCCGGAACCGGCGCCGAGCGAGGTGACCTGGGAGAAGGCGAGGCGGAAGACCTCGGCAATGACCCAGGTGCCGATCGCCATGTAGGCGCCATGGAGACGGAAGACAAGGACGGCCACCGGGATGGCGACAACGGCGCAGACGATGCCGGCGGCTCCGAGGGCGACCAGGGGATGCCACTCGGCAATGACGCACAGACCGAACAGCACGTACCCGCCGAGGCCGATGAAGGCGTGCTGACCGAGCGAGACGACCCCGGCGTATCCTGCCAGCAGGTTCCACAACTGGGCCAGCGCGAGGTAGAAGAAGAACTCGACCAGCATGCTGGTAGTGCCCCGGTCGAGATACTGGGGTGCGATCACCAGCAGGATCACGATCGGGATGAACAGGATAGTAGCCACCCGCGAGGTGCGGGTACTGCGTTGGACGATGACCTTCAATTTTTCTTTGCTCACGCTACTCCCCCCGCCTCGGGAACAATCCGCTCGGCTTGACCATGAGCACGACCAGGAAGGCCAGGTGCCCGGCCAGAATCTGCCAGTCGGGAGAAAGCCTTGCGCCGATGCCCTGGGCCACGCCCAGCAGGATGCCGCCGATCAGTGTTCCCCACAGCGATCCCAGACCGCCGATGATGACGGACTCGAAGGCGAAGATGAGGCGGTCGGGTCCGGCGTTCGGGTCGAAGCTGGCCCGGATGCCGGTGAAGATGCCGGCGATCATGACGGTTGCCAGAGTGATGCCGGTGGCGATGGCGAACAGGTGTTGGGAGTTGACGCCCATCAGCCCGGCGGTCATGCCGTCGTCGGAGGTAGCGCGGAAGGCGCGTCCCAGCTTGGTGCGGTACATGATGAACTGGAGGATGGCGATGACGACGATGCAGACGGCCATCATGGTCAGCGGGAACCAGCCCACGGCCAGTCCGGCCGGAAGCGCGATGCTGGTGATTTCCAGTGCGCCGCCCTGCAACTTCTGCGAATCGGCGGAGAAGGCCTGCAACAGGACGTTCTCAACGATGACCGAAAGGCCAAAGGTAACCAGTACGGGGCGGAGAATATCATCGCCGAGCGTCGGGTTGAGGATGAAGCGCTGGAGCAGGTAACCGATGGCGAACATCACCGGGATGAGGATGATCAAGGTGGTGAAGGGCGAGCCGATGTTCAGGATTTTCTGGGTATACAAAGCCAGAAACGCACCCAACACGATGAAGTCGCCGTGCGCCACGTTGACGAGGCGCATGACGCCGAAGACGAGAGAGAGCCCGGCGGCAAACAGGCCGTACAGCCCTCCCAGGAGAATGCCCTGGAGAATAGTGTCTATCAGTCCGCTCATCTCATACCCCGAAGTAGGCGCGCGAAATTTGATCCTGCGTCAGTTCCTGCGGGCGCCCTTGCAGCGAAACGCGACCTTCCTGGAAGCAGTACACGCGGTCGGCCACGGTCATGGCCTGGCGCACGTCCTGCTCGACGAGCAGCATGGTGGTGCCAAGTTCATGGAGGTGGGCCAGCGTTTCGTAGATTTGCAAAATAATCTTGGGCGCGAGGCCGAGCGAAAGCTCGTCGAACATGAGCAGCTTGGGGTTGGACATCAGTGCGCGCCCGATGGCGACCATCTGCTGTTCTCCGCCGCTCAGCGAGGCGGAGGCCTGCTTGCGCCGCTCCTCGAGGCGGGGGAAGAGCTTATAGACCGTTTCCAGCCGCCACTCTCCGTCCTGCTTTTTCTGGCTGTATGCGCCCATCTCCAGATTTTCTTCGACCGTGAGGCTGGCGAAGAGGCGGCGCCCTTCGGGAACCAGTGCAATTCCCTTGCCGACCACATCGCAGGAGCGCGTGCCGCCGATGGCTTCGCCGTTAAAGTTGATGGCTTCTTTCCGGACCGGTACGACGCCCGAGATGGACTTGAGAAACGTAGACTTGCCCGCGCCGTTGGCGCCGATGATGGCGATCGTCTCTCCCTGCTCGGCGTAGAAATCGATGTCGTACAACGCCTGAAAGTCGCCGTAGTGTGCCGAAAGCTTCTTGATCTCCAGCAGGCTCATTTCAGACCTCAATGCCCATATAAATGCGCTTGACCTCGGCGCTGTTGACGACCTCGAGCGGATTGCCGTCCATGATCTTGGCACCAAAATTGATAACCATGAGGCGGTTGACCACGGCGATGAGGGCGTGCACGATGTGCTCGATCCAGATGATGGCGGTACCAGCCTGGTGGATTTCGCGGATCATCTCCACCAGTTCCTTGGCTTCGTGCTCGGTGAGGCCGCCGGCAATTTCATCCAGCAGCAGCAGGCGCGGCGACGAAGACAGGCCGCGGGCGAGTTCCAGCGCCTTGCGTTCGAGCAGGGTGAGCGAGCCGGCCGGAACATTGGCTTTTTTCAGCAGGCCGGTGCGCTTCAGGATCTTCACGCATTGATCGTAGGTGTGGCGCTCGGCCTTGCCTCCACCGAAGGAAGCAGCGACGAGGCAGTTTTCCAGCACGGTCATCTTGGAGAAGGGCTGGGGAATCTGATAGGTGCGTCCCATGCCGGCGCGGCAACGCTGCTGCGAACTGGCGTGGGTTACATCCTTGCCGACGAAATACACCTTGCCGGAGATGGGTCGGAGGTTGCCGCCAATCAAATTAAACAGGCTACTTTTACCGGCGCCGTTCGGGCCGATGATGCCCAGCGTCTCGCCCTCTTCAAGGGTGAAGCTGACATCGTCGGCGACTTTGACTGCGCCGAAACTCTTTACCAAATTCTCGACTGCCAACAATGGCATAAGTGTTAACCGTTCACCGTCGCGTTACGCCAAAGGCCGTGAAAGCCCTTGGGCAGCAGAATGTCTTTGTCAGTCTGGCGTTGACGATCGCGAGGTCCAACTCGAACTACCAGTCCCCGGCGCTTGGCCGGGAATAAACAACGGCAAAAACGACTGGTCACGATGGCCCGTACGCCCAGGAATCAAAGTCTCACGGTCGAAGTGTGAATGAGGGAGCGGACCGTCCTGAAGATGGCGTGAATGCGTATCCTATGGCGACTCCTCCTTCAGTAAATCATCCCGGCCCTGCAGCGATGGCCGTTCCGTACAGCCTCAATATAATCATTAAACAGCGGTATCCGAACAAAGTACCAGATTGAGCCTCAGATTGGGAATCGGATAATCGGCCCGTCCCGTTGGATGAAATGACCGTGGATGTGCCGCGTTATTGCGGAGCCTGCAGGCACTGATGCGGGAGAGCTTTGAGCGGGGATGAGGCGGATGCAACCGGGGTTTCCCCTGAGTCCGTGAGGAATCGGGGGAAGATCCGCGGAGGGGTCAGAGTCCCAGTTTCTTAATCTCTTCGGCGTAGTACTTGCGGTAGAGGATGTCCCACTCGGGGCTGCCTTCAAGAATGGTGCGGCGCTGGCTTTCGATCTTCAGCCGGGCGGCCTGGTCGAGTCTCAGCTCTGCTTTCGCCAGGTCTTCGAGCAGGCGCTTTACTTCGAGGCGGACGGCGTTGCGCTCCTGCGCGAAGTCGACAGCGTTGAAGGTGGCGAGAGAATCGGTGACGGCGTGCGCCAGTTTGTTGACCTTTTCGCGGCTCAGGCGGCCAACCTTGGTGTCGAGCTGATCCTTTTGGACTCTCACAGCACCGCCTTGTACTTGCGCACCAGTTCGTTCTTCACTTTCTTGAACATCTCCTGGTAGTTTGCGCCACTCTTACGCATCTCTTCGGCGTAGGGATCGAGACTCAGGCGGACCTCATCATTGATGCGGTCCTCGACGCCCATTTCTTCCAGCAAAGCGCCCTGGACGCGCTCGCGGAGGGCGTTTTCGTTGGCCGTTTTTACAAATCCACTCGCCAGCAATTTGCGGGTGATTTCACGGCCCAGATAACCAACATATTCTTTCGATAAGAGCATAGCAAAACATGAATTTTAGCACATCGGAGCTGCGATGCTCGAAACGCTTTGCAGCCATTTTCGTGCGGCTGCGGCGGGGCAGCGCCGGGCGCAGGGTGAATTCCTCCGCACAGGCGCTTATGGGGGAGTATGATGTGTTTTCTCCGGCGGAAGCTGATGCCGTGAAGCGGGATGTTTGCCATGCAAGTCAAAGACCTGTCCGGCCTGAAAGACGACATGATTGCCTTCATCGAGGGCCATGGCCTGAAGCGCTTTCGCGGGTACGTGAACGAGGAAGTTCAGGGCGTTTCCTGGGACGACAGTAATCCAGAGGGCTGGAAGGACTTCGTCGAGGTAGCCAAGGCCAGCGGCTGTGCGTTTCTGACGATGAACGATTTCGTGCTGGCGCAGGTAGACGTGGAGTACCTGGTGAGCAGCCTGCGCGACTCGCGGTTCGTGAGCGACGAGGACATGAACGAGGCCCGGTGGCTGACCTCCTGCGTAGGGCGGATTGGGTTTATACAATTGGGGATGCCTTACCAGGGAATCATGTTTCTGTACGAGGCCGCGACGGGGTGGTACGAGCAGTATCAACGCCTGCTGGAACTGGCGGAGGAATGCGGCGGCATCGCCATCGACGAACCAGACCTGGGTGACCGCAACTGATGCGATGGACCAGGCGCTGTGAGTCCGATGAAACCGCCGTGCGGGCACTGAGCGCGGCTACGTCGCTGCCTGCTCCGATTGCGCGCCTGCTGCTGGGCCGTGGGCTGGGCACGCCCGAAGCGGTCGATCACTATCTTTCTCCTGCTTACGAACATCTGCATTCGCCCTGGCTGATGCTGGGGATGAAGCCCGCCGTTGAGCGGCTGATGGCGGCTATCGCCGCGCGCGAAAAAATTCTGATCTATGGCGACTACGACGTGGACGGCACCATCGCCATCGTCATCCTGAAGACTGCGATTGAGCTCTGCGGGGGCACCTGCACTTTCCATGTTCCGCACCGGATCCTCGAAGGCTACGGGATGCAGGATCAGGTGATCGAGCGCGAGGCCGCGGACGGAGTCCGGCTGATCATCAGCGTGGATACCGGCATTCGCTCGTTTGCTGCGGCCGAGACGGCGCGGCGGCTCGGGGTGGACCTGATCGTCACCGATCACCACCTGCCGCAGGCCGAGGGTGTGCCGCGGGCGCTGGCGGTGCTGAACCCGCTGCAACCGGGGTGCGAATATCCGTGCAAGCACCTGTGCGGCGCGGGAGTGGCGTTCAAATTGGCGCAGGCAGTGATGGAAAGGGCCGGCGTCACGCGGCAGTTGCCTTCCTTTCTTAAAGTAGTGGCGATTGCCACCATCGCCGACGCGGTGCCGCTGGTCGGGGAGAACCGGGTTTTTGCCAAGCTCGGGCTGGAAGGGCTGCGCAAGCCGGTAAACGCCGGGCTGAAGGCGCTGCTCGAAGTGGCGCAACTGAATCACAACTCACCGTTGAGTGCGTCGGATGTGGCCTTCCGGCTGGCGCCGCGATTGAATGCAGCTGGGCGCATGGACATGGCGCGCGACGTCGTTGATCTGTTCAGCACGCGGTCGGAGACCGATGCGCGCGCGCTGGCCGAACGCATGGACCGGCTGAACCAGGAGCGGCAGCAGCAGGAGCAGCGTATCTGCGAAGAGATTGACTCGCGGCTGAGGGCCGAGCCGGAGTTGGCCAAGGCGTGGTGCGTGGTGGTGGATGGCGAGGGCTGGCATAAGGGTGTGATCGGAATTGCGGCGAGCCGGTTGCTGGACCGCCTGGGGCGTCCGGTGCTGGTGATTTCTCGGGACGGGGAAATGGCGCAGGGATCGGCGCGCAGCATCGACTCGTTTCATATGCTGAATGCGATGGAGTCGTGCGCGGAGTTGTTTACGCGCTTCGGCGGGCACGCGCACGCGGCTGGGTTCGCGCTGCCTTCGGCGCGGATTCCGGAGCTGAGGGCACGGCTGGATGCTCGGGCGCGAGCCGTGCTGGCAGAGACGGACCTGGAGCCGTCGCTGAAGTTTGACACCGAGCTGCCTCTGGACCAGATCACGCCGGAGTTGTTCGCCAGCCTGAAGCGGCTGGAGCCGTTCGGGATGGGCAATCCCGAGCCGGTGTTTATCGCGCGCGATTTACGGCTGCTGGCTCCGCCGCGCGTGTTGAAGGAGAAGCACCTCAAGATTCGCGTGCGGCAGGTGAACGGCACCGTTGGGGCGGCGGCTACTTCGATTCCGACGGTGACCCGCGCCTTCGATGCCGTGGCCTGGAAGATGGCCGAGCGGCTCAAGACCGAACCCATGGCGCCGGACCAGCCGCTGGACCTGGCCTTTTGCGTCTATGAAAACGCTCATCCCGACTTCGGCGGTCTGGAACTGCGGGTCTGCGACTACGCGGCGCGGAAGTCCTAAGCCGGGGTATTTCCGGAATCAATTCATCGAATATTTAGGGTGGCGGCGGGGGTGTGGTTTGCTGCTAATATGCTCTGGCCATGAACCAGAGCGGACTATATTGCCCGAAGTGCGGCCAGCTGAACGAGGCCGAATCACGATTCTGCCGTTATTGCGGGGCCCCGCAACCACAAGTGACTCCGCTGCCGCCCGCAGGGGCCAGCCCGCAGGCCGCTTCCGCGCTGCGTCCGGATGTGGCGTGGCAGCCGCCGGCACCGCCGGTGCCCGTGCCTCCACCCGCTGCGGCGTTTGAGGACGGGAGCGCCCCGGCACCGCAGTATCTGCCGCCGCCGCGCTACGCGGGGTTCTGGATTCGGGTGGTGGCGATTTTTATTGACGGCGTGGTGATCGGCATCCCTGCCTGGCTGGTGATTTTTGTGGCCGCGCTTGGCATGGGTGCGGGTCTGGCTGGACGAAGGGCAGCCAACCCCACGCAGGTGTTGGCGGTGATGCTCCCCGCCTTGGGATTGATGTGGCTGCTGGTCGTGGTCGGGGCGTGGCTGTATGAAGCCTTGATGACCAGTTCCAGCAAGCAGGGAACGCTGGGCAAGATGGCGCTGGGCCTGAAGGTTACGGACCGCGACGGCCGGCGGATTTCCTTTGGCCGCGCTTCCGGCCGGCATTTTGCCAAGATCATCAACGGGTTCACGTTCGGCATCGGCTGGCTGATCGCCGGGTTCACCGCGCGCAAGCAGGGGCTGCATGACTTCATTGCCGGGACCTGCGTGATTCGCGACAACCGATAGCGGACGAAGGGATTTGGAAAACGGGCCGCGGGCGGAGAGATTCTCCGTCCGCGGTTTTGCTTTCGTGCCGCCAAGGTGCTGCTAATATTGAAGCCATGCCCGTCAATGTCTCGCGCCTGCGGTTGTGGTTTGCGATTACGCTCGCGGTTGTCATCGTGGCGGTGGTGGGATTTTACTTCTATGCGCGGATCCAGGCGCGGCTGCGGCTGGCGGAGCTTCCGAAGAAGCTGGGCGTCGAGATCCAGCAGACGACCGAGGGATTCACGCTCTCCAAGTCCGAAAAGGGACATACCCTCTACACGATCAAGGCCGCGAAGGTGACGCAGTTCAAGCAGAGCGGCGTGGCGCAACTGGAAGACGTGAACGTAGTGGTATACGGCCGCAACACGTCGCGCTTTGACCGTATTCACGGCAAGTCGTTTGAGTACGATCCGGCCAGCGGCGAGGTGCGGGCGAAGGGGGTCGTGAACATCGATCTGCAGTCGAATCCCAACGGTCCCGAGGGAGCCGACCAGGCGGAACCACAGGTCTTGAAGGACCCGGTCCACGTGGTGACCAGCGGCCTGGTGTTCAACGCCAAAACCGGCAACGCGACGACCCATGAACGGGTGGAGTTCCGCATAGCGCAGGCGAGTGGTTATGCCGATGGCGCGAACTACGATTCCAAGGAGAACCAGCTGTTCCTGGAGGGCAACGTCCACCTGAGCGTGGCGGGCGAGCACCCTATTTCGGTGGTGGGTCAGCGCGGGTCCTTTACCAAAGAGCCTCGGCAGGCGGTGTTGTATCAGGCCCGCATCCAGCGGGAGGCGACCACCACGGATGCCCAGCAGCTGACGCTGTACTTCCGCCCGGACGACTCGGTGGAACGGGTCGTGGGCACCGGCGATGTGAAGTCGGTGATCCAGGGCGAGAGCGTGATTACCGTGCGCTCTCCGCTGGCGACGTTTTACATGACGGGCCGCAGCAACCAGTTGCAGCGCGGGCAGATGGCGGGCGGCACGACGTTTGAAAGCGTGGGCGCCAACCAGGTTTCGGGTTCGGCGGATGAGACTCAGGTGATGTTTGCCGAGCGCGACGCGGCGCGCAAGATCGAGGCGCGCGGACATGTTCACCTGGTGCAGACGGCGGCCGATGGCGGGCGGCGGGCGCGCGGGCCGGTGTCCGGCCAGGGTGGCGTGGAGAAGTCGGAGATGTTTTCCGACGCGATGGATTTCTGGATCAAGGCTGGCAGGAGCTTAGACTGGGCCGAGACGGTCGGTGCCGGGCGGATGCTGATGGTGCACGCGACTCCGGCGGTGATACCGCCAGCCAAGCAACTGCGTTCGGGCGAGTGGATGAACTGGAAGCCGGCGACGACCGAGGTCAAGGCGGATCACCTGAAGGCGCACTTCGGCGGCGATGGGCGCATCGATGTGATGCACGGAGACCGGGCGCACGTCTGGCATGAGACCTATGACCAGCCGGTACGCGAGACACGGAGCCGCGAACTGGATGTAAACCTGGCGCCTGACGGCCAGATCTCGTCGCTGGTGCAGAAAGGGCAGTTCTACTCGGCTGAGTATCCGTGCATGCAGGCGGCCAACTGCCATGCAGCACCGCAGCGGCAGGCCTGGGCGGAGATGGCGACCTACACGCCCGGGAATGGGCTGGTGCTGATGACCGGCAGCCCGCGGGTGGTCGATGGCGGCATGACGACGACGGCGCGGCGCATCAGCATGAACCGCGAGAGCGGCGAGGCCGTGGCAGAGCAGGACGTCAAGACGACATACAGTGACATGAAGCCTCAACCCGGGGGGGCGCTGCTGGCTTCGGGCGATCCGATCCACGTGAGCGCACGGAAGATGACGGCCGAGCGCACGACCGGGCTGGTGCACTACGAAGGCGACGCCCGCTTGTGGCAGGGCGCCAACCTGATTGAAGGCGACAAGCTCCACTTCGACCGCAACCAGCGCACGGTGGCGGCCGAAGCGTCGCCGGCCGACAACTGGCGGAAGCTGGTGCACACGGTGCTGGCGCGGCAGGAGAAGGACGGAAAGCAGACGCCGGTCCACATCACCTCGCAGCGGCTGAATTACTCGGACCAGCAGCGCCTGGCGCGATTTGACGGGGCGGTGCTGGTGCGGGCCGCCGAGGGTATCACCAAGGCCGATCATGCGGACGTGTACCTGCGGGCGCGCGAGGAGAAGGCGGAGCCGCAGGCGCGCGCGGGAGGGTTTGAGACCGGCCAGATTGACCGCATCGTGGCCACTGGCTCCATCTACGTGCAGCAGCCGGCGCGGCAGGCGTGGGGAGACAAGCTGGTTTACACGGCGGCGCGCGACGAATTCGTGCTGTCGGGCAAGGCGCCGCGGGTGCTCGACGCGCAGCGCGGCAATATCCACGGCGATTCATTGACCTTCTATAACCGCGATGATAGAGTGCTTGTCGAAGGCAGCCCAACACGTCGCGCTGTGACTGAGACTAGAGTTTCCAAGTAGATGCAGACCTTATCGACCGACACGCTGGCGAAATCGTATCGTGGTCGACGGGTTGTCAACGGCGTCAGCGTGGAGGTAAAGCAGGGCGAAGTAGTCGGCCTGCTAGGGCCCAACGGTGCCGGCAAGACAACCTGCTTCTACATGATTGTCGGGCTGGTCCCGCCCGATTCCGGCCGCGTCCTGATCGATTCCACCGAAATCACGAAGCAGCCGATGTACCTGCGCGCGCGGAATTTCGGCATCAGCTACCTGCCGCAGGAGCCATCGATTTTCCGTAAGCTGACGGTGGAGGAGAACATCCTTGCCGTGCTGGAGGCGCAGCCTCTGACCTGGTCGCAGCGGCGGGAAAAAATGGAGAAGCTGATCCAGGAACTGGGGCTGGGTCACATCCGCAACAACCGGGGTTATGCGGTCTCGGGCGGCGAACGTCGCCGCATTGAGATCGCCCGCTGCCTGTGCATCTCGCCTTCCTTCATTCTGCTGGACGAACCTTTCTCGGGGATCGACCCGATCGCCGTGCTCGACCTGCAACGCATCATCTCGGACCTGAAGAACAGCGGCATCGGGGTACTGGTGACCGACCACAACGTGCGTGAAACTCTCTCGGTGACCGACCGTGCCTACATCATCAACGAGGGGCGGATCTTTCGTGCGGGAACGCCGGAAGAGCTCGGCAATGATCCAGAGGTTCGGCGCGTCTATCTAGGCGAGAGTTTCAGTCTGGTCTGAGCCAAAAGAGGACACAACCACGTCAGAATCCTTTGGTACTCCGCGGTTGCGGCGGTTCAGTGCTGGTGTAACATAGCGGCAGGAAAGGGCACGCGCACCCATAAACATGGTTTCTCTGCAACCGAGACTCAGCCTGAAAGTCGCGCAGAAGCAGATCCTCACGCCTGGCCTGGTGCAGATGGTCAGCGTGCTGGCGCTGAACAAATTGGAATTGCGCGACATGATTCAGGCCGAGATGGTAGAGAATCCGGTGCTGGAGGAGTTGGAAGAGCCCCTTCCGGTTATGGACGAAGTGGCGCGCCGGGAAGAGGAGCGCGCAATCAGCACGGACCAGCCGGAAGTCGCCAAGGAAAAGAACGACGCCTTTGAAGAGATCGACTTCGGCTCGTTTTTCCGCGACTACCTTGACCCCGGCTATCGCAGTCCCGAGACCGAGTCGATTGAGCGGCCTTCGTTTGAGAATTTCCTCTCCCGTCCCAGCACATTGACCGACCACCTTACCTGGCAGTTGGGCGCCATGGTACTGCGGGCCGAGGTGCGCGAAGCGGCGGAACTGGTGATCGGCAATCTGGACGAAGACGGTTACCTGACCGCGTCGGATGACGAGCTGATCGTCGCGACGCTGGGTGTGCCCGAGGCGAACGGCGCGGCCGAAGTTGCGCCCGATCCGGGCACGGTCATGAGTGCCGAAGTACCCGATGCGCCCAGCGCACCGCCCTTGCAGTGCGGCGAAACGGTGCAGATAATGTCGGCGCGTGCCGATTTGAAAGATGCAATCGAGATCGTGCGGCAACTGGACCCGGTGGGCGTGGGAGCGCGCGACCTGCGGGAATGCCTGCTGGCGCAGCTGAAGTATCACCAGGGGATCCACGAGCGGCAGAACGCCAAGGGCGGGCCAAACGGCACGACGGACGAAGTCCTGCGCGATGCCGGCGCGATCATCGATCAGTACCTGAAGCTGGTGCAGAACAAGCAGGTGAAAGAACTGGCCAAAGCGATGGGGCGGTCCCTCGATGCGGTGCAGGCGGCGCTGGACTTTATCCGCACGCTCGACCCGCGCCCCGGCGCTCGCTACAACCTGACCGAGCCGAAGCTGATCGAGCCGGACGTGGCTTTCATCAAGCAGGGCGACGACTACGTGGTGGTGCTGAACGACGACGATGTGCCGCAGCTGCGGCTGAATCCCACCTACCGGCGGCTGTTGCAGCAGGATTCGCAGGGAAAAGACGTTCGCAATTATGTGAAAGAAAAGTACAAGTCGGCTATCCAGCTCATCAAGAACATAGAGCAGCGGAAGCAGACGATCCTGAAGGTCTGCTACGCAATCATCGGAAGGCAACGCGACTTTCTGGACCGGGGCATCGACCAGCTCAAGCCGATGATGATCAAGGAAGTGGCCGAGGAGATCGGCGTACACCCGTCCACCGTCAGCCGAGCGGTGGCCAACAAGTACGCCCACACGGCGCAGGGCGTGTTTGAATTGCGCTACTTCTTCAGCGAGAGCGTACAGGGGCCGGAGGGCGGCGGTACTTCGCTGCTGATTCTGAAGCGTCGCGTGAAAAAGCTCATCGAAGAAGAAGATACGGCAAGGCCGTACACGGACGAGCAGATTACCCGGATCCTGCAATCGCAGGGTATCCAGGTGACGCGGCGGACGGTGGCCAAGTACCGGGAGGACATGCGCATCCCAAGTACGCACCAGCGCCGGGTGAAGAAATAAGTTTTTGTACAAGCTTGGTCCGGGCTAGTAGCCTCACCAGCCGGGCCGGGTGTCCTGAATAAGGGCAGCGGGCAGTGGGTAATGGCCCCGGATGCCGCTTCGGCCATGAACTTCCGGGGTGCTAAGGAGGCGGTCGATGAACGTCGAATATACCGGCAGGCAGATCGAGATCACTCCCGCCATTCGCAAGCAGGTCGATTCCGGCCTGAAAAAGATGTCCAAAGTCATAGGCGACAACTTTGAGGCGAAGGTCATACTGACCGTCGAGAAGCATCGCCAATTGGCGGAGATTACGCTCACCAGCCGTAACCGCAATGCCTTGGTCGGCTTGGGAGAGAGCAAGGACATGGTGTCGGCCGTTGATGATGCTCTCGAGCATATCGAACGGCAATTGCTCAAGAGCAAGGCGCGCTCGCGTAATTTGAAGCGGCAGCCGAAAAAGGAGAAGGAGTTTGCCATCCAGGATGTGACGGTGGCCATGCAGGTTGCGGCCGGGATGAAGTCCGGGGCCGCGATTCCGGTGGCCGTGCACAGCTTTCCGCCAAAGGCGCGCACCCATGAGGCGCACATCATTCCGTCCAACGAGGCCGTCGCTCTGCGCCCGATGACGCTGGAGGAGGCGGTGAAGGAGGCGGAGTTCCGCGACCAGGACGTGTTCGTCTTCCAGGAGCGCAAGTCCGGCAAGACGACCGTGCTGCACCGGCGCAACGATGGCAAGGTGGAACTGATCGAGGTGCCCTAGTTCAGCGG
Source organism: uncultured Acidobacteriota bacterium (assembly GCA_903847195.1). Next base: position 22,900 of record CAINCZ010000164.1, on the reverse strand, counting down.
TTGCAGTTGACAGCCATAACTGGATGTAAGGGAAGGGGTACGGTTCGTACCCCTTCTTTACTGGGGGAATAGAAATTTCATATACCTCTTTATTTTGGCTGACAAGTCGTCAAACTGAGTTTTCGTTGTAACATATGTCGCCGATGGTACGAATATCAAAGCCCGCCCCGAAGCGCCCCAAGGCCACAGTGGAGCCGCGCCGCAAGCCAGCGGAAGCGCCGCGCACCAAGGCAGCCGCAAAAGAAAGTGCGGTTGCGGGTGAGGTGCGCAAGCACCGCCCGGAGCTGGTGGTGATCACCGGCATGAGCGGTTCCGGCAAGGTCAGCGCCTTGAAGGTGTTTGAGGATCTTGGATACTACTGCGTGGACAACCTGCCGGTTGACCTGATCCTGAACTTTGCGGAACTGGCGCAGAAGTTGGGTGAGATTGAGAAGTGCGCTCTGGTGGTCGACGTGCGCGAAGGACAGTCACTCAAGCGTCTGCCGGAGATCATCAAGCAGGTGAAGTCGGAGATAGCGACCAGCGTAATCTTTCTGGATACGAACGATGCAGCGCTGCTCCGGCGGTTCAGCGAGACGCGTCGTCCGCATCCGATGGGAGCCAACGCGCGGCCGCTGAAGCAGGCGATCCAGGCCGAGCGGAGGCTGCTGCGCGGCATCCGCCGTCTGGCCGACGTGATTGTCGATACCTCTAAGTTCAACGTGCACGAGCTGCGTGCCGACATCATGCACCGCTACCAGCCGGAGGCCGACGACAAGACGATCCTGGTGTCGATCGTGAGCTTCGGTTACCGGCATGGCGTGCCGGACGAGGCGGACCTGCTGTTTGACGTTCGATTCCTGCCGAACCCGCATTTTGTGCCGGAATTCCGGCCATACACGGGCAAGCATCCGCAGGTGGCCAAGTACATCCGGTCGTTCCCCCAGACGCAGGAGTTTATCTCGCGGATCTCCGAACTGCTGGTCTACCTGCTGCCGCATTACGTTGAGGAAGGGAAGAGCTACCTGACGATTTGCTTTGGCTGCACCGGAGGCCAGCATCGCTCGGTGCTGATTGCCGAGGAAGTTTACAAGCGGCTCAGCAGCGCCGGGTACCGGGTCAAGGTCGTTCACCGCGATTGTTCGCGGTAGGACACGGCTGCCCAGAGTCTTTTCCGCCGAATGCCTCCCGCGGCGCCCAACTTCCGCTAAAATAAAAGATTGCCCGATGCAGCCAACCTTCCGCCGGCGTTGAGCCGTGTACCTAGCGGTTCGTGCACAAGCGAGTGGTTGGCGGCTGCGGCGTGAACCCTTGCAGGGAGCAGGCTTTTGAGACAACTGCTGCGGCTGATTCGATACGTCCGTCCGTACCTGCCGCAGTTGCTCGGCTCTGTAATACTGCTGGCGGTCGTCGGGATGCTGGAGGGTTTCCGGGTCCTGCTCATCAAACCGGTCTTCGACCACGTTCTGAAGCCTGATTTTGTCTCCGGCAACATCGAACTGTTCCGCATCCCCTATAGCAATCAGCCGGTATTCCTGCAGTGGTTTGTGCCCTCGTATTTCCGGAATGCATGGACCGTGGTGGCCTTCGCGCTGGTCACTTCGACGGTGGTGAAGGGAATCTGCGATTACGTGGGCACGTACTTGGTGAACTACGCCGGGTTCGGCACGATCACAGACCTGCGGAACAGCCTGTACAACGCGATCCTGCGGCGTTCGGTGGCGTTCTTCCAGAAGATGCCGACCGGCACACTGCTGTCGACGATCGTCAACGACATCGAGCGGGTGCAGTTTGCGCTTTCGACCGTATTGTCGGAGTTCCTGCAGCAGCTGTTCACCCTGATCGCTCTTACCCTGGTGGTGATTTTGCTGGGCGGCAAATTTGCGCTGATCCTGCTGCTCTTCCTGCCGATGATCGTGCTCTCGGCGCGTAAAGTGGGAAAGCAGGTGCGGCATACGACGCGGCGCGGGCAGGACCGGCTGGCCGAGATCCAGAACATCCTGCATGAAACGGTGACCGGCGTTCGCATCGTGAAGGCGTTCGGCATGGAGCAGTGGGAGATCCGGCGCTTTTACGAGGCGGCCGGGCGGCTGTTCCGGGCCAACCTGCGCTCGGTGCGTGCCAGCGCTATCAGTTCGCCGCTGATGGATGTTTTCGGAGCGATTGCCATCGCCGTGCTGTTGCTGCTGGGCCGGGGCGTGATTAAGTCGGGGGACTTCACCGAGGGAGACTATGTTGCCTTCCTGGTGGCGGTGTTCACGCTCTACAATCCGGTGCGGAAGTTCGCTCTGTTCTACAACAACTTCCAGCAGGCGCTGGGGGCCTCGGCCTCGATTTTCAGCTTCATGGACCAGAAGGACGACGTGCAGGAAATGCCGGGAGCGAAGGTACTGCCGGCTTTTTCCGAAGGCATTCATTTTTCGGGCGTGGGGTTCGGCTATCAGCAGGATGGAAGCGAGAGCCGCGAGATCCTGCGGGATATGGAACTGAAGGTGCGCCGCGGCGAAGTGGTGGCGATCGTTGGTTCGAGCGGCGCCGGCAAGTCCACGCTGGTACACCTGATTCCGCGGTTTTTCGATGTGACGGCCGGGCAGTTGCTGATCGACGGGCACGACGTGCGCACGGTGACGCTGGCCTCGTTGCGGGCGCAGATCGGGATCGTGACGCAGGATACGATCCTGTTCAACGATACGCTGCGCAATAACATCGCCTACGGGCAGCGCCAGGTTTCCGAGGAGCAGCTTGAAGCCGCCGCGCGGGCGGCACTGGCTCACGATTTCATCACGGCGCTGCCGGAAGGATACAACACCGTCATCGGCGAACGGGGCGTGCGCCTTTCGGGCGGCGAGCGCCAGCGCATTGCGATTGCGCGCGCGCTGCTGAAGGATGCGCCAATCCTGATTCTCGACGAAGCAACCTCGGCGCTCGACAGCGAGTCGGAGGCGCTGGTGCAGTCGGCCATTCAGAACCTGATCCGCGGGCGTACCGTATTTGTGATCGCCCACCGGCTCTCAACCGTGCGCCGTGCCGACCGCATCCTAGTGCTGGAGAACGGCACGATCGCCGACTCGGGCACGCACGAGGACCTGATGAATCGGCTGGGTACTTATCGACGTTTATACGAGCTGCAATTCCTGGACGTGGCATCCAGTCTCAGCTCCGGCATAGCATCCGGAGAAGCAGACAGCGCGCTGCCGGGATCCGCAGCAGCGGAGGTTAGCCTGTGAAGGTTCGCTCGATGACGGGGTTTGCGCAGGTCAAGGCGCAACTGAATGATTCGCTTTCCCTCACCTTATCGCTGAAATCGGTAAACCACCGGTTTCTCGACCTGCACCTGCGCATGCCGGCGGACACCGATGCGCTGGAGATGAAACTGCGGCGTATCGTGAAGGAGAAGCTGGCGCGCGGGCATGTGGACCTGACACTTTCGGTGGATTGCGAAGGCGGGTCCGGCATCCAGGTGAATCGGACCTTCGTGGGCGGCTACCTGGAGGCGTTTCGCGGCGTGGCCTGCGACTTTGGCCTGTCGTCGGAGCCTGACCTGAACGCCATCCTGAAGATGCCGGGCGCGCTGAACAATGGCGGCGACGAATCGCTGCAGGATTCGCTCGAGGACCGTATCGGGCCGCTCCTGGAAGAAGCCATCCGCAAGCTGAACGAGATGCGCGCGCAGGAAGGGCTAACGATCGTGGCCGAGTTGCGCGAGCGCCTGGGGCGGCTGGAGGCGGCGACGAACGAGATCGGACAGCATCGCGATGCCGTGGCGCGGGCCTACCAGGAGAAGATCCGCACGCGCATCGAGGAACTGCTGGGCACGCGCGTCGATCCGGACCGGGTGATGCAGGAAGCGGCGATCCTGGGCGAGCGCAGCGACATCCGCGAGGAGATCGTGCGCATGAACGCCCACATTGGCCACTTCCTCGGCCTGCTGCAACAGGGCGGCGAAATCGGCAAGAAGCTGGACTTCCTGCTGCAGGAGATGAACCGCGAGGCCAATACGCTGCTCTCCAAGACGAGCGGCGTGGCGGGCGAGGCCCTGCGGATCACCGAGCTGGGTCTGGCCATGAAGTCGGAGATCGAAAAGGTGCGAGAGCAGGTGCAAAACATAGAATGAGCGGACTCGTATACATCATCTCGGCGCCGTCGGGATCGGGCAAGAGCACGCTGACGAACCAGCTGCTGAACTCGGTCGGCAAGCTGCAGTTTTCCATCTCCTACACCACCCGCACGCCGCGCGGCAGCGAGCAGGACGGGCGTGAGTATTTCTTCATCGACCGGGCAGAGTTTGAGCGCATGGTGCAGGCCGACGCGTTCATCGAGTACGCGTGCGTCTTCGGCAAACATGCATACGGCACGGCGCGCAGCTTCCTTGAGGAGGCCGCGGCCAAGGGCAACGACCTGGTGCTCGATATCGACGTTCAGGGGGCCGCGCAGGTGCTGGCGAAGCTGCCGGACGAGACCGTGAGTATTTTCGTGCTGCCTCCTTCACGCGGTGAACTCGAGGCGCGCCTGCGCCGCCGCACGGAGGCCGAGAAGCTAGTAGAATCAGACCAGCCGCGGTGCACCGATGAGGAGCGCGAGGAAATCATCCAGAAACGGTTGCGCGAGGCGGCTCGGGAGATTGAGAATTTCGGCAACTTCCGTTATATTTTAGTTAACGATCAGCTAGAACAATCCATCGACCGCTTGAAGGCCATTGTAGTGGCCGAGCGACTCAAGAGGTCGAAGGAACCGCTCTCCGAGGAAGACCGCCGTACGCTTGCCAGGGCAGAAACCTGTTTGCTGGGCAACATGCACGGACAGGTGCAGCAGATTCTGGATTCGTTCGCAGCTGCGGCAACCAGGTGATTCACAGGTCCAGAGAAGGAGTACCGAGGTATGGATTTGATTCAAGGCTTCGATAGCAACTACCGTTACGTTCTGGTAGCCGCGCGGCGCGCGCGTCAGCTTCTGTCCGGCGCCCGCCCGCAGATCGAAACCAGTACCCGCAAGCCGTGCAAGGTTGCCATGGAAGAAATCCAGGCGGGCAAGGTAAAGTGGGACTCTGAAGAGCGCCGCTCTGCCGTGGATGTCGCCAGCGAGTTGCTGGAGAAGGCGATTGTCCCGGTGGCTACTCTCGACTGAGTTAACCTGAGAAGCGGTTTTCGAACGGCGGGTTTTCGGAACGGTCGCCGGGCCTGAGGCGAAAATCGAGGCCGGAAGTCGAAGACATCATGAAGATCGCTCTGGGTGTGAGCGGCGGTATTGCGGTTTACAAGGCCGCAGAGATCGTCCGCCTGTTGCAGGAACGGGGAGCGTGCGTACAGGTGGTGATGACGCGCTCTGCCCAGGAGTTTGTGCGTCCCCTGACTTTTGCCGCGCTTACCGGGCAGAAGGTTATCACGGAGATGTTTTCCGCCGAGCGCGAGGGCTCGAACCTTGATTCGGCGGTAGAGCATATCGGGGTGGCGCAGGCCGCCGACGCACTGCTGGTTGCGCCCGCAACCGCCAACATTCTTGCCAAGTTTGCCCGCGGCCTCGCCGACGACTTTCTTACCACGCTTTATCTGGCCACCAAGGTCCCGGTAATCGTAGCTCCCGCGATGAACGTCAACATGTGGGAGCATCCGGCTACGCGCGAAAACCTGGAGATCCTGCGGCAGCGCGGGGTGCGCATTGTGGAGCCGGAGAGCGGCTACCTGGCGTGCGGCACGATTGGCGCGGGGCGGCTGGCGTCGTTGGACAAGATTGTTGCCGCCGTGATCGAGGCGCTCGCGCCGCGCGATCTGGAAGGCGAGACGATCTTGATTACTGCCGGGCCGACCCGTGAGCCGATTGACCCGGTGCGCTACATCAGCAACCGCTCGAGCGGCAAGATGGGATATGCGCTGGCCGAAGCCGCATTGCGGCGCGGGGCGCGGGTCCTGCTGGTGAGCGGTCCGACCGGGCTGGCGCTGCCAGGCGGTGCGGAGACAAAGCGGGTGGAGACGGCCGCCCAGATGCGCGAGGCCGTGCTGGCCATACTGCCGCAGGCCACAGCAATGATCGCCTGCGCGGCGGTTGCCGATTACCGTTTGCACGCGCCGGCGGCGCAGAAAATCAAGCGGGAAGAGCGCGGGGCGATGACGCTGGAGCTGGAGCCGACGACCGACATATTGGCCGAGGCGACGCGAATGGCGAAGCCGGCGACGTTGATGATCGGCTTTGCGGCCGAGACCGAGAACGTGCTGGAGAATGCGCGGCGCAAGCTCAAGAGCAAAGGACTTCATGCCATCGTGATGAATGACGTTTCGCGGACGGGCATCGGCTTTGACTCCGACCGCAACGCGGTCACGATCATAACGGCGCGCGAGGAAGCGACGGTTCCCGAGGGATCGAAGCGAGAGGTGGCGAATCGCATCCTTGACACGGTGCGGGCGCTGCGCACCGAAGCGGCGGCTGCGGCACCGGCTAGGGTATAGCATTCGACTGTCGCATGAAGCAATCAAAGCAAATGAGCAAGAAGTCCCTGACCCCTGAGATGCGCGAGCAACTGACGGCGCGGCTGCAGTATTACCGCGAACTGGGCATCGGCGATTTTTATCGGCGCGCAGTGTCGGACGATAGCGCGGTTGCCGAGCCTGAAGCTGAATCCGAACCGGTGGTGAGCGCGGCCGAAGAGCCAGTAGAGATTCTGGCGGTCGCGGAAGTACAGGAGCCCATGGCCAAGCGCAGCACGAGTAAAGCAGTACCGGAAGACAGGGCGGCGGCCCTGCAGGCGATCCGCGAAGACCTGGGCGATTGCGTGCGCTGCCCGCTGCATGAGCAGGGTCGTGCGCAGATTGTGTTTGGAGTGGGGAGCCCGCACGCACAGCTGATGTTCATCGGCGAGGCGCCGGGAGCCGACGAAGACCGGCTGGGCGAGCCCTTTGTGGGGCGCGCCGGGCAGTTGCTCAACAACATGATCGTGGCGATGGGGCTGAAGCGCGAAGAGGTTTACATCGCCAACGTGATCAAGTGCCGTCCGCCGGGAAACCGCACGCCGCTGCCGGAAGAGTGCGCGGTCTGTTCGCCCTTCCTGCTGCGGCAGATCGAAGTGATTGCGCCGCAGGTGATCGTGGCGCTGGGCGCGGTGTCGGCCAAGACGCTGCTGGCGGTGAACCAGAGCATGGGCTCGCTGCGCGGGCACTGGTACGAGTTCCACGGGGTGCCGCTGGCGGTGACCTTCCATCCGGCGTACCTGCTGCGGAATCCACCCGCGAAGAAGGATGCGTGGCAGGACCTGCAAATGGTGATGAAGCGGCTGGGGCTGACGGCGCCGGCCAAGAAGCAGGAATAGTACACCCCGGAAAATCAAACCCAGGTTGGGATCGGCTGCCGCGCGTGGTCACGGCCGGCGCGGCAGCTCACGAACATGCGGAAACAGGAACGCCAATACTGATGCCGGTATTCTGCGACGTCGCTCTGCCTGTGCCGATGGACCATACGTTCACTTATCGGGTGGACGGGGAGCCTCCGGTGGTGGGCGGGCGTGTGCTCGTGCCCTTCCGCGAGAAGCGGCTGTGCGGTGTGGTGCTGGCGGTCAAGGATGCGGAGCCGTCGGCGGATATCCGCTCCGTGTTGCGCGTGCTGGACGCGACGCCGCTGCTGGATGCGCGGCTGCTGAAGCTGGCGGAGTGGATTGCGCAGTATTACATTGCGCCGATCGGCGAAGTGCTGCGTATGATGCTGCCGCTGGCGGCCGAGTTCCGCCACGCCGCGGGCTGGCGCATTACGGATGCCGGGCTGGCGCGTGCGGCGCGGCTGCCGCGCCTGATGCTGGTGAGTGCAACGCCGAATGCGCCGGAAGCGCGCCCGTCACGGCGCAGGGCACCGGGCATCGGCGGAGATACGGCAGAGGCCGAGGCGGCGGTGCTCGACTACCTGGCGTCGCGGGCGGGCGAGACGATTCGCGAAGCCACGCTGCGTGCGGCAGCGGGGGCGGCGAAAGAAGTGTTGCGCGTGTTACAGCGCAAAAAGCTGATTGCGCGTGAAGACCTGTCGGAAGAGCGGGACGCGACCCGGACGGTGAAGTTCATCACGCTGACGGGCGAGGCGCGGGCGCTGGGGCTTGCCGAGGGATTCACGGCGGCAGAGAAACTCAAGCCAAAACTCAACCAGAATCAACTGAGCATACTAGGAGCGCTGGCCGCAGCCGGCGGGCGGCTGCCTGCCATCGAAGTGCGAGCGTTGCCGGTTCCCCACAGCACGCTCAGCACGCTCTCACGCCGCCGGTTGATCGAGGTGGTGGAGGAGCCGGCGGAGTTTGCGATCTCCAACACGCGGGTGCGTTCTCCGCTGGGATTTGTTTTCACGGCCGCGCAGAAGGCGGCGCTGGAACATATGAACCGGGCGGCCGATGCGCGTTGCTACTCGGCGTCGCTGCTTCACGGCGTGACCGGTTCGGGTAAAACCGCCGTGTACCTGGCGGCGATGCAGAAGGTGCTGGGCGACGGGCGCGGGGCGATCATGCTGGTGCCCGAGATCGGGCTGACGCCGGCGGCGGCGGCGCAACTGCACCTGGCGTTCGGCGAAGCGGTCGCCATCCTGCACTCGGGCCTGAGCGACGACGAGCGCGCCGAACAGTGGAAGCGCATACGGCGGGGCGAGGCGCGGGTCGTAGTGGGGACGCGTTCGGCGGTGTTTGCCCCGGTGCAGGAGCTGGCGCTCATCGTGGTGGACGAAGAGCAGGATCACTCCTACAAGCAGGAAGAGACGCCGCGCTACAACGCGCGCGACGTGGCCGTGGTGCGCGCGCGGATGAGCGGGGCGGCGGTGGTGCTGGGTTCGGCCACGCCGTCGCTGGAGTCCTACCACAACGCGCAGCAGGGCAAGTATTCGCTGGTACGGTTGCCGGACCGCGTGGAACAGCGTCCGCTGCCGGGGGTGGAACTGGTGGACATGCGGCGCGAGTTCCAGGAGACCGGGCATCAACTGGTGGTCTCGCGGCGGCTCGGCGAGGAGATTGCGGCGCGGCTGGCGGCGGGCGAGCAGGCGATCATCTTGCTCAACCGGCGGGGGTTCGCAGCGTTCGTGATGTGCCGCGCCTGCGGCGAGACGGTGCAGTGCCGGAATTGCGCCGTGGCCATGACGCACCACAAGCGCGAGCACAGGCTGGAGTGCCATTACTGCGGGTCGGAGCAACCGGTGCCGCAGGTGTGTCCCAAGTGCGGCAGCGACTATGTGCAGTTTCTCGGTACCGGGTCGGAGAAGTTAGAAGAGCTGCTGCACCAGCAGTTCCCCCAGGCGCGCATCGGCAGGCTGGACCGCGATACGGTGCGCGGGCGGCACGACTTTGAGCGCATGCTGAACGCGATGAATGCGGGCGAGATCGACCTGCTGGTGGGCACGCAGATGATCGCCAAGGGACACGACATCCACGGCGTGACGCTGGTGGGCGTGGTGGGCGCGGATGCGGCGCTGGCTTTTCCCGACTTCCGCGCCGCCGAGCGCACATTCCAGCTGCTGACACAGGTGGCGGGACGCGCGGGCCGGGGCGAGTCGCCGGGGCGAGTGGTGCTGCAAACTTATTTCCCCGACCATTACGCGGTGCAGTTTGCCGCCAGCCACGACTTCGAGGGGTTCAGCGAAAAGGAGCTGCGCTATCGCCGCGCGATGCAGTATCCGCCGTTTATCAGTCTGGCGAATGTGCGCGTGCGCAGCGAGCGGCTGGAAGAGGCGCTCAAGTACGCAGGGGTCCTGGGCGAGTGGTTTCGCGGGAACCGTCATGAGGGCGTGCGGCTGCTCGGGCCGGCTCCGGCGCCGATCGCTCGGCTGAAGAATGAGTATCGATACCACCTGCTGCTGAAGGCCGCCAGCCGCGAGAAGCTCAACCGCACGTTGCGGGAGATGCTGGCCTACGCAGCGCAGCAGCGGATACCCTGGACCAACCTGGTAGTGGATGTGGATGCAGTCTCGCTGCTGTGAGGCGCGCGCTAACTGCGCAAATACTGCGTAAGTTCGTTGAGGAGGTCCTTCAGGCTTGTGCCGGGGCCGTAAACGGGCGTGAGCATAAAGGTGAGCACCAGTATCGCCAGGGCTACCAGGAACAGCTTGCGGCGGCCGCTGGTGAGTCCCTCGTAGAGCGGCACCTGCGGATGGCGCATCCCGCTGATGCGCAACAGCACCGCCCACAACAGCCAGCCCGCCCAATACCAGCCCGCCACGACCAGCAGCAAAACTGTGATACGCGAAATCCAGCGATGGGCGCGGGGAAACGCGGCGTAGACGATGTGTCCGCCGTCGAGTTGTCCACCGGGCAGCAGGTTCAGCGAGGTGGCGAACATGCCCACCCACGCCGCCATGGCCGTGGGGTGAAGATAGCTCTGCTGCAACGGGTACGCGGCTGCCGCGATCCCTAGTTTAAAGAGCAGCCAGTGCGCGGCCTGGAAGATGAGCGGGAATCCGAAGCGGAGGTCCTCGTCCAGCGCACTGGGGACCAGAGGCTTGCTGAAGCAGAGGGCGATCAGCAGAGCCAAGGTGGCGGCTACGAATCCGGCCAGCGGCCCGGCGATGCCGATGTCAAACAGCGCCGAACGCGAGCGAAAGGGCGAACGGATGCGGATGAAGGCGCCCATGGTGCCAAACAGGGTGGGCGCGGGGATGAAGAAGGGCAGGGTCGCCTGCACGCCGTAATAGCGGCAGCAGAGATAGTGGCCCATTTCGTGGACCATCAGGATGAGCATCAGCGTGGCCGCGAAGGGGAGCCCTAGCAGCAGGTTGGAGGGCTGGCTGAACGCCCACCTCAAGGGAAACAGCGCCATTTCCGATGTGGGCAGGTTGTTGCGGAAACTGTACTCAAGGCGGGCACCGACCAGGATCGTGCTGAAGGCGGTGGCCACCAGCAGAACGATGTTGATCCAATAGCGGCGCCGCGGCGGACGGACGACGAAGACCTCGACCGGGTGGAGCAACTCGTAAGTGGATGAAACCGGAGGCGTGGGATCAGACATGCTCAATGGCGGCTATTCGGATCGCTATTCCAGGGACAGATGATCTCCGGCCAAGTGGCGCCAGGCTTGGCGGCGTCTGCGTTCTTCCGATGATAGATGCGGGCGCGACTCCCGGCGGTGCTCAATCGATCGACTGTAATTCCTTGCCCGGCTTGAAACGGACGGCCTTGCCGGGAGGAATATTGACCTCAGCGCCGGTGCGCGGGTTGCGGCCAATGCCGGTCTTGCGCGGACGAACGTTGAAGACGCCAAAGCCGCGCAGTTCGATGCGGTCGCCCTGCGTGAGGGCTTTTTTCATGGTCTCGAAGACGGCTTCTACCGCGACCTCGGCCTTGCTCTTGGTGATGCCTGTCTTGTTGACGACTTCGTTGATTATGTCCAGCTTGATCACGGCTGCTCCCGTTCGCTTTTGTCAGCGCTTGGCTCTGCTGAGGCTGGAACTACTGCCCACCGACCTGAAAAGACGGCTAAAGTGTTGATGCTAAGGGCGGAAAGGGCGATTGTCAATGTCCCGTACGTGCGGTTATACGAATCGTTAGCATTGTTCCGCTTTTGACTTCGAATCTGGGCAAACGTAAGATGGGGCACGATTTGGTTCCGGCCCGTGAGCGGGCGGTAAACTCCGGAGGGAACTGGTGTCCATTAAGAACGACGCGTGGATCCGCCGTATGGCGCTCGAACACGACATGATCAACCCTTTCGAGCCACGGCAGGTCAGCGCGGGCTGCGTTTCCTACGGTCTTTCCAGCTACGGCTACGACCTGCGCGTGGCCGATGAATTCCGGATCTTTACCAACGTGATGTCGGCCATAGTGGATCCGAAGAACTTCGATGAGCGCTCGTTTGTCACCGTGCAGACGAACTGCTGCATCATTCCGCCCAACTCGTTTGCGCTGGCGCGGTCGGTGGAGTACTTCAAGATTCCGCGCGACGTGCTCAGCCTGTGCGTGGGCAAGTCCACCTATGCGCGCTGCGGCATCATCGTGAACGTGACGCCGTTCGAGCCGGAGTGGGAGGGCTTCGTGACGCTGGAGATTTCAAACACGACGCCGCTGCCGGCGAAGGTTTACGCCAACGAGGGGCTCTGCCAGATCCTGTTCTTCCAGTCCGACGAGAGTTGCCAGATCAGCTACAAAGACAAGCGCGGCAAGTACCAGGGACAGCCGGGGATCGTGTTTCCGAAGCTGTGAGCCGCTGCTAGCGCATACCGGCAGAGAGCAGGACGGAATCCTGCCGGGCGCCAAAAAATGATTACGGGGTTGAAGTTAAAAGGGCGGGTTCAGCGAGCCTCGGACTCTTTGTACATGTACTTGATGGCCGGCTTGTAAACGAGCACGTTGGCGTGGCCGGAGCGAGTCAGCTTGATGCAATAGCGGTCGTACCACTCAATGACGCCGCGAATCTCTTCGCCATCCTGCAACACCACCACCATCGGCGTCTTGGCCTGCATCTGCTTCTGGTAATAGAAATTCTCGGCGTGCGTCTGCTCCGGGGGCGTCGATTTCTTGGGAGCTGTCGTGGTGGTGCGCTCGGAGCGTTCGCGACGCTCAGCGGGCGGGTCGCCGCCGCGCATTTCCGCACGTTGGTTCAGGGTCGGCCGGATCAACTTCCGGTTGGAGAATACTTCGCGTTCCGGTTCCGGGGCGCGGCCGACAGCGGTCGAATCCATTGCATCTTTCATGTTGAGTACCGCCTATGATTTACCGCCTCGGGCCAAGACTCAGGTTGCGCAAGCAGGTTCCATGCTCATGAAATCATTGCTCGCCAAGCTGAGGCTAAAGATTCTGAGGTGTGAACTTGGGCTTAAAGTATCACGAACAGAGGCGCAAAACAATCCTGAAGAGAAGACTCAACTTACAGGTTACAAATGACCTTATTCCGTCCTGACGCCATTCTGGACCGGGGCATTTCAGGATTCCAATTCGGGACGCCGAAGGGCTAGAAACGCGCCGAGGCAGCTTCCACAGCCAGTTCGCGTAGCCCATCCGGAATGGCCACATCGTGCTCGCCAGCCAGCGCGGGCGCCAGGAAGTCCAGCGGGCCCGTGACCGAAAAACGGGGCGAAGTCGGGTGGAAGCAGACGGTTAGAATGCCGCATTCTCGAGAGGCGTCCAAGGCCCGCATCATGCCGCTCAGGTTGTTCGGGTGCCAGTCCCGCCGGGTGGTGGCCCCAAAGCGACCGGCCGATTCCAGATGCTACCACTGGCACCCGGCAGGGACGTAGCGTCGGGTTCGGGCGTGCCAGCGCAGGATTATTTCACGGGTGGCTGATTGAGGACGTAGACGGCAGCGGGGCCGGCCGGTTGGACCGCGTTCTTCTCAAAACAGAGCTTGATGCGGCGGCGGAACTCGCGGCTCACGACATATTGGCTGCCGGGTCGGGTGCGCACCAGCACCAGGTAGTCAACCTCGCCCATAGTGATGCGCTCGATGCCCGGGACCTCGGGATCGGTGACGATCAAATCCTGAAAAGCCGGGTCTTGCCGCAACTCGGTGCCGACCTCCTGCAAAAGGGCAATGATGCGGTCGCTGTCTTCCTTGTAGCTGACGAGGACGTGCAGGGTGGTTTGCGTCCAATCGCGGGTTAGGTTGGAGACGACCTTGATTTCGCTGTTGGGGATGGTGTGGAGGGCGCCGTCGAGATCGCGCAGCACGGTGCGGCGCAAGGTGAGTTGTTCGACGGTTCCGCTGACGCCGGAGACCTTGATCATGTCGCCCAGGTCGAACTGGTTTTCCATCAGGATGAAGAATCCGTTGATGACATCTTTCACCAGCGTCTGGGCGCCGAAGCCGATGGCCAGGCCGACGATGCCTGCGCTGGCGATGAGCGGGCCGATGTTGATATTGAGCAGCGGCAGGATCTGCATGGCCGCAACGAAGATGACGACCACCAGCCCGACGCTGTTGATGATGCTGGCCAGCGTGCGCAACTGCTGGCCGCGGATTCCGTTATCGCGGTCCGGGCGCGCGCTGAACTTCACCAGCCGCCGCGACACGAGGTGGATCAACTCAACCAGCAGAACAGCCAGCAGGGCGATGAAGATGATGCGGGGTGCCTTGAAGCGCAGGAACTCCAGGCCATCGTCGTGCCAACGATCCAGCAACTGCAACCAATTATGTACTTCGTTTGGCATGTCTCATTCGCGCGAGACCGGCAAGCCGCCGTCCGCGCTCTCCCGGCTTATAATCCGTAACAACCTATTCTACCGAGGACGCCGTGACCAGATTTGCCTTTGTGCTTGCCGCTGTTGTCATCGGGATGGCGCTTACGTTTTCACCCGCCTGCCTGGCCCAGGCGGGCATCGGGCGGGGCGTGCCGGATTTAGGGCCAATCGGTCAGCGTCCGCAGAATCCGCCGAACCCGATGGTGGTGGAGATGGAGAAGCGCCAGGAACGGGAGCTGAACCGTAAACGCTACGCCGACCTGAAGCGCGAAACCGACCGACTGCTGCAACTGGCTACGGAGCTGAAGGTGCAAGTGGACAAGGCTGGCGAACACACGCTCTCGCTCGAGGTCATCCGTAAGACGGACGAGATCGAAAAGCTGGCGCGCTCGGTGCGGGCCAGGATGAAGGCGCAGTAGGGCTGCCGGGGTGGGCTCGCCGCCGTGTTAGCGAGCTTGGCTGTCCCGGGCTTTCAACAGCTGATGCTCCGCTCAGCATCACCTTTGTGATTTGCTGATCCCGTGTTTCGTTACTCGTGATGGGTCGTTTCCACCCCCCCGGCTATGGCAGATCGATCATCTGGTGCCAGCCCGGTCCGGGCGCATCTGCGGTCTTGGTGCCGGTGATGTATCCCTTGTCGCTCATCCAGTTGTAATCGGAGTTGTGAGTGACCTTGTATTGGCGTCCGCTGTTGGGGTCGACGACGTCGACGGTGCCGAGAATGGCGTTTTCGCGCTTGCGCGAGATCTCATCGTAGACGCGGGAGCGCGCCTCGTGGCCCTTGACGATCGCGTCGGAGGTGGCGCGCTGATCTTCCTGTATGGCTCGCAGGGCGCGCTGCTGAATCTGCTGCGAGCGCTGGTTGTCTTGGGCGACGGCCTGGCCGGCAATCTGGCGCTGCTGCTGGAGCCACTGCTGATTTTCGGTGTAGGACTGCACCAGTCGCTGCATCGCACCATCGGCCTCGGCGCGGCGATTGACGGCCGCCACGAAGCCGAACAGGCGATGGACGAGCCACAGCGGAGCCTGGCCGGGCAAGGGAAGTACGATGACGGCGGTGATCTGCCCGTCCTGCGGCTGGCCATTTTCGGAGGCGCAGACGAAGGAAACCTCGCCGGCGGAGACGCGGGCGTTGGCCAATCCCTTGGTGCGGGCCTCCTGCTGATAGACGGGCACGAGGTCGGGGCGCTCGCGTTCGCCGGTAATCCGCAGGCCGCCGCAGAGGTTCCGGGCGTTGCGGTCCACGTACTCGCGGGCAAACTGGCGGCCGTTGACGAAACCGCGATAGGTGACGCGCGTGCCGTCGCCGAGCGTCTGTACGGAGCCGGGGCGCATGCCGAAGCGGGCCGCGGTCTGCGTCATCTCGGAAAAGACGCCGATGTTGCCGTCGCCGAAGCTCAGGCGCATCTGGCCGTCGGGCGAGAGCGCGTTGATGACGGCGCGGGTGTCGGTGGCCGAGAGCCGGTACATGCCGCCGATGACGCGCCAGCCCTGCGGCACCGAGGCGGTGAATGCGCCTTCATGGGGATCGCGCCACGAGGTGTAGGAGATGGGGCCGCTGCGGGCGGAGGGCGGATTGGCGGCCGCCACGGGAACTACGCGGAAGCTGCTCCAGATGCCCGTAAAGGTGTCGAGCGAGTTGCGGTAGAGGTCGGCCGGGGCGGACGCGAAGTAAACCTGCAAGCCGGCGCCGTTCTGGCTGTTGGACCAACTTAGCAGCGTCACGGCCTTCCGCTGCGGCGTGCGGGCCGCGACGCGTACGATACTGCCCACCATCTCAGGTTGCGACCACGACAGTTGCGGATCGATCTTGCGCGCCAGTTGCAAGGCGACGGTCTGCGCGCCGCGCGCGTCGAGGCTGCGCCGCTCGATGAAGACGGGCCAGATGACGCTCATCTCGCCGCGGGGACCGCGCAGATTGATGCGACCGGACTGCGCATCGCTGGCGACTGTCCATCGCTCTGGAGTATTCACGGCAAATCCGGCAGGGTCTTTGTGCGTAATCCAGCGCACGTTATCGGCAGCCTGAGCGCAGGCCGCAACCATGACCATCAGCAGCGAAAGGACCACAAATCGCTTCATTACCCGCATTGGTTCACCCCCGCCGAGATTGTACTCTCAAGTTGGCCGGTGCGTGGACGCGCGAGAATCCTTCGCCAGACACAGACGCATTTGCTATTGTGGGTGGGCTTTCCCAGCGTGCAGGCAGAGGCAATCGGCCCGAACTTCAGTAGCGACTTTATCGGCGCTAGTGCGCGAGGTAATCATGCGACGTATCCATCTGCTGCTATTTTCTTTCATCGTTGTTTTTGCGGGAATTCTTCAGGCGCAAGCGCCGAAGAATCCTGAACTCAAGAAACTGGCCATGTTGCCCGGCCGCTGGGAGTTCCAGTGCGATATGCAGGCCGGACCGTTGGGTCCCGCAGGGCAAGCCTCCGGTGAAGCGGTGATCTCGCCGATTCTGGGCGGATTTTTCTACCAAGTAGATTTGACGCTCAAGGCTGGGGGAGCCGTGGTGCACGTGCGGGAGATCGAAGGCTACGATCCGGTGGCAAAGAAGTTTACCTTTGCGAATTTTGCCGATAACGGCAACCTGGAGTCGGGCACATTCAGCTTTAACGGGCGCGTGGCGACGGTGGAGGGTAGGCTCTCAGCGGGAGGCAAGCAGTACCTGACGCGCCGCACCATCACGTGGGCGCCTGACTGGACCAGAAATACGTGGAAGGCCGAGATCAGCACCGACGGCAAAAGCTGGATGCCGTGGTTTGAGCAGCGCACGGCCAAACTGCCGCGGAAAGTGAAGAAGTAGGCGCAGCGCGGAGTGACTACGACGGTTGCGCTGCGTGCAGGGTGAAGTAAAACACTGAGCCGCTACCCGGCTGGCTGATGAGGCCTACCTGCCCGCCGTGGGCCTCGATGATCGCCTTAACAATGGCCAGACCCATGCCGGTGCCCTGCACCTTGCGCTGGCCGCGCCCACGGTAGAACTTGTCGAAGATTAAATCCTGCTCGATGGCGTCGATGCCGGGTCCGCGGTCGGCCACCGACGTTACCACCATGTTGCCCTTGAGTTCGGCGCTGACCCGGATCGGGGTGTCCGGGGCGGAGTACTTGGCGGCGTTGTCCAGCAGGTGCGCAATGACCTCCTGAATGCGCTTCGGGTCCATCTGAGCGCGGGGCAAGGCATCCGGGATTGCCACCTCGACCGGATGTCCGGCCAGAGTTCGGTTGCAATCTTCCATGGCGCCCTCGACGGCGTAGCGAAGGTCGTGGGGAGCGATCTCCAACTCCACCTGATGCGCGTCCAGTTGCGCCATCTCCGCGGCCTCGCCAACGAGACGGTTGAGCCGTTCCCCTTCCTCGTTGATCACGATCAGCAGTTCGAGGCGCGCAGCGTCGTTGAGATGGTCGTCAAGCAGCATGGCCTTGGCGGAGGCGAGAATGGAAGTCAGCGGGGTGCGGAACTCGTGGGTCACCGAGTCGAGGAGCACGGTGCGCAGCTTTTCGTTTTCGCGCGCCGCCTCGGCGCGGCTTAGCTGCTCCATGGTGGTGGCGCGCTCGATGGCGGTGGCCACGAGGCCGGCGATGGCTTCCATCGTCTCGCGTGAGACCGGATCGCCAATGACGCCAAGGGCGCCGATGCTGCGCACGCCGACACGCAGGGGCGCAAAGCGCTTGGCGCTGCCGTCGTCCACCGAGGGACCGCGCTCTGCGGCTTCCTGCAAGGCACCCTGGCCGAGAAGCGTCTCGCTGGCGAGATCGGAGTAGTAGCTTCGGTTTCCGGCGAGCAGATAGAAGCCGGCCGAAGTAAGACCGAAGCAAGCCACGACCTGCCGCGGAATTTCGTTGAGCAGTTCCGGAATGTTCTCAAAGGCGAGCAATTGCTGGCTGAGAGAGTACAGTCGTTCGACTTCCCGGCGGCGCAGGTTGGCGTTCAAAGCCTGCTGGCGCGCCCGCTCAGCCAGGTTGCTGGCGATTACCGCCGCAATGAGGAATGTGCCCAGGGCGATCCAGTTCTGCGGATCGGCGATGGTGAAGGTGCCGATAGGCGGAAGGAAGAAAAAGTTATAGGCGAGGACCGCAATGACCGACATGAAGAGGGCGCAGACAAGTCCCCATTGGGCCGACACCACCAGAACGCCGAGCAGCAGGGTGAATCCGACGGTGGCGGAGTTTACGTGGACATGCGCGAAGTAGACGTAGGTAATGGCCGCGACCAGCAGGGTCGAAATCGCAAGGCGTCCGAGTCTGCCACCAACAAGGCGTTTCACGCAGCAAATTGTACTTGATTCGACAAGTGCGGCGAGTTTAGAACACAATACGAGCCACGCACGGGACGGTGCGGCGGGGAAGAGAGCGACGATGAAGAACGGTGAGGACGAGGCGCGGTACACGGATCGGCGCATTCTGGTGGTGGACGATGAACCGCAGATTACGCGGGTGCTGCGCACTACGCTCTCCAGCCACGGCTACACCGTCCATACCGCGTCGGACGGGGACGAGGCGCTCGAGGTGATGCGCGACTGGCAGCCCGACCTGCTGGTTACCGACCTGGCCATGCCCAACATGGCGGGCATCGAGTTGTGTCGGCGGGTGCGCGAGAAGCACACCATTCCGATCATCGTGCTTTCGGTGAGAGGCGAGGAGAAGACCAAGATCGAGGCGCTGGATGCCGGGGCCGACGACTACGTAACCAAGCCGTTTGCGCCGAACGAGCTGCTGGCGCGTATTCGCGCGATGCTGCGGCGGGCGGGCATGGAGCCGGTGTCACGCGAGGTCACGAAGATCGAAGTGGGCGACTTCTCGATCGACCTCGAAGTTCGCCGCGTGGTGGTGCGCGGCGGGGATGTTCACCTGAGCCCGAAAGAGTTTGACCTGCTCGTGTATTGGGCCAGGCATCCGAACAAGGTGATTACGCACCGGGCGCTGCTGGCGGCGGTATGGAGCGACACGCCGAGCGCACAGGCGGATCATCTGCGAGTTTTCGTCACCCATCTCAGAAAGAAGCTGGAGCCGGAGGATGGTTCCGTGCGCTACATCATCACCGAACCGTGGGTGGGATACAGGTTCGAGCCCGGCGAGTAGCTCATCGTTCGACATTCCTGACGACACACGTTAATGGTTTTTTAATGCCCCGCCGTGGGTGATTCGCATGCGCGCGCCCGTAAGATGAGACCACAGAGCGGCAAGAGCCACATCCCTCGCCGGGCAAGCAGGGGCGTAAGACAGTCTGCTCAGGAATTGTGTAGCGCATGTCCCTATCTCCACAGAAGCAGGCTTCACCTCCCCAACCTTTCAAGCGCGCGGCCATCCCCGTGTTTGTCGCCAGCACGGTAATGCTGACGTTCATCTCGTTCTGGCGGGTGGCGGCCATCGTGCTGTCCGACTTGGCTTCGTCGGCATACTATGCCGGCGGCGACGCCGAGAATGTAATCGGCAAGAGCGCGCCGTGGTTCATCCTGGCCGTGATGTTGTTCAGCTACGCGGTGCGGGCCGTCTATATCGAATCCAGCAGCATGTTCGTGCGCGGCGGCGTATATCGCGTGGTGAAGGAGGCGATGGGCGGCACGCTGGCGAAGCTGTCGGTCTCCGCGCTGCTGTTCGACTATGTGTTGACCGGTCCCATCAGCGCCGTTTCTGCGGGCCAGTACCTGGCGGGATGGATCAAGGACGTCGCGGAATACCTGCATCACCCGCTGCATTTCAACGACAACTACTTCGCGGCCGGTTTCGCAATCCTGGTGGTTCTCTACTTCTGGTGGCAGAACATCAAGGGCATGCACGAGTCCAGCGACAAGGCCATGAAGATCATGAAGGTCACCAGCGTGATGGTGGTGGTGCTGGTCATCTGGTGCCTGGTTACGATCTTCAAGAACGGCGCGAGCCTGCCGCCGCTGCCCTCGGTCAGCAACATGAAGATGGGCCACGAGACCTGGGGCTGGCTGACGCACACCGGCTTCCAGAAGATGATGTGGGTCATCGTGCTGGTGGGCTTCGGGCATTCCGTGCTGGCAATGAGCGGCGAAGAGACGCTGGCGCAGGTGAACCGCGAGATCGAGCATCCGAAGCTGAAGAACCTGGAGCGCGCCGGGATGGTGATCTTCATCTACAGCATGGTGTTCACCTCGCTGGTTTCGTTTTTCGCGGTGATGATCATTCCAGACAGCGTACGGCCGCAGTTCTTCAGCAACCTGATTGGCGGACTGGCGATGTACGTGGTCGGCCCGACCATCCTGAAGATTTTCTTCCACGCGTTCGTGGTGCTGGTGGGAGTGCTGATCCTGGCGGGCGCGGCCAATACGGCGATTGTGGGCGCCAACGGCGTGCTGAACCGGGTGTGCGAAGACGGCGTGCTGACTTCGTGGTTCCAGCGGCCTCACCGGCGCTTCGGCACGACGAACCGCATCATCAACATGGTCGTGGTGCTGCAGATCGCGACGATTGTGCTCAGCCGGGGCGACGTTTACCTGCTGGCGGCGGTGTATGCGTTCGGCGTGATCTGGAGCTTCTCTTTCAAGGCGCTGGCCGTGCTGGTGCTGCGCTACACGCACAAGGAACGGCGCGAGTGGAAGGTGCCCGGCAACGTGACGATCCGGGGCGTTGAGTTCCCGATCGGGTTGTTCCTGATCACGCTGACGTTGTTCCTGACGGCGGTGGCGAATTTCTTCACCAAGGTGGATGCGACCGTCGCCGGAGTTGTCTTCAGCGTGCTGTTCTTCGGCATCTTCACCTGGAGCGAAAAGCACGCGCGCAAACTGGCCATGGGCAAGCCAGAGCAACTGGAGCAGTTCCGGGTTTTCGGCAATCCGGAGATGACCGACGAGACCGTCGGTATCCGGCGGGGCAACGTGCTGGTTGCCGTGCGCGATCCGCGCAACCTCTACTACCTTCGCGCGGCCCTGCATGCGGTGGATACGAGCAAACAGGATGTGGTGGTGATGACCTCGCGGTTGTCGCACCGCGAGCACAACTTTGGCGGCAACGTAGTGTATGACGCCAAGGACGTTTTCGACCATTACGAGCAGGAGTTGTTCTCGCGCGTGGTGGCGGTGGCGGAGAAAGAAGGCAAACACGTTGCGCTGCTGGTGGTGCCATCGACGAACGTGTTTGACAGCATCATGGTGACGGCGCAGCGGCTGGAGTCTGCGCGGGTGATCTGCGGACTTTCCAACAAGCTCACGTCCGACGAGCAGGCGAAGCTGACGGGTGATGCGTGGGAGCGGCTGCCGGAGCCCAAGCCAAGAATTCAGATGGAGGTGGCTTCGCCGGACGGAAGAACGCGGGAGTACACGCTGGGCCCGCACACGCCACGGCTGCGCGAGCAGGAGAATGAACAACTGCATAAACTTTGGCGCGAACTTACGGCAGATGCGAAGTTTGCCTCGCTGCATCACTACGACGTGGTGGCGGTCGCGCTGGACGAACTGGAGCAGGAATTGTCAGAAGAACGCCGGGCCGAGTTGTTGGAGAAGTTCGAGGCCCGATTGCGGCGTCCTGGAAACCCTTCTTAGCGGCCTTCCTGATTGGTGACAGGCGCGGCCAAGTGCCGCGCCTATTCTATTTTGTGCCGCATCTTCTTCAGCACAGCCTCTTCATTTAATCGGACCTGAAGGCGCGTCCGGTGGCTATGGCGCGGTGGGACGCTCCGTATTTGCCTCCTTGCGTTTTCCCGCCAGTTGCGAGTGGATGGCCGGACGGCGCGGAAAGTCGAAGGCTGACTGCATGTTGAAGTGGACGCTGACATCCGGGACGGCACGGCCCTTCCAGCATTGACCGGGACCCTGTGCGGAGCTCTGCCGGCCGACAAAATCACGGCCAAGGTGAACAGCAACGCGGTAACCTATCCCATTACGCCGGTGCTGCATGATCCCAACATCAAGTTGGGAAATTACACACTCGCGCTGCGCTACACCTTGCAATTCAACGGCGCCAGCGGAGGGTGGCAGCACTTCATCATGCGGCGACTGACGGTGTGCTGACGGGTGAAGGCGGCCGTTGCGGAATTATCTGTAAATACAGCAGTCGTGAAAACGACTAGAATTGCGCCATGGCCGACCCATCTGCGCCGTCGCGCCGCGCGCTACGGCTGGAAGAAACCGTTTACGTGGAACTGGTGCGCACCGCCGACCTGCTGTCGCGGGGAATTGTGCAGGTGCTGAAGAGCGAAGACCTGTCGCTGACCCAGTACAACGTGCTGCGCATTTTGCGGCGGGCCTCCGACGGCCTGCCCTGCGGGGAGATCGGTGAGCGCATGATCACGCGCGATCCCGACATAACCCGCCTGCTCGACCGACTGGAGAAGCGCGGCCTGATCTCCCGCATTCGCGAAAGTCAGGACCGCCGGCGGGTGAGGTCGCGGATCTCCGCGGAAGGTCTCGAGGTGCTGAAGCGGCTCCAGCATCCAATGCTGCAGGCCCACCGCCGTCAGTTGGGACACTTGGGGAAGGAGCGGCTCCATGCCCTCACTGATTTGCTTCTGGAGGCGCGCGAGGCAGGGAGGGGCACTGACCTGTAAGGTAAAGTGCATTGCTTGGTGTATGAGTAACTAGCAGTTACGATGGAAATACTAGAGAGCCATTGTATATTGAATAATCTGAATTCTATGTAGATATCTGTAGTAACAATAGTTTAAAAGTTATATATGTTTCTCCGGCTCGGTCGGCGGGGAAGACCTGTGAACAGGTATCTCCGCTAGTGGAGTGCGGCATTCAGATTAACGATTATCCAGGGCCAACCGGGCGCGCTTAACCTTTTCTAGAATGTCAGAAGCTTTGGCGGTCCAGATGAAGGGCTTTGGCTTTTCGTTGT
>CAINCZ010000163.1 GCA_903847195.1 uncultured Acidobacteriota bacterium | reverse complement strand
GCGCTAACTTAGCAGGGTATCGATTCGTGGGCGACGATTCCGTCGGCGCTCGGCTAGATCGAGCTGGATGGTCCGCCAATTCTTTAAGCAATCCTCGATGAGCAACTCCGGCCACAGCGCGGAATTAATCAACCGCAGCAAGAATTTCGTTTCCCGCCATAAACTGTGCGGACGCTTCTGGATCGCACCAGCGAACTCCCCAGGGGGAAAACGCTTTCGCGTAACGCTGCATTCTTTCGGTCAACAGTGCGACCAGCAGCTTCCCATACAGCCAGGCTCGGCTGGAACGTGGATCGAATTTGGGCAAGTGCCCAAAGCCGGCCAGCGATTTGAGCCGCTTGAACGCCAGTTCAATTTGCCAGCGCACCCGATACCATTCCAGAATCTGCGTGTCGCTGAGCAACTCTGGCGGCACGGTGGTGAGCACGATGACCCATTGGGCATAGTCCAGGGTTTCGGCCCGCAGCGCTTCCCCGGTTTTTTGTGCTCGCCGCCGCAACTTACGCTGGCTCGCCACGACCGCCTCGGGACTTTTGCGCACCGCACAAAGGCGCACCAGGACGCGCAACTGTTGATCGACCTGCACGTAGGCCGTGCGGCTGCCGACCGCCCCGGGTTGCGTCAGGCCACGCAACCAGCTCAACACGTCCACGGTGGCGCCTGCCTCGTCTTCGACCGGAAGATTCTGGGCATTGTGTCGCACGATACAGTAGCCGCCCTTGCGCTGAACGTGTCCGATGCCGGCGGCCTGCGCGTAACCGCGATCGGCGATCAGGCAATCCTTGGAGCGCACCGGGAAGTGGCGCAGCGATTCGCCGTTGCCCGCACCCACGCTGCTGGTCACTTCGAAATAGTCGCAGCTCCACTGCGGCACTTGGAGGCTAAAGTGCATCCGCCACTGGCTGCCGGTCTGGCCCGGCTCTTTGACGTGCGTGCCGTCGATGAGCCGCATGCGCAAGGGCGTCGCGCTGGGCACTGCCAATTCGCTGTCGCGCAGCAATCCCACGCACAGGGCCTGCAACCAGCGCTCCGATTGCCGCAGCTTCTTGAGCAGGGCGACATCGGACAGTTCAAGCCATCCGGCTGCTTTCGCGACCACGACGGTGTCCCGCAACGAACAGCCCAAGGCTACGTGCAAGAGCAGGGCGCGCAAGAGCTGGTCTTCCGTATCGAAGCCCCGCAATCGGGTGATGGCTCCTGTCGTGTGCGCCAGCTCCTTCCAGTCGGTGGGCAGCAGCCCAAGCAGAAACTCCCAATTCCGATCCGCCACGGTCGTCGTCGTCATCGGAGAAGAGTTTCAAGCGAGTGGAAAAATTATGCAATTTTTAAGTTAGCGCTCATGGGGCTTGCCCCGGGGATGTTTACTCGCATTGGGTCTGATATGAAGCTTGCTTCGGCTTGGTTGTAGTCGGTTGAGAGCGGAATTCTCCGGGGGGCGCCTGCGTCTCGCCGGCTCGCGAACGATACCGGGGCCAGCGAACGGCGGCTCTGCGAGTGCAGACAGTTCTACCGTCGCTTCCCAATTCCGCGATTACTCGCGGAATTGGGCTGGAGCCGCAGGCGGTTCCTCAGCCAGGTGACCGACGACACCGAACACACGGCGCGGGCCAGCCAAGCGGTGAAGCACGACTGGCCGACGAACGAACCTGGATTTTCAACAAGAGGGATTAGACCGGGCGGGCACTGCCCGCAGACCTACAAGTCATCCCAATCGCTCAATGGCATTGGGCCTACAACACGGCGATGGTCCAAAATTATTGGGCGGTTGATCTCAGGTGCCGGCGGCAGTATGGGCGAGCGCCTGGACG
>CAINCZ010000162.1 GCA_903847195.1 uncultured Acidobacteriota bacterium | reverse complement strand
TGATTTTGGCATTCTGAAGTGGCCCACTTTGGCGGTTTGTTTTGGCCCACCCATGGACAGAGCAAACTTCTACTCTGGATCTGAGCGTGAGCTTGGATCTGGAGGCTGGAGTTGGACTGGAGAGCCAAGGTGGAGCTGTTCGAACAGATTCGGTTGGAGTATGAGTTTGGGGTAGGCACGATCCAGGGGGTGGCGCGGAAGCTGCGCGTCCATCGGCGGGTGGTGCGTGAGGCGATTCAGAGCGCGATACCGGCGCGGCGCAAGAAGACGGAGCGTCCGCATCTGAAGATGGCACCGGCCGTCGAGTTCATCGACGCGATCCTGGAAGGTGACCGCAAGGCGCCGCGAAAGCAGCGCCACACGGCAAGACGGATCTGGGAGCGTATTCGCGCCGAGGTGCCGGGATGCACGGCGGCCGGCCGCACGGTGCGGCAGTATGTGGAGCGCCGCAAAGAGGCGCTGGGGCTGGCTCGTCTGGAGACCTTCGTGCCGCAGAGCTACGACTGGGGCGTGGAAGCCCAGGTCGATTGGTATGAAGCCTATGCCGATCTGGATGGCGAGCGGATCAAGCTGCAAGTATTCGAGATGCGTTCGATGGCCAGCGGGGCGGCTTATCATCGCGCCTATCTGCGGGCCACGCAGCAGGCGTTTCTGGAAGCCCACGAGTTGGCGTTCCATTACTTCGGCGGTGTCTTCCGCCGTCTCCGGTACGACAACCTTTCGAGTGCGGTGAAAAAGATCCTGCGCGGGTACGAGCGCAAGCTGACGGCTCGCTTCATCGCCTTCCGTTCGCACTGGCAGTATCAAGCCGACTTCTGCACGCCCGGCGAAGGCCACGAGAAGGGCGGCGTGGAAGGCGAAGGCGGTTACTTCCGACGCAACCACTGGGTTCCCGTACCGGCGGCACGCGATCTTGCCGAGCTGAACGCCAAGCTGCTTGCGGACTGCCGCAAAGACGAGAGCCGCATCATCGCGGGCCGCACGCAGACGGTGGGCGCGCTGTTACTCACCGAGAAGCAGCATCTGCGGTCGTTGGCGGCGGAGAACTTCGAACTGGCCGAGATCAGCTTTCCGAAGGTCGATCAGGCGGGCTGTGCGAAGGTGCTCACGAACTTCTACTCGGTACCGATAAAAGCAGGCACCGCGGTCGAGGCCCGCGCCTACTCCAGCAGGGTCGAGATCCGACACAGCGGCCGGCCGGTGGCGCAGCACGAGCGCAGTTATGCGCGCTCGCAGCACATCCTCGATCTCGAACACTATCTGGAAGTGCTCGACCGCAAGCCGGGCGCATTGCGCGGCTCCAAGCCGCTGGCGCAGTGGCGGGCCCAGGGCCGCTGGCCGGGGAGCTACGACGAACTATGGGAGCTGCTGATCCACAAGCATGGCCGCCAAAGTGGAACGCGGTCCATGGTTGCCGTCATCCGCATGGGCCGCGAGTTTGGCTACGCAAAGCTGGAAGCGTCAGTGGCGCAGGCTCTGGTGCTGGGCTGCACGGACGAGGCGGCCATCCGTCATCTCCTCATGAGCGATGGCCTCCAGCATGCGACGGCGGCGAAGGTCGAGATCGGCGTACTGGCAGCCTACGAACGCCCGCTGCCAACGATGGTCGAGTACAACCAGCTGCTGACCATGGAGGTGCTGGCATGAGTATGGAAGCCGCCAGCATCGCCCAGCACTGCCAGAGTCTGCGGATGGGCGCCATCGGTGCTCAGTTCGCGACGCTGGCCGAGGAAGCCCGGCAGCAGAAGCACTCCCATCTTCACTACCTCGAAGCGTTGCTCCAGGCCGAGGTCGAGGAGCGCGAACGGCGCTCGATCGAGCTACGCATCAAAGACGCGCACCTGCCCCGGATCAAGACGCTTGAGGAGTTTGACTTTGCTCAGTCGCCCCACATCCCGGCAGCGCGGGTCCGAACCTTGGCCGAAGGCGGCTACCTGGAACGCTCAGAACCAGTGCTTCTGGTCGGTGAACCGGGCACCGGAAAAACTCACCTGGCCACCGGCCTGGCCATCGCCGCCTGCCGCCAACAGAAGCGCGTCCGTTTCACAACCGCTGCCGCGCTGGTCAACCATCTGGTCGAGGCACAACGCGAACAGAGCCTGACCCGAATGCTGGCACGCTGGTCGCGCGTGGAACTGATCGTGGTTGACGAACTTGGCTACGTCCCGCTGGCTGAAGTCGCCGCTGAACTGCTCTTCCAGGTGATCGCCGAAAGAGCGGAGAAAGCGGCCGTCATCGTGACGACCAACCTACCGTTCTCCGAGTGGCCACAGGTCTTTACCAACGCCCGGCTCTGCAAGGCCGTGCTCGACCGGCTGACCGACCAGGCTCACATCATCGAGACCGGCTCGGAGTCGTATCGCTTTCGCAGAACGCTAAGGAAGAAACGGAAGGACTGACCACGGAGGCGCCGCCGTTCCGTTCTGCTTCCGCTTCGCCCTACGGGCTTCGCTCCAGCAGAACGGAACACTGTCCTCTTAAACCTCAACGCCCCAGGGGGGTGGGCCAGATTAAACCGCCAAAGTGGGCCAAACCAAGTTGCCAAAAGCACTTATATGCAAGAACAGCCTCAACCCAGATGAATGGAATCCGCTCGCCTTGATCTTACCTAGCGCGTCTCTGATATCCGCTTCGTCCTTTGCTTTCGACAGCGGCCAGCCAACATCACCCCAGCACATTTGCAGCAGGTAACTGAATTCATCGCGCCTCGATAGCAGTTCCGGGTCCCCAACTCCGGGTCGTCCGCGTCCGCGCTTTGGGAGCTGGAACAGCAAGTCAGGGCCGCCTTCATAGTCGTAATGAGTGCCTTGCAAAATAAAGTCCTCCCACTATTTCAGGCTGTCGATAGGGCCATTGCCCACAATTGGTGTGATTGGCTAAGGCTACTGCTGCCAGCTAATTCTGAAAAGTGGATTTTGAGCACCGTAACTCATTGAGAAACCAGGGCTTACACTGTGCTCGCGATGAGAAGCGAAAGGCCAGTTGCGGGGCACTCGACCTTGGCGGTGACCGAGGCGACGGCCAATTCCGCGCCGAAACTGGACGCCTTCTCTCTGGCGCAGTTGCGCGAGTTCTTCGAACTACTGGACCGCTGGGAGCGGGAGGGAGCGGATGGTCGCCAAGTTGTGTAGTCAATGCGGTACTCCAGCGGATTTCTCAGTCTGCTACCTCCTGTCGACCATCGGCAGAACGAAGCGGCAGCAGAAATGTACGGCTTCGGTTCCATTCTGCGGTTTGTGCTTCGGGCTGCTGCTCTCGCAGCTTGCCATTGCTGCACCAGCGGGCCTAACTCGACCGCTCAGCGCGGCGTATACAGCGATGGCGGGCCATTCTGACGCCGCGCTCAACCATTCACTTCCTGATAAGGAGACAGCATGAGACGCAAGCG
Organism: uncultured Acidobacteriota bacterium; assembly: GCA_903847195.1. The sequence goes on along the minus strand of CAINCZ010000162.1, from coordinate 36,260 downwards.
GAAGAAACCGGCAGGGGAGGGGTATGCCTACATGTTCCACGGTTCCTTTAGCGAAAAGGACAGGGCGGAACGCAAAGCCAAGAGGCGCGGCGGTTGGCTGATTAGCCGTGTGCCGCGTGGGATGAGCCAGAGGCGTTACATCGTGCTCACGGAAAGGACGCCATTCTAATGCGGTTCTTCAACCATCGGCGGCACGGACACGTGATCGGCTCGGTCTACCTGGTGCATTTCGCCCGGCCCTACCACGGCGCGCAGCACTACATGGGATTCAGCACAAACGTAGCCGAGCGAGTGAAGGCGCATCGGGCAGGCCGAGGCGCGCCTTTACTGGCGGCCGTGAGCAAGCGCGGCATTGCTTGGCGCGTCGTGCGCCTGTGGCGGCGCAAAGACGGATTCTTCGAGCAGCGGCTCAAACGCAGTTATGCGCTGCGTAATTTGTGTCCGATGTGCTCCGGGCCACACGCACACAAGCGAGGACACTAGGTTGGGCAGCAGCCTTACAGGGCATCGCGCGAGCAGAGCGGGCAACGGTTCCTGGCCGGTCTCCGACCCGCGACTTATACCGCACGCGGTGCCCTGCAAGGCTGCTGCCCGGACTCGATACCAGCCAAGACTGCGGGTTAGGACAGAAAACCGGCCCGGGGTGCGGGGTGGAACCCCGCGCCGGGCGGAGCGCAGCGGAGCCCGGTTCAGTTGCAGGCCCTGTCTAATAAGCCTGCAACTTACGACAAATTGTCGTGTCACTCACAAACCCGACTCCTGCGGTGAGGAGTCTAGCCGGTGATCGATAAGCTCGAAGTCCGAATTCCTCACCACCGGAGCGGGCCGCCTTTTTCCCCGGAATTCGGTCGCATATTCACCCAGCTTCTGAATGATCCTAAAGGTCCCTTCCAGCGCAGCCGCTATTACGAACTGTTCGCCAATTTGCAGCCCTACGGTTACGACGCCGCTCTTCACTTGTGGAGTAAACGGGGGAAAGTCCCCACGCACAAACTCGAACTCCTCGACACCGGCACTATGCCGTTTTCGCGAATGGTGAACGAAGTCGAGCAGATTTTCGCCCTAAACGCCCTTCGCTGCGAAGTGACCCGCGTCGATTGCGCAGCGGACGTTCCCAACGTGCCTGTCAGTTGGTTTCGGCAGGCAACGTCAGTGAAGTGGAAACGGCATCACTCAGAGATGGCGAAATCCGAAGGCACGATCATCGAAATGGGCCGAGCGCGACTGGAGACGATCTACTTCGGCAAACGCCCCAATGTTACGCGCGTCTACGACAAAATGTCCGAATACCGAGCGCAGTATGCACGCATCGTGAAGCGCTGTTCGCCCGACCAGGAACTTCCATGCTTCGAGGAGGTCTTCCGAATTCCACCGGATTCCCCTCGAATTCTCACCCGCGTTGAACGGGTAATGGCGGCAGGAAGGGTGCCCGAGCCGCTGCGCACGGTAGCCGCCCTACGAGCGAACGCTGCCGAATTCGATCCGTTTGAGCATATGCGATTTCTTTACATGCCAGTCCCGCCAAGCATTACGGGCGTGAGTTACGCGATGGAGTGCATGATCGAAAAAACGCAGCGGCTGATCCGGGAACAGGGTCTTCATTTTGCGAAGCGTTATGTCTATTCGCGCTCGCACGGCCAGGGGGCCAGATTGTGGGGAAAGCTTGAACCGTATTTGTTGCGCGATGATGCGGCAGAAGTCGCGTTCTCGCGGGAAGCCCTCGTACGGCATTACCGAGAATCGGTAGCCCGACAATTGGCTGCTTGACAACTCCGTAGGGGGTAAGCATAATTTGGTTCCTATGAGATTGCCCGACAAGATACGCGAGTTCTTTCAAGAACAGGGAAGGATCGGGGGCAACAAGCGGAAGAGCAACCTCTCCCCCGAGCGGCGAAGCGAATTGGCACGAAAGGCAGCTCAGGCCCGATGGGCGAAGCACTCCGAACCGTCAGCGAAAAAGGGCCCGCAAAAACCGAGTGGAGGCACCAAACGATGAACGCTGTCTTATATGCCCGCGTCTCCAGCCGAGAGCAGGAACAGGAAGGCTATTCAATTCCAGCGCAGTTGAAGCTGCTGCATGAATACGCTTCCCGGAACGGCATCGAAATCGCCGAGGAGTTCATCGACGTAGAAACGGCGAAAAGTACTGGCAGGAAGCACTTCGGGAAAATGATTGAATTCCTAAAACGTTCCCGGAAATGCCGAGTGGTTTTGGTCGAAAAGACCGACCGCCTTTATCGGAACTTCCGCGATGCGGTGACCCTGGAAGATTTGGACGCGGAAATTCATTTCGTAAAAGAGAACCAGGTTCTTTCGAAAAACTCTCGTTCGCAGGACAAACTTGCGCATGGCCTCCATCTGCTGATTGCCCGCAACTATGTCGAGAATCTCCGGGAAGAAGTCATTAAAGGAATGCGGGAGAAAGCCGAGCAGGGCATTTATCCGGGACGAGCTCCGTTGGGTTACCGGAATAACAAGGCTGATCGCAAGGTCGAACCTCACCCGGAAAACGCCGCGATTGTGATGCGGATTTTCGAGCTATATGCCTCGGGAAAACACTCGCTTGCGACGTTGCGAACGGCCATTCGCACGGAAACCGGAAAAATTATCAACCGGGCATACTTGCACACGATTCTGAATAATCGCTTCTACCTCGGTGAATTCCAGTGGAGCGGCAAGGTGTATTCGGGCAAGCACCAGACGTTCATCACACCGCAACTTTTCGAAACTGTGCAGGCGGTGATGCGCGGTCCCAACAAACCCAAATACGGAAAACAAGACATCGCATTTCGCGGCCTGATGACCTGCGCCCATGACCACTGCACTGTGACGGCAGAATTGAAGAAGGCGAAATACGTCTATTACCGTTGCAGTGGGTATCGGGGCAAATGTGATCTGCCGCGCTTCCGCGAAGAGCAGATTTCCGAAAAATTGGGGCAGGTCCTGAAAGACATTCACATCCCAGATGACGTCCTCGCCCAAATGCAGGAATCGCTCGCCCAGGACTGCCAGTGCGTGGAACGGGAAGCCAAAGCCCAGGGACAACAGTTAGAGCAGCGCCTCACGGGAATCCGCCGTCGCATGGATCAGGCGTACACCGATAAACTGGACGGCAAAATCCCGGCGGACTTCTGGGAACGCAAGATGGCGGATTGGCGCTCTGAAGAACGACAGATTCAGATGGCGATTACTGGGCTAAAGGAGACAAACTGCGAAGACCGCGTGCTGTCAGCGCAGAGGATTTTAGAACTCGCGAACAAAGCTTATTTTCTGTATGTTACGCGGAAACCCGCAGAACAAGCGGAACTGCTGCGAAAAGTACTTTTGAACTGCGAGATCGACGGCGTAAGTGTCTATCCTTCTTATAGAAAGCCGTTCGACTTGATCTTCAAAAGGGCGAAAACAAAAGAATGGTCGGGACGGGCAGATTTGAACTGCCGACCCCTCGCACCCCAAGCGAGTGCTCTACCAGGCTGAGCCACGTCCCGACGGTCTAAAACTGCACGCCCGAGGGAGGCGTGCTGGGGTCAGGAATATTCTACACCACCCCGGGCGCGGAAAAACAAGTAGCCGCGCCGGGGCGATTCGCTACTTGCTCTCGGGCGTGAACTGCGAGGGCGGCTTGGCGCCGGCGCCGAAGAAGAACTGCTCCATCTGCTGGCCGATGAACTCCTGGTGCTCGGGACGCCACGGCTGCAGGCGGTATTCGTTGAGCAGCATCTTCATGTGGTGGCTCCACTGCTCCCAGGCTTCCTTGCTGACGTTGGCGTAGATGCGCTGGCCCAGTTCGCTGTCGAAGGGCGGCTCGTCGAGTCCTTCAGCCTGCCGGCCCAGTTTCACGCAGTTCACCATGTGAGGCATATCGTCCCTGCTCCTTGAGTGCGATTCCCAAAAATTGATTTTACCAGCCGGGCGACGGAGCCTGCAGCCGGCGGCGGAGCATGCGCAGAGGATGACGCAGCCGCAGGGCAGGTCAGTGCGAGGGGGGAAGGGCCGTGTGCCTAGGACTATTCGGGATTGGCAATGTTCGGAATGCCGAGCTGCTGCAAGATTGCCCGCATAGCGGCGAGCAGTTCGCAGGGGCCGCCCGGAATGGGCAGCATCACGTCGTAGGTGAAGGAGACCGGGTCACGGCCTTCACAAACCACCAACTTGCCGGTGGAGTTTCTCTGGCGGTACAGTTCGGCGAACTCGGTGTGCGCCTTCGAGGTAAGCGAGCAGCACAACAGCAGCACTTGGAAGTCTTCGCTTTGCAGTAGCGCCAGCGCGTGCTGCCGGTTCCGGGTGCTGACGACATCGACCGCGGAGGCAAAATGCTGCTCCAGCACCTGCTTGCGCAATTGGGCAAGGAAGATGTCGGCAGAGGCGATCAGGATTCGTGCCGCACGATGCTCAGCGGCATAGCTCATGCTTGCCTCGGGCGTATGCCTAGGTAAGGTGCTTTGAAGCGGCACCCGAAAGTTGGTTTAGGTAGTTGCCGTCCCTAAGATGCCTACTGGCGCTGAATCCTGTCAAGCGCATGAAGCGTCACATCGGCCGCTTGCGGTACTCCAAGCCAACTGAAGTGAGTATCCGACATGGGCCTTTCGGGTTGCATGCGCCTGTGCGCAAACCCGCGGCGACCGTCGAGCGGCTGACCCCAGGAGAGCTCAGGCGCGCGGACGGCGCCGGGCTTTAGGAGCGGCCTCGACCGGGGGCGACACGATTGCGAACTGGACCTTGCGTTCGATGGCGTCGATGCGGTCCACGAGCACGCGCACGCGGTCGCCAAGGGAGAAGGTGCGGCGGGAGCGCTGGCCGATGATCTGGCGGGTTGTGTCGTGGTACTGGTACCAGTCGTCTTCGAGCGAGCCGAGGGGAACGAGTCCCTCGATGAACATGTCGTTCAGCTCGACGAAGAATCCGAACTTGGTGACCGAGATGATGAGCCCGTCGAACTCCTCGCCGACGCGCTCGGCCATGAACTTGGCTTTCTTCCATTCCATCAACTCGCGCTCGGCCTCGTCGGCGCCGCGCTCGGACTGGCTGGACTCATCGGCGATGGCGTGCAACTCGGACTCGCTCACGGGAGCCTCGGGGGCCTCGGCTTCTGCGGCGGCCTTGTGCGCCGATTGCAGGCGCGGGACCGGGCCTGGCTCGCGCTTGGACCACGGCGTTACCGGCTTCTCTTCGGGAACGCCTTTGCCGACGTGAATGTCGCCGAGCGTGCCGGGTTGGAGTTCGTCGGGATCGTTGCGCAGCGTGGCTTTCAGGATGCGGTGAACGATCAGGTCGGGGTAGCGGCGGATGGGTGAGGTGAAGTGAGTATAGGTGGGCGCGGCGAGCGCGAAGTGGCCGGCGTTGATCTCGGAATAGCGCGCCTGCTTGAGCGAGCGCAGCATGAGAAACGACAGGATGCGTTCTTCGGGCGTGCCCGCGATCTTGGCCGCCAGCTTCTGGTACATGCGCGGAGTGACGTGGATGTCTTCGGGGATCTCGATCTCGCGACGGCGCTGTCCGCCGCGGTCGCTGCGTCCATCGCGGCGATAGGGGCGGCGGTCTTCGGTGTACTTGAATTTCTTAACGGGAAGCGTGCCGACGCCGAGCGAGTAGCCGAACGAGGCGGCGACGTTTTCAAAATCGAGGACGCGGTTGGGCGCGGGCTTTTCGTGGATGCGGTAGAGCGATGGAATGGCGCGGCTCTCCAGATAACCGGCAACGCATTCATTGGCCGACAGCATGAACTCCTCGATCAGGCGGTGGGCGATGTTGCGCTCGGAGCGGGTGACGGACTTCATCATGCCCAACTCGTCGAAATCGATCTCAGGTTCGGGAAGATCGAAGTCGATGGCGCCGCGGCGCTCGCGCTTGCGATTGAGGATGAGCGCGAGGTCGCGCATCTGCTCGAAGTGCGAGACGAGCGGCGCGTAGCGCTGGCGCAGCGGGGCGTCGCCTTCGAGGATGCCGTGTACGTCGGTGTAGGTCATTCGTTCGGCCGAACGGATGACGCCTTCGCAGAGTTCGTAGCTTGTGATCTCGCCCTGCGGATCGAGCTGCATGATGCAGGAGAGCACGAGGCGATCGAGGTGCGGCCGCAGCGAGCAGAGATCGGTGGACAGTTCGACCGGCAGCATGGGCACGGCGCGGTCGGGGAAGTAGACGGAGGTGCCGCGCAGGCGGGCTTCCATGTCGAGCGGCGATTCATCGGTGACGTAGTGGGCGACGTCGGCGATGTGGACGTGCAGCTGCCAGCTGCCGTCGTCGCGGCGCTCGACGTAGACGGCGTCGTCGAAGTCGCGGGCGGTCACGCCATCGATGGTGACAATGGGCAGCGCGCGAAAGTCGCGGCGGTGCCGCAGCGCGGCGGCGGAGATGACCTTGGGCAGGTCCTGCGCCTCGGCGATCACCTCGGGTGGGAAGCGATGCGGGAGGTGATGCTTGCGGATGATGATCTCGACATCGACGCCGAAGTCGTCTTCGTGGCCGAGAATTTCGCAGACGCGGCCGCGCGGATTTTGCGTAGGACCGGGCCAATCGGTGATCTCGACATCGACGACCACGCTTTCCAGGTTGTCCCACGCGACCTGGCGGCGGCGCGCTTCTTCACCGAGGACCCGGTTGCCGTCGTCGGCGGCAGTGCGCGGTTTGGCGACAGTGCGAGGACGCGCCGAGCTGGTGGAGGCGGGGGCCGCGGCGGGGCGCTCGGAGCCTTGGGGGATGATGATGTCCTGCCGGATTCTTTCATCCATCGGCACGACGTAGTTGTGGTGCGGCCCGTAGTGGAAGGTACCGACAACGGTGGGGTGCGCGCGGTCAAGCACGCGCGAGATGCGGCCCTCGGAGCGGCCATCATCGCGGCGCGCGGCGAGTTCGACGAGCACGCGGTCGCCGTGCATGGCGTTGGCGACGGCACGCGGATTGATAAAGATGTCGCCGGTGATGGAATCCTTGCGCGGACCGCTCTCGGGGGTGACGAAGCCGTAGCCGTCGCGGTGCATGCGGAGATGGCCGACGATCAGGTTAAGCGAGGTGGCATGTTTGGCCAGCGCGTAACGGTCGCGCGTGGGGGAGATGAGATCGCCGCGCGCGACCAGGGCCTGAAGGCGGCGATCGAGTTCGCGCCGCTCATGGCCCTTGGCGTGCAGTTCACGAAGCATCTGCTTGTAGCCGGCGGACTGCTTGGGTTGCCGCTCGAGCCAGCGCAGGATCATGGCATCGGTAATCATGCTCGCCTTTGTGGTGTAGCGTTCGCGGACTGTGCATCCAACCACGGGCGCAGCACGTGACGGCACCGGAGGATGCATTCTATATCCATGCTAAGGCTTGGAAGTGGTTCGCGGCGAGGGCGAATCTCTGGTATAAGGATTTGAGGTCCGCGCCCCAGCACGTGCCCGGTCGAAGGGCGGAGTTGGCAGTCGGCGGGCGCCTTCCCTTTGTGGACGGTCAATTTTTGGCAGGAAGGACTGTTAAATCCATGTGGAAACCCTCTCAGACGCCGCCCCCACCTCCTCCGGCCCCCGAGCCGCAGCATACGCCGGCTTTCAACCCGGCTGTTCCCGCGCCGGAGTCGGTGCGCAGCGCAGTAATCGGAGGCCAGGATCAGGCAACGATCGGAAAGTCGCTCGTCATCAAGGGCGAGGTCACGGGCAGCGAATCGCTGTTCATTGATGGCCGCGTGGAAGGCTCGATCAACCTGCCGGGCAATCGCGTGACGGTGGGACGCAACGGCGTGGTATCGGCAAACATCGCCGCGCGCGAAATCGTGGTGCTGGGCAAGGTGCGCGGCAACGTGCAAGCCAGCGACCGCGTGGACATCCGCAACGAAGGCTCGCTGACCGGCGACTTGATTGCGCAGCGCATCTCGATTGAAGACGGCGCGTATTTTAAGGGCGGAATCGACATCCGCAAGCCGGGGGCGAAGGAAGAAGGCACGGGCACGGGCACGCCGCCGACAAAGTAAGAGCTGCAAAATCGAGGCGCCGGAGACAGGCGAGGCTTGTCTTCGGCTTGCCGTGTTCAATTCGTCCCGCCCTTAAGGGGCGGGTTTTGTTTTTGGGGCGGAATCCCAGGGGTGTGCCTTCGCTTCGCTCCGGTTCCACGCTGGGCTAGCATCGTCGGCTCCCTACGGAAGGCGCGGGGGCGGTTCGAAAGAAGAGTGGGACCTCGAGAGATCTGACGATGGTGGAAGCTGCGGGGAAAATCCCCACATTAGCGCCCCAGAGCGGGCGCGAATGTGGGCCACCGGCAATGAGTCGGTCAGCCCACATCTGTCAAAGGCGGGCAGATGTGGGGCCCCAGATTGCAGGAAGATCGCAGCGCAAAGGGGCGCGACCGGGCCTCTCAGAGCAGCACGATGGAGATGCCGCGATTGCCGCGATTGAGATCGCGGTCGTCTTTCAACTGCGGCAGGCGGCGAGTGAGGCTCCAGGCGGTTTCGTTCGAGACGCGCCAGTTTTCGCCGGCGACGAAGGCGCGAATCAGACCGTCATCCTGCAACTTACGCAGATGCAGTTGCACGGCGTCGCGCAGCGCCCCGCCCACGCCGGTTGAGCCGTAACCGTGAATGAGTTTTACGGCGCGCACCCCGCGCTCGCGGGCCTGGTGAAGCGCGTAATCGAGGCGCAGGATGGCCTCGTTGGCGGTGGGATAACCGTCTTCCAAATTGATGATCGGCACTTTCTGCACAACAGCGATTCTCGCCGGGCGGGCCGGGTCCGTCAATCGTTCTGGCCCGGCGGCTCGTATCTATTCTGGCACCTTGTAAATAATTGATATAAAAAGGCTTATAGGACTCTCTGCGGGCTCCGGTGTGCTAAAATAGCAGTAGCCTGGCACTACCTTGGGTGGCGTGTATTTTGCGGTTGATCCACTGCCGGGGCAGAGCGCCGCGGGGCCCTCGCCGCGATTATTTGTTTCAGGTTGTAACGCATCGAGCGGCGGAGTGCGTGATGGCTTTCGCGCGCTAACGCATGGGTGTGGATTGGAGTTCGATTGGCTTCCAAAAACGTAGTGAACGATTCGGTAACGGCCGAAACGAAGGGCAAAAACGGCAAGGCGAACGGCGAAGTTCCCGTCGACGGTAACGCGACCGCCAGCAACGGCGAGCACGCTTACAACGCTGAATCGATCAAGGTACTCGGCGGCATGGAAGCGGTGCGCAAACGTCCCGCCATGTACATCGGTTCAACCGGGGAGATGGGGCTGCACCACCTGGTCTACGAAGTGGTGGACAACTCGGTGGACGAAGCGCTGGCCGGGCACGCCGACAAGATCGAAGTCATCGTTCATATCGACAATTCGGTCACCGTCATCGACAACGGACGCGGCATCCCGGTCGACGACATGCTGCTGGACGGCGAGAAGGTGTCGGCCGCACAGGTGGTGATGACGAAGCTGCATGCGGGCGGCAAGTTTGATGCGTCCAGTTACAAGGTATCCGGCGGCTTGCACGGTGTTGGCGTGAGCTGCGTCAACGCGCTCAGCGACGAACTGAATCTGGAAATCTGGCGGCCGGACGGAAATGGCGAAGGGCCGTACGTGTGGCAGCAGGATTATTCCCGCGGCGAGCCGGTCAACAAGCTGAAGCGAGCCGGCACGACGAAGAAGCGCGGCACCAAGGTCCACTTCCATCCGGACCCCGAGATTTTTACCGTCACCGAATTCAACACCGATACGCTGGCGCAGCGGTTGCGCGAGCTGGCGTTTCTGAACAAGGGGTTGCTGATCACGCTCACGGATGAGCGGAGCACGGAAGCCAAGACGGGCGAGCCGAAGCAACAGGAGTTCAAGTACACGGGCGGAATCGCGGAGTTCATCAAGCACCTGAACCGCGGCAAAGCCATCCTGCACGACAAGCCGATTTACATGGAAGCCGAACGCGACAGCGTTGCGATGGAGATCGCGATGCAATACAACGACGGCTACTCGGAGAACATTTTCACCTTCGCCAACAACATCAACACGGTCGACGGCGGCTCGCATCTTTCGGGGTTCCGTACGGCGCTGACGCGCACCATCAACATGGCGGGCCAGCAACTGGGGCTGTTCAAGGACGTGAAGGAGAACCTGACGGGCGACGACGTGCGCGAAGGACTGGTGGCGGTGATCAGCGTGAAGCTTTCGCAGCCGCAGTTCGAGGGCCAGACGAAGGGCAAGCTTAACTCCGACATCGCGGGCACGGTGCAGGCGTTTGTGAACGAGCGGCTGGGTTCGTTCTTCGAGCAGAATCCGCCGGTGGCGCGCAAGATCATCAACAAGGCGATCGAGGCGTCGCGGGCGCGCGAGGCGGCGCGCAAGGCACGCGACCTGACGCGCCGCAAGGGCGCGCTGGATTCGGGCGGTCTGCCGGGCAAGCTGGCCGACTGCTCGGAGAAGCAGCCGGACCGTTGCGAGCTGTTCCTGGTCGAGGGCGAGAGCGCCGGCGGCACGGCCAAGCAGGGCCGCAACCGCAGGTTCCAGGCGATTCTGCCGCTGCGTGGCAAAATCCTCAACGTGGAGAAGGCGCGCTACGACAAGATGCTTGGGCAGGAGGAGATCCGCACGCTCATCACGGCGATGGGCACCGGCATCGGCAAAGACGACTTCGATGTAAGCAAGCTGCGCTACGGCAAGATCATCCTGATGACGGACGCCGACGTGGACGGCTCGCACATCCGCACGCTGCTGCTGACGTTCTTCTTCCGCCACATGACGGAGCTGGTGAAGCGCAACAACATCTATATCGCGCAGCCGCCGCTGTACTCGATTCGCAAGGGCAAGACGCAGCAGTACATCAAGGACGACCGCGAATTTGTGCGGGCAATGGTGAAGCGGGCGTCGGACGGCATGGTGGTGCGCTACGGCGACCAGGCGGCAAGCCTGGAGGGCGCCGAGCTGGCGAAGTTCATGACCTCGCTGAACGAGTACCTGGGCTTTGCCGACAAGATTGCCAGGCGAGTGCGCGACGAAGCAGTTGCCGAACTGCTGCCGCGGCTGGGCATTGAGCCGAGCAAGGCGGAGTTTTCCAGCGAAGACGGCAAGCTGCCGCCGAAGCTGGCCGACCTGCAAGCGCGGCTGAAGGAGATGATGAAGACGCGCGGCTTCAAGAAGGTGGAGCCCAGCTTCGACGAGGAGCACCGGCTGTGGCAGGTGGTGTTCACCGACGCGCAGGGCGCAGAGCACCCCATCGGTTACGAGCTGGCGAATTCGCCCGAGTACCGGCAGTTCCTGCAACGCTACAAGAAGATCGGCAAATTCCTGGAGCCGCCGTACCTGGTGCAGTTCAAGGCTAGCGACAAGGCGACGGCGGCGAAGGAAGCCGAAGAAGAGTTGAGCGAATCCGAGAAGGCAGAGCTGGAAAAGGTGGAGCGCAAGGTGGCCAAGACCGTGCGCCGCACCAAGGCCGACGCCGAACCAGTCGAGAAGGCCACGGCGCGCGAGTTGTTCGACTTCGTGCTGAACGAGGGCAAGAAGGATTTCACCGTGCAGCGGTATAAAGGCCTGGGCGAAATGTCGGCCGAGCAGCTGTGGGAGACGACGATGGATCCCGAGCGGCGCACGCTGCTCTCGGTGCGGCTGGAAGACATTGCCGCAACGGAGACGATCTTCACGACGCTGATGGGCGAGGACGTGGCGAGCCGGCGCAAGTTCATTGAGGAAAATGCGCTGGAAGTGAAGAACCTGGATATTTAAACGCTTGAGTATGTGAGTACATAAGCCCTCCGGAAACGGAGGGCTTTTCTTTTGGAGCGCGGAGCTCTTCCGCCCGCTATCTGGGTTCCGGGAGGGCCGCCCGCCCTAGCAAAACCGACCAGGACGGGGCATCCAGCGGGACGCAGGCGCGAACAGCCAATCAGGAAGCGGCATCGGTGGCGATTAGATATTCCTCGAAGTCGAGGCCGGTGATGCGGACGGAGTCAGGGTGGGCTTCGAGGTTGCTGACGGCGTTCACGTGGCTGCCGGGAGCAGAGAAGTGCGCGAGCACCTCGGCTGCCGGTATCGCTCCCTGCACGGTCGCACACTGGAACAAGGAAGGATCGCGCGCGGCATCGGCGGCAGAGGGTTCGTGCCAGCCGTCGATCAGTTTGAGGCCGCGGGCCAGCAGAAAATCCAGAATCTGGCAGGCGACGCGAAATCCGGCATGCTCGCGCGGAACGCCGGTGAAGGACATCCCCAGCCAGCATTGCAACAGCACGCGGTAGGTGAATCCCCACAGCGGAAGGCCATTGAGATCGACGGCCGGGAAGCGGCGCGACTCGGGAACGCGCGGCGGGCGCGTCAGGACGTGACGCGCGGGATCGAGCAACAGGTCGCGAGGCAGCCAGAGCGACGCGGCGGCTTCGGCCGGGTCCAGGACGGTTGGGAGCGTGCTGTCTACGTCGAACAGGAACGGAGCCACGTGGACAATCGGCCCGGTGCGGCGGCGCGCCACCATCGCGGGGAAGGCAGTCCGCAGGCACTCGCGGCGAAGGTGGATGCCGCACTCCTCGCCGAGTTCGCGCAGGGCGGTATGCAGCAGGTCGGGGTCGCTTGCGTCCAACCGCCCGCCCGGCAGCGACCAGTGACCGGACCAGGGATCATCGATGCGCTCCGAGCGCCGGATCAGAAGGATGGATTCAGGCGCGGTGCGGCTGCAAACGAGGGCGACGGCCGCCGAGGTACTGCCCCGTGGTAGCGAATCGGTACCTGCCGCGGTGGTGGGTTGATTTGTCGCCATGCGCGATGGTCGCGGAACGGCAAGAAAAGGCCTGCGAGGTTCCTGCCAATATATTAAACGCGGCGGAGGCGAACCCTGCGCAAAAACAATGCCGGGCCGAGGGGCACAGCACTGCATCGGATGGAGTGCTTTCGCTAATTCTATTGCTTCGGGTGCAGGGAAAAGAACTTCCAGATGATCTCGCTGGCGGGTATGCCGTTGGGTCCGCCGGGCCAGACGTGGCCTCCGCTCTGGATGGCGAACAGGCCGACGGCGGTGCCCTGGTTGCAGTTTGAGTAGTCTTCGATTTCGACGGAGCCGAGCTTTTTGCGGGCCGGGCGGGATGGGCAGCCGTTGTGCTTCACCCAGAAGGTCACGCTGTCGGCCACCGGATAGGAATTGATGCGTCTGCGGCCGGCGTGCGTGTATGTGGAGGAGAATGGCACCTGGTCGTCGTCGGTGCCATGAAAGACGATGACCGAGACCGGCGCCTTGGGCTGGCAGCGCACGCCCTGCGCTCCGCCAACGGGGGCGACAGCGGCAACCAGGTCGGAGGCTTCGCAGGCCATGCGGTAGGCCATCATGGCGCCGTTCGACATGCCCGCGATGTAGATGCGCTTTTCGTCGGCGTGGTAGTTGCGCTGAAGGTGCAAGATCAGGCGGCGGAGAAAGGCGACATCGTCGGCCTCGGTGCGGTGGCGGTCGTCGGAATTCCAGCGCGGGCCGCGGTCGCTCGGGCGCTGCACGCCAGCGGGATAAACGGCGATTAAGTTCTCGCGATCGGCGATGGCACTCAAACCGCTCATCGTCTCGGCACCCTCGGGAGGCTGGGTGGAGCCGTGCAGCATGAGTACGAGAGGGAGCTTCGACTTGCCGTCGTAAGCCGGGGGCAGATGAACCAGGAAGGTGCGCGTGCGGCCGTCGACTTCGATGGTGTTCGGTTGAGTGGACTGGTCGGCGCCGCGAACCGAGGCAGAGCAGCAAAGAACAAGGACGAGGATCGCCCAAGCCGCCACGGTGGCAGGTAGGCCACGGGTGCAGCAGTAAAAAAGAGGACGGTCAAATGCGGCCATGCAGGTGAGCTCCTGTTGCCTGGAATTTTACTCACATGAGCAAGCGGGCGGGAAGAGGTGCGGTGCGGCGCGGGGAAGAAAGTGTGCTCCAACAGAAAGGGCGGGTCGCCCCGCCCCTTACCGTTGTGCCACGGCTTCCGGTAAGGGAAGCCTGACCAGGGCCGAATTACTTGCCGGCCGCCGCCAGCCGCTGGTTGATGGCGTCCCAGTTGAGCGTGTTCCACCAGGCGGCGAGATACTCGGGACGGCGGTTCTGATACTTCAGGTAGTAGGCGTGTTCCCAAACGTCGTTGCCGAAGATGGGATAGTAGCCCTGCAGGAACGGGCTGTCCTGATTGGGAGTAGTGAGGATCTCGAGCTTGCCCGCCTTGGAGGCGACCCAGACCCAGCCGCTGCCAAACAGCTTGGCGCCGGCTTCGTTGAACTTGGTCTTGAGATTCTCAAAGCCTCCGCACTGGCCGGTGATGGCGTCGGCAATAGCTCCGGTGGGGGCGCCGCCGCCGCTGGGCTTCATGATCTCCCAGAACATGGTGTGGTTCACATGGCCGCCGCCGTGATTGCGGACAGCGGTGCGAATGTCTTCGGGCACCGAGCCGAGGTCCTTGAGGACGTCGACAATGGGCTTATTAAACAGCTCGGGGTGCTTGTCCAGCGCGGCGTTGAGATTGGTCACATAGGCCGCGTGGTGCTTGTCATGATGCAGCGTCATGGTCTGCGCATCGATGAAGGGTTCAAGGGCCGTGTAGTCATAGGGCAACGCCGGAACCTGATGGGGCATGTCTTTCCATATCCTCCTGTACATCAGTCACAGATGCGGGGGATCACTTTCGGTTGCGACAAATATCACACCAACGAGTGATAAGAAGACAATTTCGCACTCCAAAGGGCCACGGAAGGATGGGAACGACGGCTGCCCACGGCTCGAATGCACAAGAAATTGTGCTTTGCACCGGGCCTGCTGCAAGTTGCAGGGGCGAAATGGAAGAAAGCGCCGCCGGATTCACCGAATTTTGACCAAATTGGGCCGCGTCCGTGGTGTAATTCAACTTCTCCATTTTCTTTAAAGCCCCCCGAAAAGCAGCACATTAAGAGGGGGCGTGTGCAATATCCGGACCAATCTGCGCAGGCACGATGGGCGGCGACGTCAAAGCCCCAACGGCCTGTATTAACAGAGGGAACTTTCAGAAGGAGAGCTCCAATGAGTCAGTCTATTCAGAGAGGTGTGCGCGGGGTACTGATTGCCAGCCTCGTCCTCCTATTTGCGTTGAGCGCATTCGCGCAAGATCAAGGTTTCGGCAGAATTGAAGGCGTGGTCCTGGATCCGTCGAACGCGGTGGTAAAGAACGCCAAGGTGACGGTTGAAAACCCGTCGAAAGGCATCCGCCGCGACCTGACTACGAACGCCGACGGCGTATTCAACGCCCCGGCTCTTGTTCCGGCGGAAGGCTACCAGGTGACGGTGAACGCCACCGGCTTCGCGCCCTATCAAGTGAAGGCCATCACACTGCAGGTCGGCCAGAGCGTGACCCTGCGTCCGGTGCTGAAGATCGGCACGCAGCAGACGGTGGAAGTCAGCGCCGCCGCGCCGATGCTGGACCTGTCGAAGACCGACGTGTCCGGAGTGGTCGGCAGCACGCAAATGCTGGAACTGCCGATCAACGGCCGCCGCGTAGACAACTTCGTGCTGTTGATGCCAGGCGTGGTCAATGACCAGTTCTTCGGCCTGCTGTCGTTCCGCGGCAACCCGGGTGGCAACACCTTCCTGACGGACGGCAACGACACGACCAACCAGTACTACAACGAGAACGCGGGCCGCACCCGCACCTACAACATCTCGCAGGACGCGGTGCAGGAATTCCAGGTGATCACGTCGAACTACGCGGCCGAATACGGCCGGGCGTCGGGCGGCGTGGTGAACACCGTGACGCGCTCTGGATCGAACAACTTCCACGGCACGGCCTATGAGTTCTTCCGCAACCGCAACATCAGCGCCACCGACTTCACGACGAAGGTTCCGGTGCTCTATCCGAACGGCATCAACCCGCCCGAATACCGGCACCAGGCCGGCGTAAGCGTGGGTGGCCCGATCGTGAAGAACAAGCTGTTCTTCTTTGTGAACGGCGAACTCACGCGGCGCGATGAGCCGGCGGTTTCGTCGAACCTTGGGGCCGGCTCCGGCAACAACCTGTTCGGCGGCGACGGCACCTTTAAGAGCGGGCTGTGCACGACGGCGACGACCGCGCAATGCACTGCGGCGCAGGCTTATGTCACCAGCCGCGTGCTGCCGCAACTGGTTTCGCGCTCGGTGGAAACCAACCTGTTTTTTGCGAAGTTCGACTACAACTTGAGCAGCAAGGACTCGTTGAGCTTCAGCACCAACTACCTGGACTTCCATTCTCCGAATGGCATCCAGACGCAGGTGTCGCTGGCCACGGGCAACGCCATCGGCAACAACGGCACGACGACGGTGTTTGACCGTACGGGCCGTGCGAGTTGGACCCGCATCGTTTCTCCGAACGCGGTGAACGAACTGCGCTTCGGCATCTTCAAGGATCGGCAGGGCGATCCGGCAGCCAGCGGCTCGACCAGCATCGGCACGAATCTGATGCCGTCGTTCGGACCGGCCGGCCTGACGGTAGCCAGTGTTTCCTACCTGGGTTTTGCCACCAGCTACCCGCGCTTGAACCCCAGCGAGCTCCGCTTCCAGGTGGCCGACACGTACTCCTGGACGAAGGGCAAGCACACCTTCAAGTTCGGCGGCGACTATGCGCACGTGGAAGACTACGTGTGGAGCATGGGCAACCGGCTGGGTTCCTACAGCTACTCCTCGTTCAATGCGTTTGCACTGGACTTCAGCGGCAACCCCGGTGGCGCCAAGAACTGGAACACGTTCAGCCAGGTATTTGGTACGCCGACGGTAGACCTGGCGGTCAACGAGTTCACGGTGTTCGCGCAGGATGAATTCCGCGTAACTCCGAAGCTGACCGTGACGGCTGGCTTGCGGTATGAGAACACGACCATCCCGCAGCCGAAGACCTGCAACTCGCTTGTTCCGCAGACCTGCAAGATCCCGAGCACGAGCCTGAACTTTGCGCCGCGCCTGGGCTTCTCGTATGCGCTGTTCCCGAAGACCGTGCTGCGCGGCGGCATGGGCATGTTCTACAACCGTTACACGACCTCGACGATTGAGAACATGCTGTTGACCAACGGCGTGTCGCAGCTGTCGTACTCGATCGCCAGCTCGAACGCGGCGGCCGGCCCGGTGTTCCCGAACATCCTGTCGGCGGCGCCGAGCGGCACGGTGGGCGGTGCGACGGTGGTGTATGCCGATCCGCACTGGCGCAATCCCTACTCGCTCCAGGGCAACCTGGCGTTACAGCGGGAACTGACCAAGGACATGACTCTGAGCGTGTCGTACCTGTGGAGCCGCGGCGCGCACCTGCTGCAAACTTACGACGCCAACGCTCCGCTGAGCACCGCGAGCTTGACCAACTACACCTTCCCGATCTGCAGCGCGATGGATTCGACCGGGAAGATCTGCACGGCGACCTCGGGAAGCTATACGACCCCGATCTACACCAAGGCCAACCGCCTGAACCCGGCCTTCCCGACGCAGGGCATCTTCGCCCTGGCCTCGGGTGGTAACACCTACTACAACGGCCTGGCGGTGGAAATCAGCCGCAAGGTCGGCAAGTGGGTGCAGGGAACGGTAGCCTACACGTGGAGCCACGCCATGGACAACAACCAGGGCGGCGGCGGCAACACGCTGTTCGGCAGCTCGTTTGCGACCTCGGTGTTCAACGGCAATTTCGCTGCAGAAAAGGGCGAAAGCTCCTCCGACCAGCGGCATCGGTTGGTGTTGAACGCGATCTTCTCGCCGGTTTTCACCAACAGCAAGAGCTTCGTGTCGAAGACCTTTGTTAACGGCTGGCAGTTCGGCCTAGTGCAGATCATCGCTTCGTCGCTGGGGCAGGTGCCGACGATCTACGTGAACGACGCGGCAGTCAGTGCCAGCAACTGGGCGGGACCGGCCGGTTCGACGATCATGAGCTTCAGCTCGCTGAACGGGTTGGGCGGCAGCAGCCGCGTTCCCTGGGAAGCGTTGAACTACGTGCAACCGGGCGAGCAGTTCCGCACCGACCTGCGCGTTTCGAAGACCTTCGGCCTGACTGAGAAGATCAAGATGGCGCTGGGCTTTGAAGGCGTCAACGTGCTGAACTCTCTGTTGGTAAGCGGACGCGAAACGCGCCAGTACCAGACCTACAAGCAGCCCGCGGGCTCGCTGCTGGCTGGCCAGGTGGCGATCATGCCTTACACGCAGTTCAACACCATCACCAACACCCAGGTTGCTCCGGACGGCACGACCGCCCGCCGCATGCAGGCTTCGGCCCGCTTCACCTGGTAGTTGGAAACTGTTGTATGCAAGAGGCGGCGCTTCGGCGCCGCCTCTTTTATTGGAGGCAAGAACGGAGGCAATCCACATCTGCCAAAGGCGGCAGAGGTGGGGCACCAGCAGGTCCCTCGCTGCGCTCTGGATGACCTGTAATAAGCTTCGATCCAATCGGGCACGGCAGGGTCAATGCTCGATTGACTTCCGCGGGTGGGCAGGATAGTTTGAGCGCGTCTATTCATTCAGGTGCGCGCGGCGACGGAGCAAAGTGGCTATCACGGCCGCGCCTTTATTTCGACAGGGGAGCAGGCATGAGCGGCTGGCACAAACGGGACCTCGATCCCTTCCCGATGCACAAGATCAGGCGCGTGGAGCGGCCGACGAACTTCATCGACGACACGAAGATCGAGCGTCGCAACGAGAGCGAGCACGGCTTCAACCGCGCGCTGCGCGGCGACTACGGGGTCTTCCTCAAGGCCCAGCGGGCGCGCATGGTGGGCAAGAGTCCGCTGTCGGGCGCATCGCAGGAGATGTGCAAGCTGCTCTCGACGCATCCCGAGGCACCGCCCGCAGCCGAACGGGCGCCGCTGCCGGACGATCCGGCGAAGGTCTCCCGGCACATCAAGGAGTACGGATATTTTCTGCGCGCCGATTCCATCGGCATCTGCGAACTGCCCCAGTATGCGGTGTATTCGCATGCATTCCCGACGGGCGAGGCGGTGGAGTTGAAGCACAAGTACGCCATCGCCATCCTGATCGACCAGGACTGGCGTACGGCCGAGGCAACGACCGGCAGCGACTGGGCGAGCAACGCGATGAGCTTTCTCGGTTATTCGACGTCGGGGTTCATCGCGCAGACGATGGCGAATTACATCCGCAAGCTGGGCTATCCGGCGCGGGCGCATCATCCGCTGCACTACCAGGTGATGCTGCCGCCGATCTTGCTGTGGGCGGGGCAGGGCGAGATGTGCCGGATCGGCGACTGCGTGCTGCATCCTTACCTGGGGCCGCGCTTCAAGGCGGCGGTGGTTACGACCGACCTGCCGCTGGAAGTAGACAAGCCGATCGATTTCGGCCTGCAGGACTTCTGCTCGAAGTGCAAGAAGTGCGCGCGCGAGTGCCCGTCGGGCGCCTTGAGCGAGGGCGGGAAGGTGCTCTTCAATGGCTACGAGAAGTGGCCGACGGACGCGCAGAAGTGCACGGCGATGCGGGCGGGCAACCAGAAGGGCGCGGGCTGCGGAACGTGCATCAAGGTGTGCCCGTGGAATAAGCCGTATACGCCCTTCCACCGCACAGTGAACTGGATGATGCGCAAATCGAGCCTGGCGCGGCGGTTCGGCATCTGGGGCGACGACCTGATGGGCTACGGCAAGGCGGTGCCGGAGCGGCAATGGTGGTTCGACCTGGAAGACGTGGATGGACGCCTGCGCATCCCCGAGCACAGCTCGCAGCATGAGAGTGAGTGGCTGGGGAAGGTGGAGGAGAAAAAGTAGGCGGGCGCAAAACAAGAAGAGGCCAGGCGATCTTCCGCCTGGCCTTTGCTTTTGCGGAGCGCAGGAGCGAGTGAGGGAAAACTGGAGCGAACGAAACCATCAGCGTGTTGCTAGCCCACGTTAGCGGCCAAAGGTGGGCCGCGGAACGTGGGGAACCCAAAGGAGAAAGCTAATAGGCGTTACTGCCGAAAAAGCCGGACCAGACGGTGCGGGCGATGATGCGCAGGTCGAAGGCGAGGCTCCAGTTCTTGAGGTAGTCGAGGTCGTAGTCGATGCGGCGGCGGATGGAGGTGTCGCCGCGCAGCCCGTTGACCTGCGCCCAGCCGGTGATGCCGACCTGGAGCCGGTGGCGGCGGTGGTACTCGGCGATGTCCTGCCGGAAGCGGCTGACGAAGTGCGGGCGCTCGGGGCGGGGGCCGACGACGCTCATCTCGCCGCGCAAGACGTTTAAGAACTGGGGCAACTCGTCGAGACTGGAGCGGCGCAGAAAGACGCCGATCGCGGTGCGCCGGGGATCGGCGGCGGTCGTCCAGCGGGTGTCGCTCTCGGCGGCGGCGGCGACCTGCATGGTGCGGAACTTGAGCATGTCGAAGTTGCGGCTGTTGAGTCCGACGCGGCTCTGGCGAAACAGCACGGGACCGGGCGAGCTGAGTTTGATGGCGGCGGCGATGGCGAGCATCAGCGGCGCGGCCAGCAGCAGCACGCAGAGGGAAAAGACGATGTCGAAGAGGCGCTTGAAGATGGCGTAGCGCGGCGATTCGGCGGGCGTCTCACCGAGGTCGATCATCTGAAGCTGCCCGAACTGGAAGATGCGGGTGGTGGCCGGAGCGGCGCCGCCCAGATCGACGATGGCGCGCACGGGGCGGCAGAGCGGGTCGCAGAGTTGGGCGACCTGCTGCACGCGGTTGAGCAGCGCGGGCGGCAAGGCGATGACGACGTCGTCGATCTCGCCGGGGTCGAAGGCGGCGAGGTCGTGGAACTCGAGAATGGGCGCGCCCTCAGGCTCGATGGTGATGGGCTGACCGGGCAGGCGCAACCAGGCGACGATGCGGCAACCGCCGAAGGGGGCTTCGCGAAGACTCCGCGCGGCGAGATGCGCAAACTCGTCCGTGCCCGCCAGCAGAACCCGCAACCGGGGCCGGCCGCTGCCAAGTCGCCGCCGCGCGTAAAGACGAAAGACCGTCCGCACGGCGATGGTGAGAAACAACAGCAGCAGGGCGCTGAGCAGGAAAAAGGCCAGACGCAAGGCAACACCGAAGAGAAAGAAGGCCAGCAGGTCGAGGCCGCAGGTGGAGGCGACGGCGGCCAGCGCAACGCGCGTGCCGGTGCGTTCGCCGAGCAACTCCGCGACGCTGTCGAGGCGGTAGATTCGGCTGACCGGCAGCCAGGCGAGAAAGGTGAGGGCGACGAGCCAGGCCGGGCGCATGAAGGTCGAGCCGCCGACAGTGTCGAAGGCAGGCAGGCGCAGCATCCACAGCAAAGCGAAAGAGACGGGCGGCAGCATCCAGACGGTGATGCGCAGATAGAAGCGCCAGGTATTGAGCAGAAGAACCATGGAGTCCCTCCGAGGGCCGGGTGGCGGAGAAGATATCTTCTTATGAGTATGCCTGCGGACAGAAGGCTCCCGCTTCGGCACGCACGGGCGGCGGCGGCGACTCGGCATGCGGGCCGTCGAGCGCTAGGGAGATGAAGGCGGCCATGCGGGCCTGGAAGTGTTCCCGGGCAAACTGCAACGAGTGGCGGCGGATGACGGCGGGGGAGAACGAGGCGGAGTTTTCCTCGAACTGCTCGATGGCGCGCATCAGGGCGGTGGCTGTCTGTTCGGCGAAGAAAAGTCCGGTGGGCGAGAAGACGGGCGGAGAGCCGGGAAGGGCGGCGCGCACGGTCTCAAGCGCGCCGCCGGCGCCGTAGGCGATGACGGGGCGTCCGAAGGCCTGGGCCTCGACCGGCACGATGCCGAAGTCCTCTTCGCCGGGAAACAGCAGGGCGCGGCAGTGGGCGAACTGGTGGCGCAGCGCATCGTCGTCAATGGCGCCGAGAAATTCGACGGTGGGTCCGGCGAGGCGTTTGAGGCTGCGGTATTGCGGCCCGTCGCCGACCACGCGCAACGGGCGGCCCAAACGGGTGCAGGCTTCGACGGCGAGGTAGTAGTCGGCGGCCGCGGGAAGCTCGTCGAGTTCAGGGATATTGACCGGCGGGTGGATGACGGCGCTTGCTCGTCCGTAGATGCGCCGGATGCGGGCGGCGACGAAGCGCGAGTTGGCGACAAAGTGGTCGACGCGCGCGGCGGTGGCGTAGTCCCACAGGCGCAGGTAGTGCGCGGTGAGCGAAAAGAAGGCACCAGTCAGCGCGCCCATGCTGCGGCGATAGGTGGCATGCATGTCCCAGAGGTAGCGCATGGGCGAGTGGCAATAACAGATGTGGCAGGTGCGCGGCGAAGTGATGACGCCCTTGGCTGGGCCCGATTCGGAGCTGAGCACAAGGTCGTAGCCGCCGAGGTCGAACTGCTCGAGCGCCAGCGGTTGCAGCGGCAGCAGGTGGCGGTGAATGCGGGTGGCCGCCGGAAAGCGTTGCAGAAACGAGGTCTCAAGGCGGCGTCCGGCGAGCGGGCCAAGGGTGGAGCGGTCGGCGACGAGCGAGAACAGATCGGCCTGCGGAAACATCTCGGCCAGGGCTTCGACCACGCGTTCGCCGCCGCCGCGCCCGACGAACCAGTAGTGCACGATGGCGACGCGCAGCGCGCGCAGGTCACGCGCAGGCGGCGAGGATTCCGAAGGTTGGCAGTGGGCGGGCATAGGCTCTCCGTGAGGTTGCAGGGCGGCGTTAACGGTGCCAGATGAGAACCACGGCGCGCATCCAGTAGCGGAGCGGCGTGCGCGACAGGCAGCGGTCGGCCGCGTCGGCTAGGTGCAGCAGCGGGTTGGTGGCGGTGAGCGTGGTCAGCGAGGTAAGCATCGCCGCCGGTACCGACAGCAGGTTGAAGAACAGGTGAGAGTTCGAGGGGAACAATGCGTCGGCGAAGTGCAACTGGTCGCGCGTCAGCGGGCGCTCGTCGCGGGTGCGGGCGCGGGGGGTGAGGGTGCGCAGCAGGCGGGCGGCTGGATTGTCGCCCAGCGGCTCGACAAATAGGGCCTGGCCGCCGGGGCGCAGCACGCGGCGTACCTCGCGCAGGGCAACCTGCCAGTCGAGATGGTGCAGGATGGCGCGGCCGACGACGAGATCGAAGGAGGCATCGGCGAAGGGCATGGCGTGGGCGTCGCCCACGTGGAACTGGCCGTGGAGTCCGAAGCGGGCGCGCGCCAGGGCGATGCCGGTCTCGGAGATGTCGATGCCGGTGACGCGACGCGGTCCCATGGCGAGATAGCGCGGCAGCATGCCGCCGTCGTAACAGCCGTAGTCGAGCAGGTCGCGCTGGCGCGCCAGCCGCGCCAGTTGCGCATCGAAGTAGCGTTCGGCGCGCAGCGAGTTCGGACAGCCAAAGACGTGGCGGAAACGTGCCTGCAGCGCGCGGTTTTCGTCGACTACCGAGCCGGTGTCGTAGGCCGCGCGTTCGCGCCCGGCGCGGGCGGTCAGCTGCGAGCGTAGGACAGGGGCGCTGGCGACCACGGGCGTGCCGTTTTCGAGAATCAGCATTTGACCAACTCCACGGGCACCGGCGGCAACAGGTTGGCTGGCCGTCCGCTGGCGGGCGGCGCGCTGGGGAGCGCGGCAGACGGGCGCCGGGTGCTTTCATAGGCGAAGTAGCGTTGCAGTTTGAGGAAGTGCTTCTCCCACAGGCGATAGCTCACGAGGGCGGCGGCCAGCGAAAGCAGGGTAACGGCGACGACGGCGAGCAGCTTGCCAGCCCCCGGCCCGAGCTTAGGCAGTCCACCTAGGCGGGAGGCAATGAGCCAGTTCAGTCCGGAGACGGCGAGACAGTGAACGACGTACATGGCGTAGCTGTAGCGTCCTATCGCTTGCAGATACGGGTGGGCGAGCAGCCGCTGAGCAAGGCCCACGCCGTAGACGGCGCGCTCGACCGCGGTGGCAAACAGTACGGACACCGCGGTGATCCCGAGGGTGACCGACAGGCGGAGATCGGCGCCGTATGGACGGGCGGTAAACTCGCCGGTGATCCACACGACGGCGACGACAACGGCGGCGGCCGGCAGCGCGGCGCGGCGCAAGGCGCGGCGCAGACAGGCGTGGTCAGCGGGGTCTTCGGTGGCGAGGGCGACCAGCGAACCGAGCAGCAGTCCGTCGACGCGGCAAGGCGTGGCCAGGTAGGCGGCATAGGGCCAGGCACCGCTCAGGACGAGGCCGACGCGCAGCGCGAGCGCCAGCGCGGCTCCGGCCAGGCAGAGCTGCATCAGGCGGCGCCGCGCCAGCAGGCGGACGGCCAGTGGCCAGAGCAGATAGAAGTGCTCCTCGACGGCGAGCGACCAGAAATGTCCGAGATGGGGCACGGCAACGCCGGTGGCCGCATACTGGAAGTTGTTGGTGTAGAGCAGCATGGAGGCAATCTCGGCACCCGAGACCTGGTAGGCTGCCATGGGCAAACGGTAGACGACGAGCAAGACCACGGCGACGAAGGCGTAATAGAGAGGCATGATGCGCAGCAGGCGGCGCGCGTAGAAGTTGCGGAAGTAGTGCCGGCCCGCGCGCGCCCGCCACAGGATGCGGGTGATGAGGAATCCCGAGAGACAGAAAAACAGATCGACGCCGATCCAGCCGGCGCCGAGCAGGCGGGCCAGCAAACCGGCGGAGCCGCCGACGGTCTCGCCGCCGAAGAGCACATTGGCATGGACGGCGATGACGGCCAGGACGGCCAGGCCGCGGAGTCCATCGAGGGAGGCGACGCGTGCGCTTCCAGCCGGGTTTTCGGTGATCGTCATGGGATTCACAGGATCGGTGCAGCGATCAGTGGTCGTGCGGGCTATGGCTGCAATGCGGGCATTCGTTGGCGGGCACGTTCGACCAGCGCCGTGTGGAGCGGCGGCGGCGAGGAGAAAGTCTGAAGCTGCGTAACGTCGGGGGCGAGCATGGGCCCGATTTTTTCGGCCAGCAGCAGGCTGAGGCGGCGGTGGCCCTCGCGGGCGAGGTGCCGGTCGTCGGCGAACAACTCGCCAGTTATGCCGAAGGCGAGCGAGGAGCAGTCGAGGAAGTGGCATCCCTGACGGGCGGCCTCGAGCAGGAGCAGGTCGCGCAATTCGCGCCGGTAGCGCCGGATGGTGGCGTCGATGGCTGGAAAGGGACTTAGCACCACGACGTGCGGCACGCCGGCGGTGCGCGCCTGGGCGAAGATGTCGGAGGCGAGTTGCTGGAGCTTTGCCGGGTTGAAGGCGGGGCGGCCGAGCAGGCGCAGCAGAGCATCGACGGCCAGTTTGACGGCGCTCTTGAGGCGGCGCTGCCGGGTCTCGACGAAGTGCAGCGTGGGATTGGGTTCGTAGTCGGGGCGCCAGGAAGAGACGTCGCGCGAGTGCTGGCCGGCTGGCTGGGCGCGTAGCAGGCGGGCGAGGCGCTTGGCGAGCGGCAGCGAAGATTCGTAGTGCCCGAGCTGGAGCACCAGGATCTCGGGGCGGTAGTCGCGGCAGGCGACCAGGATGCGCTCCCGCGAGGTGAGCGAGACATGCAGCAGCGTGCGCACCTCGAAGCAGCGTCGCGGCCAGGCGCGCCCCAGCCGCTCGATGGCCAGCCGCACGAAGCCGAATTGTTCGCCGGCCGGGAAGCCGCCGACGTGGCAGCCTCCGGCGACGAGCAGCCGGACGGGGGCGTCGCCGCCGAGCGGCGGCCCGGTCCAGCTTTCAGGGTCGGTAAGCAGTGAGACGTGTTTACTCATATACGGTTCCATCCAGCGGCGGGGCCGGCGGCCCGGCGATCTCCGCTCCAGCGTTCGCATATTGGCTTCCTTGAGCTTCGGCGGCCACGCCCTGCAGCACGCGGCGAACCGCTGCGGCCGTGTTGTCCCAGGTGAAACGCGCCGCCCGTTCCAGTCCCCGGCGGCGCAGCGACCGGCGCAGCGCGGAGTCGCCGGTAAGGCGCGCGATGGCGGCGGCGATGGCCAGCACCGAGGCGGGATCGACCAGCAAGGCGGCGCCGCCGGCGATCTCCGGCAGCGCGGTCGTGTTGGAGGTGATAACCGGCGTGCCGCAGGCCATGCTCTCGACGACGGGCAGGCCGAAGCCCTCGTAGAGCGAGGGAAAGACCAGCGCGACGGCGTCGCGATAGAGCGCAGGCATCTGGTCGTCCGGCACGGGGCCGGTGAACTCCACGCGGCTGCCGACGCCGCAGCGGACGGCGCGGGCCAGCAACGGGGCCGAAGCGTCGCCGGTGAAGCGCAGCCGCAGGCTAGACGTGGGCAGCGCGCGCGCGAAGGATTCGACCACGCGCAGCTCGTTCTTGTGTCCCTTGCGGTTGCCGACACAGAGCAGGTAGCCACCAGTCTGGCCGGAGGCGCCGGGCTGGAAGGCCGCGCCGACGCCGTTGCCGACGTTGACCACGCGCGCGGGAGGCACGGCGGCCCACTCGACAATGCGGCGGCGGGAAAACTCCGAGACGGTCAGCACGGCGGCCGCGCGGCGGCAGGCGCGGCGCAGCACGCACCGGTACCAGAGCAGCTTCGCAAGGCTGCGGTTCTCGGAACGGTCGAGGTGATTGAGATCGTGCACAGTGATGACGAAGGGCTGGCGGGCCGCGAGCGGCGGATTGTAGCCGGGGCTGAAAAAGACCGAGCCGCGCGGCAGGCGTCCGAGCGTGCGCGTGAGTAAAAGCGCATCGAGCGGCGCGGCCGGATGGCCCGGCAGGTCGAGCGGCACAATCTCCGGACAACGTCGGAGCACCTGGGCGGCAAAGCGTCCGATGCCGTGTTGGCCGCTCCAGCGGGTGTCGCCGTAAATCGTTATGGGTGCAGTCGCCAAAGGGATTCTCAGGGCAGCAGCGGGCGGCCGAGCAGGCCCTCCACGCGGCCGAGGAAGGAGTGGAGATAGTAGCGGGCCTGGGCGGGGTCGGCGCGCAGGCCCTTCCAGGCGGCGCCCGCCAGCGGACGCGCGCAGAAGGCGGCGGTGGCCAGCGGTCCGAAGCCGTGCAGGCGCATGACGCGTCCCATGCCGCGTCCGCCGCCGCGCACTTTTTCGATGGTCGAGGTCTCCGGGCGGGGATGAAAGACCCGCAACCGGGGCACATAGCGCAGTTCGAGTCCGAGGGCGAGCAAGCGCAGCAGGTAGTCGGTCTCTTCCCCGGCCCACCAGAGCGAGTCGGCTCCGAGGCCGAGCGACTCGTCGAATCCGCCGGCTTTTTCTATCGCCTCGCGGTGCAGGAAGAGCGAGGCCGAGTTGCCCTGCCGCCATGCGCGGCGCCGCGAAACGGGCTCTTCGCGCGGCGACCAGCGGCCGCAGGTGCCGACGCCGTCCGGGGTGACGGTGCGTCCGGTGACGCCGGCCAACTGGGGATGCCGCTCCAGCCAGCCGGAGACATCGGCCAGCAGCGTGGGCGGATACCAGCAGTCGTCGTCGGGAAAGGCGAAGACCTCGCCGCCAGCCTGGGCGATGCCGGCGTTGCGGGCGCGCGACAGGCCGCGCGGCGAGCGGATGCGGCGAATCGACAGTCCCGCCTCCGTCCAGAGATGGACGAGCGGGACCAGCCGGTCGTCGTCGTTCTGGTCAACGAGGATGACCTCGCAGTTGGAGAGCGACTGCGCCCCGACAGAGGCCAGCAGCCGCGCCAGCGGCTGGGTGCGGTCGACACTGCAAAGGATGAGCGAGAAGCGCATGGTCAATCCCCGGTTGCGGGCGCAGGGCGCTGGAGGCGCAGCCAGTCGGCCAGCGCCAGCGGAAGCCAGATGAAGGAGTTGTAGGTCAGGCTGAGAAACAGCCCGCCGATGCCGAAGACGAGCGCCACCACCAGCAGCAGCGAGGCGGCCCGGCGGTCGGCGATAGAGCGCGCGTGGCGGCGGGCGCGCCGGATCATGACGACGAAGGCGATGGGCGGCAGCAGGCCGCAGACGCCGCCTATCATGATCCACTCCATGTAGACGTTGTGCGCCACGTTGTAGAGCCCGACGAGTTCGTACATCAGCGCCTCGGACTGGTAGGGGCCTACGCCGAAGGGCAGGTGGCGGGCGGCGATTTCAAACGAGCCGAGCAAGAGCGCCGCGCGCGCCTCGGTGGAGTTCAGGTTGCGGTCCTGATGCTCTTCGACCGCACCTTCGGCCAGCAGGTCGAGCGCGGAGACGGATTCGCCAAGACGTCCGAGATAGCGCTCGGCCGAGTCGCTGAGGCCCATCATGAGGCCGGCGAAGACCAGCGCGGCCAGCAGAATCAGTGTCAGCAGGTAGCGGGCGGCGGTGCGCAGGGCGGCGCGGCGATCCGAGCGGGGGCGCCCGAGCAGGCCGGTGACGACGAGAGCCATCAACCCAAGCACGAGGCCCATGCGCGAGAAGGTCGCCACCAGTCCAGCCAGAATTATGGCGATGGCCAGCCAGCGATAGCGCAGAGGCGCCAGCCGCGCGGTGGCCAGACTGATGACCAGCATCAGGGCCTGGAAGTTGGCGTCGGCCTTCAACCCCCAGCCGCGGCGCACGCCGTCCGACATCATGGCGAAATCGGCGTCCTTGTCGATGGCGGGCACGGTGGGCAGCAGCTCGGCCACCTGCAGCAGGCCGACGATGGAGGTGATGACGGCCAGAATGGTCCAGGCGCGCAGGAATTCGTCGAAGGCGGCGGAGCGGTCCGCCAGCGCACGATACAGCATCCAGGCGGCGAAGGCGCCGGCGAGGACGCCGAAGTCGGCCGAGAGCACCCCGCCGACGATCGAGGGGCGGACGAGTCCGGCGACCGAGTAGCAGGCCAGCAAGGCCGCGCCGAACCAGCGCATGGCCGGTCCGACGGGTGCGCGCCGGAGCAGGATGAGCGCGACGGGATAGACGCAGAGTCCCATTAGCTTCTGCAGCGTCAGGGGCAGAAAAGCCGCCTGGCCGAAGCTGATGTCGGTGAACTGGGTCAGGCAGAAGACCCAGATCACCAGCCGCGAGCCAAAGGCGGAGGCCTCGTCGCCGGTGACGGCGACCGGGGGGGGGGCGAAGGATGGCGCTCATTTCTGACATGGCATGAAGTGGGTGGGCAACTGTGATATGGCGTCGGCAAAGGTGGCCAACGCGGGTAGATCGATGGTGAAGGCGGCGCCGGAGTATTCGAGGCTGCGTCCGGGAACGGCGTCCGACAGCATGCAGGCCAGCGGGCCACGCGGGGGAACGCACGGCTGACGCTGGCGGGCCACGGCCTGCCAGTAGAGCGCCTTCAGACGCGATTCCAGCTGCTCGGACTGGAGGCGCGCCAGCAGGTTTTCGGCGACCGCCTGCAAGGCAGGAGTAGAGGCGATCAGCGAAGAAGGAAGTCCCTTGGCCCAGCGGGCGAGGTCGAGCACGACGCCGCTGGCCAGTCCGCGTCCGCGGTCCGCAGCGAGGGAGGCGTAGCCGGCGGCCGGCATGGGGGCGACGGGCGAACGTCCCGCGGCCTGGCTGTGCAGGTCGAACAGCTCACGCCAGGGGCGCTGCGGGAAATCGACCAGGTTCCAGGTCTGCGACAGCGGGCGGCGCGCCGCCAGGTCGACGACGGCGGCGGCGATGTTTTCCAGGTAGATGGCGTTCGACGGCTTCATGCCGTCGAAGGCCAGACGGAAGTCGGGGTCGGCGGCCAGCCGCAACAGGATGCGCGACCAGTTCAGCTCCGGTCCCCAGACATGGCCGAGGCGGCAGATCCACAGGCACACGCCGCGTTCACGGGCAAGCCGGCGCAGACGGTGCTCCATGGCGAGCTTTTCGCGGCCATAGCGATCCCCGGGGCAGGGGCTCGCGAAGCGGGTGTGTCCAGCCAGGAAGGCGTTGCCGTAAACGGCGATCGAGCTCAGGTGCAGCACGGCAGTCTGCGAGCCGACGCCGCAGAGCGCCTGGGCGAGAGCTTCGTTCTCGCGGGCGTTGCGCGTGGGTCCCTGTCCGGGCAGGGCGCAGTTGACGACCACATCGAAGGCCGACAGCGCCTGCGCCAGTCCGGCGGGACCGGGATCGGAGGGGACGAGCACCTCGACTCCGGCCTGGGCGCAGCGGGTGGCCGACAGCGCCGAGCGGCAGACGCCGGTGACGGCGATGCGGGAGCGCAGGGCAAGGCGGCGGACCAGCGCCAGGCCGACCTGGCCGGAGGCTCCCAGGACAGCGATGCGGGTGCGGGGCGCGGCGGCGCCGTTCCCGGACGGGCAGCCAATGGTGGGTTCAGGTTGCGCTTGCCTGGTCATCGCGCGGCTCCCGCGGCGGCCGGTTCCAGCGGACAGCCCAGCCGGTAGCATTGCTCGATCAACTCGGTGGCGAGCAGGCCGGTCTCAAGGTCGTAGTCCCAGCCGGGCGAGGCATCGAGGGTGGCGGTGGCGAAGTGCTGCCACTCGGCGCGGAAGGCGGCGAGGGCGAGGTTTTCGGCGGCTCCGGGAGGGGAAAACAGCAGCGGGTCCTGCCCTCCGGCGAGCACCTCGATGGGGGCGCGCGGATCGTCGCGCAACCGGACCTGCCCACGGGTGCAGTCGAGCACGACGCCGTCGTAAACGTCGGCGATGCCGGAGATGGCGAGCGAGAAGGGCGCGCGTTCGGCGCGCGGCAGCTCCAGCCAACCCAGGGCGCGGGTCTCGATCTCCAGTCCGAGGCGCAGCACCTGCGCGCAATCGACGACCTCGACCCGTTGGGCTCCGCACAGATTGAGCGCCTGGTCGATGGCGTGGCAGCCGGTCTCGGCCAGCACGCCGCCGCCCGAGGCGCGGGCGTCGTTGCGGTAAGAGCCGGGGCCGATGCCGGTCTTGCGCAGCGGGGCCGTGTCGCTGATGATCACGCCCTGCAGGCGTCCGCAGCATCCGGTCTCGAGCAGGCGCCGGGCCTGGCGGGTGGTCCAGTAGAAGCGGCGCAGGTAGGCGGCGCCTAAAAGGAGCCGGCGGCGGCGGGCTTCGTCGATCAGGCAGGCGTGCTCGGCGGCCGAGGCGGCAAAGGGCTTCTCGCAGAAGCAATGCCAGCCGCGGGCCAGAGCGGCATTGACGAGATTGAAGCGCGTACCGACCGGGGTGGCGATGAGTACGGCGTCGGCCTCGGGGCAGGCCTCGATCCGGTCGTGCCACGCCGGAATGCGCCAGGCGCGGGCGACGCGGCGGGCGCGTTCAAGGTCGCGGTCGCAGATCCATTGGACGTGCAGCCCGGTGATGGTGGCCAGCGCGGGCAGGTGGAAGAGTTCGACCACATCGCCGGCGCCGATCAGGCCCAGACGTTTCGTCGGTGGCAGTAAGGAAGGCATGGCTTGGTTATCCCCTTGCAAAGGCGGCACGGGTACGGATCAGCTCGCCGATGGATTCGAGCGAGCGGCGCAGCCTGGCGTCGGCGGCCAGCACGGCGCAGCCGGTGAGGAACAGGGCGGCGACGGCGATCCAGTGGCGGTACAGGAAGGCCAGCGCGCCCAGATAGAGCGCAGCCAGCGAGACGGCGGCAGTCAGGCGGCGCAGCGGAAAGCCGCATCCGGCGTGGCGCTGCGCGCGCCAGATGGTGGCGATCGAAACTGCGGGTTGAAACAGGCAGGCTCCGGCGACCGCGCCCCAGAGGCCGAAACGCGGAACCAGGAAGGCGTTGCCGGCGAGGTTGAGTGCCGCGCCCACGGCCACGATGCGCAGCAGGTGGCGCTGTTCACCGGCGGCGCACAGCAGGGTCGAGGAGGCGCAGGCGGCGACCACCAGCGTTCGGCTCACCATTACCAGCGGCAGCAGCGCCAGAGTCTCGCGGTAACGCGTGCCGTAGATGAGCAGCAGGGCGAGCCCGGCGGCGGTGGCCAGGAAAAAGAAGGGCAGAATGGCGGCCCAGACCAGCGCCGTCGTCTGCCGGTACAGGTTGCCGGCGGCGCCGTCCGGGCGGGCGCTGAGCCCGGCGAAGCTGGGAAACAGGGCGGTGATGGCAGCGCAGGGCAGCAGGATGGCGGCCTGCGTCACCTGCGCGGTGACGCCGAAGATGGCGGCGGCCTGCGGGGAAACAAAGCCGTGCAGGAAGGCGATCTCGATCCGCCAAAGCAGGCTGTCGATCAGCACCAGCGACCAGACGCCCAGCGCGTAATGGAAGATGGAGCGGAGCAGCTCGGGGCCGATGGGCGCGGAGGGGCGCCGGCAAAGGCGGCGGTTGCTGCGCCACAACCAGAGCGACTGCAAGGCGATGCTGACGGCTTCGGCCACGAGCACCTGCACCAGGGTGACGCGTCCGCCGCCGAGCACCATCGCGGCCAGCAACAGGCACTTGGTGACCAACCCGGTCATTTCGCCGGCGATGATGGCCGGGAAGCGCAACGAGCCCCGCAACAGCGCCGCCCAGATCAGCACGCACTCGCCAGGCACGACGAGCGCAGCGCACAGGGCGATCGAGTGGAGGTCGAGGGTGCGGCTCGGAGCCAGCAGGAACCAGAGGGCGACCACGAGGGTGCCCAGCAGGCCGGAGGCGAACGGCACGCGCGACAGCAGGCGCGCGATGGCGGGTTGCCGGTCGGCGGCGGCGCGAGGTAGGTAGCGCTGCGCGGCCTGCGGAACGCCGAGGCTACCCAACTGAATGATGACAGTGGCCAGCCAGATCAGGTAGGCGTAGGTGCCGTACTCGGTCGGGGCCAGCAGCAGCGGCATGACGAGTCCAAAGACGGCTTTGCCGCCGGTCTGCACCAGCGCCGTGACCACGCCCTGCGCGCTGCGTCCAACCAGGCGGCGGGTGCCGAACGGGTCGGCGGCAACGGCGGGTGCGGGCGTCCAGCAAGGCGCGGCCGGAACTTCGATGGGAGTGGGCAGGGCTGCGCTCATTCGGCCCTCGCCGGACGCAGGCGGCGCAACACGGGGCGAAGGTCCTGGCGCAGGGCGGCGCGGGCTTCACGCACCAGCCCACGGCGCGGATCGTCCGGGTTTAGTTCGCGCCAGAGCAGCGAGACGATGGCGGCGACGATGCCAAGCAGGACGCCGACCAGCGCGATGGCCAGCCGCGGAGGAAAGGCGCGGCGTTCGGGCCAGCTGGGCGGGTCGAGCACGCGCACGGTGGGAACGTACTTCGCCTCCTGCACCTTGGCCAGTTCGTACTGCTTCGTCAGGGTCTCGAAGATGGCCTCGGCCAGCCGCGCCTGCCGCAGGCGGTCGAGGTAGGTGACGCCGACGACGGGCATGCGGCGGATGGAGGGCAGATCGGTGACCGGCGTGGTGCCGCTCTCGCTGCCCGCCAGCTGGCGCAGGTTGCGGCGCAGCTCGGCGATGGTGCTCTCCAGGGCCTTCACGCGCACGTTTTCGTTGCCGTAGACCTGGCGCAATCCCTGCAACTCGGCCTCCGACGCCACCAGCTTGCCCTGGAGCGCGGCCAGCGCCTCGACCATGGCCTTCGACTGCGCGGGAATGTCGAGCAGTCCGCTGCGGCTGGAGAACTGGCCGAACTGGGTGGTGGCTTCATCGACTTCGCGGCGGGCGATCACCAGGCGCTGTTCGAGGAATTCGCGTTCGCGGCGGGCGGCCGATGTACTCAATTGAGTAGAGAGCCGGATCAGCTCCTCGATGTAGGCGGCGCACAGCAGCTGCGCGCGCCGGCGGTCGCGGTCGCGCACGCGGATGGAGATGACGCCGCTCTTGCGGTCCTCGGTGATGTTGCTGTTGGACTCCAGGCGGCGGCGGGTCTTTTCCGCCCAGCCGGTGCCGTAGACGTGGCGCAGGTCGAAGCGCGCGATCAGGGCGTCGGCCGCCGACTGGCTGGAGAGGATCTTCACGAAGACCGCGCCGTTGGTCTTGGCGCCCAGCATGTCGGCCGGCAACCCCATCGACTGCGCGCGCTCCAGGGCCGCGCCCAGCAGGCTGCCGCTGTTCTGGTCGGGCGGCATCAGCTGGGCCGCCGATTCATAGCGCGAAGGGATCAGCAGGGCGACGACGGCAAAGATCACGGCGCCGGCGACGGCCCAGCGCAGAATGCGCCAGCGTTCGCGCACGAAAAGCGGCAGCAGACGGCCGCCGGCCGCAGGGATCGAGGAGATGAGTTCGCCGGGCAGCAGATCGACCGCGCCGTGGCGGTTCAGTCCGTTGCTTCCGGAAGTTCCGGTCGGATGCATCTTATTCGCTCCTTACTCAATACAGGCGCGCCGCCGCGCCCGTGATGGCCACCGACGACATGAACTGCGCCGAGGCCAGCAGGCCGCGCCACCAGGGCGTACCGCCGACGATCTTTTCCGGCACGACGATGGAGTCGCCTGGCTGCATCTGGTGGCTTAGTGGATCGCCGCGCCCGATGACCGAACCGTCGGCGCGCACCACGTAGGCGTCGCGCCTGCTGCCCCAGCGCGTGGCGCCGCCGGCGCGCTCGAGATACCAGGAGGCGTCCTTGCCGGGCCGATAGGTGACGGCCGAGGGGTTGTAGACTTGGCCGGCGATGAGCACGAAGTTGGGGCGCCTGGGGATGAACAGAGTGTCGCCGGCGCGCAGTTCGAGGTCGGCGGGAGTGTTCTCCCAGTCCTCGATGCGGGCGGAGATATGAATGATGAGCCGCGGGCTGGCGGCACGGCTGCGCAAGGCGGCCAGTACCTGCTGCTGCTGGAGCTGCATCGCCATCAACAGCGACAACTGCTCCTGCCCTCCGGTCAGGCTGGCCTGCACGATGGGCGCGGCCGATTCGATGCGCTTGATCATCTCCTGCCGGTTGCGCTCGGCCAGCTCGCCGACCTGCTTGCGTTCCAGTACGGCGCCCTCGGGATAGGCGGCCTCGCGGAAGCCGGCGGCGCGGCGCAGCACCGAGCTGAGGCGCTCGCCCAGCTGAATGCCGTAGGTCCCGGCAAAGCCGACCTCGCCGCATTGTCGACGAGCCAGTACTGCATAATGGTGAAGCGCAACGAGTGCAGGCGACGAGAATTCCGAAGGTTGGCAGATGGCGGACACAATACCTCTGCGTGGGGCCAGGTTTGCGGCTAGCGTTGCCAAATGAGAACCACGGCGCGCATCCAGTAGCGGAGGGGAGTCCGCGAGAGGCAGTGGTCGGCAGCGTCGGCCAAGCGCAGCAGCGAGTTTGCGGCGGTGAGCGAGGTCAGCGAGGTGAACATCGCCACGGGTACCGACAACAGGTTGAAGAACAAGTGAGAGTTCGAGTGGAAGAGAGCGTCGGCAAATCGAAGCTGGTCGCGCGTCAGCGCGCACTCACCGCGGGTGCGGGTGCGGGGCCTGAGGGTGTAAAGCATGCGGGCACTAGGGTTTCCTCCGAGCGGCTCGACGAAGAGGGCCTTACCGCCGGGGCGCAACACGCGGCGTACCTCTCGTAGGGCAACGGGCCAGTCGAGATGGTGCAGGATGGAACGGCCGACGACGAGATCGAAGGTGGCATCGGCAAAAGGCATGGCGTGGGCGTCGCCCACGTGGAACTGGGCGTGGCGTCCGTAACGGGCGCGCGCAAGGGCAATGCCGGTCTCGGAGATGTCGATGCCGGTGACGCGGCGCGGTCCCATGGCGAGATAGCGCGGCAACATGCCGCCGTCGTAACAGCCGTAGTCGAGCAGGTCGCGTTTGCGCGCCAAGCGCGCCAGTTGTTGATCGAAGTAGCGTTCGGCGCGGAGCGAGTTAGGACAGGCGAAGAGGTGGCTGAAGCGTGCCTGCACCGACCGGCTATCGGCCACGGGCGTGCCGCTCTCGAGAATCAGCATATGACCAACTCCGCAGAGGGCGCGCTCGGCGCAGGAGCCAAACATCATCACCAGAGCCTCCAGTAGACGACCTTTCACTCCACGACTGGTCATAGAAAATGACAGAGGCTCGTCACGGTGTCGGCTTGGCACACGCCCGTCTACCCGCCTAGAACTTAAGCAACGAAATCACATTAGGCGCACCACTGCTGTGAAAACCAGCGGTGAAACTGATTTCTGAAATGCACAACTTCAGATTGGATAGCAAGTTCAAAACGGGAAGTTTGGAGGAACAGAGGCGGAACCCACAGGCACGCCATGGTCCAGCCTTGTGGCCGCCCCATTTTGGGCTTATCCAAGCGGAATACGCCAAAGCCTACCGGTCCCGCGGATCCAGCCACCGCCGGAGTCGGAAACTGCAAACTTTACACTTGAATGGAAATTCTCCTCTCGCAACCGCAAGAAAAAAATCCAGGATGCTATGTAGTGGCACTCGGACAAAAGTCCATTTTAGACAACTTGGGCACTGGTCGCACTGAGGCCAATTACCGGGGTAGGACCCGAATGGATACACATCGTCCTGAATTGGCGTCGAACTAGCGTTTACACTTTCTTGGCAACCCACCTACCATCACCTCATGCTGGTATGAGACAAAATTTTAACAGTTATACCGAAATATCAACGCGGAAACTCGCAACAGTCTATTACCACCACACCTCTCGCAACTACCGCTGAGACGATCTGTTCCAGATCACGAACAATTCAAAAAATGCATCATCTCGTGCACACCTAAAAAATTCGAAGCGCCCAGCAACGTCGCCGATGGCATAAGCGCCGCTCAGTCATGGTTACCATGACCTTGCCCGCGAAAAACGTATCCCTTAGCCGAGTGATTTAATAGCGGTTAGGGGATGGAAGATGACGAAGTCGAAGCGGGCGCGATACACGCTCGAGTACAAGCAGGAGGCGGTTCGGCTTGTGGAGTCGGGCCAGAG
>CAINCZ010000161.1 GCA_903847195.1 uncultured Acidobacteriota bacterium | reverse complement strand
TCCTTCATGGGACCGATGACGGCATCCAGGGTGGCGTTGACGCCGTCGACGATCTTGCGGAAGTCGCCCTGATGGCGCGTGGCATCGGCGCGGGTGGAGAGCTGCCCGGCGACGGCGGCGTCGACCAGCAGCTTGGCGTCGCCGACCAGCGCGAGCACGTTATCGCGCAGCGCATTCATGCTCAGACTGGCCTTGGCCTGCTTGCCGGGCAACTGGCGCATGACGGGCGCCAGATCGCCGGAGCCGTAGGAGTTCACGCAGGCGACCAGGCTCTCCATGTTGTCGATGTGGACCTTCACCGCGCTGTTCATGGCCTCGCAGAGCTGGCGATAGATGCCGGTGAACTTTTCCGCATCGGCCCAGACGTTGATCTCGCCGGACTTATGCAAGCCGCTGGTGCGGTGGGTCTCCGCAAGCAGTCCGGTGATGGCATCGATGCACTGGTTCAGGTTGCTCTTGATCTCGTTGAAATCGCCGTTGTAGGAGTCGGTGATTTTGGGTGGTATGTCGCCCTTGGAAATGCGGTCGATGTATCCGGCGGCGACCTTAAGGGGAACGACGACGGCATCGAGCGTGCTGTTGATCCCCTCGACGATCTCGCGGTAGGCACCGCTCAACTCGCCGACGTTGCCGCGGGTTTCGAGCTTGCCATCGACGGCGGCCC
This sequence comes from uncultured Acidobacteriota bacterium, assembly GCA_903847195.1. The sequence goes on along the minus strand of CAINCZ010000161.1, from coordinate 15,067 downwards.
GGACGAGGTGGCTGCATTCCTCGCGCAGGTAGCGAAGCGTGAGCTGGAGGCGGTGGAGGCTCTTGCCGAGCACGTCGTGTTCCGACCTTACTTCGGCGTCCTCTGCCCGCTCACCGGCCGCGAGTCTTTCCAGCGTGAGGGCGCGGGCGCGGATCATCTCCGAGAGGGCACGGAAGGAGTCAGCGAGGCGGCCCAGTTCGTCGCCGGAGCGGTACTCGACGGCCTGGCGGATGTCGCCCTGCGCGATTTCGGCGGCCACGGCGGTCATCTGCTTCAGCGGGCGGACGATGAGGCGCGAGAGCCAGAGGCCGATGCCGATGGCGGCCAGCATGGCCACGGCGACGATGGAGGTCATCTGCTTCTTGGAAGCGGCAGTGATGCTCAGGTTGGTATCGGCCAGGTTCTTAGCGGATGCAGTCTTGCGGGCGACCAGCGTAGCGATGGCGGTCTGGACTCCCTCGACTGAACGCTTCCCGTCGCTGTTGAGAAATTCCTGCAACTCCTTCTTCTTGCCGGCGCGCATCAGCTCATGCAGCCGGTCGGAAGTTTGCCAATAGAACTCGTTAGCACCCTGGAAGTCATCGAAGTCTCTGCGTCCATCTGCGGTAAAGATGGTTTTCTCGTATGCTGCTGCGGCCTGGGTGATCTGTTCGCGCAACTGCTGGGCGCCGGCGAACACCGTGTCGATTTCAGCGGGTTTGCTCAGCGTCATGGCGATGCGCGTGGCACTGCGGATCTTCTGAGTGTTCTCGGCAATCACCACCAAATAGCCCATGGGCAGGGCCGTCTTCTCGTACATCAAGACACCGGCGTCGTTGACGCGATCAATCTGCAAATAACCGACGATTCCGACGGCGGCGCACAGCAGGGCGACCATGACGAAACCACCAACCAACTTGGCACGCAAGGGGACATTCTTCAGCATCTGAGGATTCTCCTGGCCCGGGGCGGTGGGAGAGGACCCGCGTCCCGGGGACGGCTGCGAGCTAACGCTCCAATTGCAGGTATCGGCGGCGCGAGGCAGTACTTTAGGAAGGGCGCGGGGCAGCCGACAGGAGACAGGTTACCGGGACGGCAGGTGCGGTTATAATGAGCGCCCTCAGGGAACTTAACCAACTGGAGGTCGGAAATGAGAGTGGTGTGGCTGACGATCCTGCTGGCCGGCGCGCTTGCTGCGACGGCGGCAGCTCAGACGAAGAGCGGTCCTATCACGCTGGATACGGCGGCAGGACCGGTTACGATTACCCCGATTGCGCACGCGACGGTCAAACTGGAAGCGGGCGGCAAGACAATTTGGGTCGATCCGGCGCCGCCGGCGAAGGTGGCGGGGATGCCGGCGGGAGACATGATCCTGATCACCGACATTCATCCGGACCACCTGAATGCCGATAATCTGAAGGCGCTGAGCAAAACGGGTACGGTGATTTTTGGACCACCGGCGGTGGTGAAGGCGTATCCGCAGGCGAAGCAGGTGGAGGTTGGCAAGAGCGCGAAGTGGAACGGCTGGAAGATCGAGCCTGTCGCGGCCTACAACCTGAAGCGCGGGCCCGAGCCGGGCAAGGTGTTTCACGAGAAGGGGCGCGGCGTGGGATACGTGCTGACGTACGGCGGCAAGCGGATCTACTTCTCGGGCGACACCGAGGTGACGCCAGAGATGAAGGCGCTCAAGAACATCAGTCTGGCGTTCATCTGCATGAACCTGCCTTTCACCATGACGCCGGAAGAGGCGGTCGAGGGGATCAAGGCGTTCCGACCGAAGATGGTGGTTCCTTACCACTATCGCGGGCAGGATCCAACACAGGTGCAGAAGGCGCTGGCGGGAAGCGGGATCGAAGTGCGGGTGCTGGACTTGTATCCACAGTAAGCAGTGAAGGCGCGGGCGAGAGCCCGCGCCTGGTTTTTTCCTGAGCAAATAAGCTTATGCTCATGCCGCCCCGCGGCTGCGATCCGGAGGCACGAGCACGGGTCCGAGCGCGGGCGGCACGGGCATCGATCCGAATTCAGCCTGTGCGGTCGAGGCCAGGTAGTTCTTCACGGCCTTCCGCAACTCCCGCAACTCCCGCTTGAGAGGCGTAAGAAGCGACGCCAACTGGTCGCCGTGACCGGCAGTGGCCGCCTGTTCGAGCTGGCCGATCCGCTCCAGCAGTTGCGTACCGCAGACCACCGCCACGGCGTGGCGCAGCGGAGCCAGGTGACGCTGGAGGGCAGCGCGGTCGCGCTGCGCAACGGCCTCAAGCAACACTTCGAGCAGTCGCGGACTTTCCTGCAAAAAAATTGAGCAGAGCTTGCGCCAGCGGACGGGATCGCCGCCGGATTGCGCGAGCGCCCGTTCGAGGTCGAGGACTGCTGACGCCGATACCATTGCGGCGGCGGCCTGCGCCGGTTGCCGGCTGCACCTTTCATAGAGGAAGCCCAGCAGCTCGGCTCTGTTGACCGGCTTTGCCATGTAGGCGTCCATGCCGGCGGCCAGACAGCGTTCGCGGTCGCCGCGCAGCGCGTGGGCGGTGAGGGCGATGATGAGGGAGCGGTGGCCTGAGCTGAATTCCTGCAGGCGAATACGGCGGGTGGTCTCAAGGCCGTCGAGCATGGGCATCTGGATGTCCAGCAGGATGACGTCGAAGGAGTGGCGCGAGGTCATGCGGAGAGCGGCCTCGCCATCTTCGACGGCGACGACGCTGTGGCCTTCCTTTTCCAGCAGCCGCACGAGCAGGCGCAGGTTGACGCGATTGTCTTCGGCGATGAGCAGGCGGAGCGGCCGGACGGGCAGGGCGACCGACGGCTGCGCGGCGGCGGCGGTGCGGTGGTCAAAGAGCCGCACGATGGTGGAGAGCAGGTCGGAGCGGCGCGCCGGCTTCATCAGGCAGCCGGCGATGCGGAGCGCGCGGCTGCGGGCGAGCTGGCGCGAGTGTCCACCAGAGCTAAGCATCAGCACCTCGGGGGAGCCAAGGCGGGGATCCCCCTTGATGGTGGCGGCGAGATGGAAGGCCTCGCGTCCGGGCAGGCCGGCGTCGATCAGCACGAGCTGAAAAGGGCGACCTGCGGCGGCCGCTGCCCCGAGCGCGGCGAGCGCAGCTTCGCTGCGCTGCTCGACGGCGGCCGGAATGTTGAGCTGCGCCAGCGTGGCCTGCAGAATGCGGCGGGTGGCGAGACTGTCATCAACCACCAGCGTGGTGATGTTCGGCAGCCAGATGGGCAGGGCGGCCTTGGTGATGGCGGCGGCGGGCAGCGGGATGAGTATATGAAAATCGCTGCCCTCTCCGGGAATGCTCTCCACCCAGATCTCTCCCTGCATGAGATGAATGATGCCGGCCGAGATGGCGAGGCCGAGCCCGGCGCCGCTGTAGCGGCGGGTGAGCGAGGCGTCGGCCTGGGTGAAGGCATGGAAAATCAACCGGTGCTTTTCGGGGGGGATGCCGATGCCGGTGTCGTGCACGGTGATGTGAATCATGCCGGGGCCGCGGTCCTGCGCGGCATCGACGGTGACGACGACTTCGCCGTGGTCGGTGAACTTGATGGCGTTGGAGACGAGATTGAGCAGCACCTGGCGAAGGCGGTGCGCGTCGCCGACGAGGACGTCAGGCACGGCGGAACGGACTTCATACGCGAGTTCCAGCCCCTTCTGGTGGGCGCAGTAGGCGAGGCTCTTGAGGGTCTCGCCGACCAGGTCGTCAACATCGAACTCAAAGGAGGCGAGTTCGAGGCGACCGGCCTCGATGCGGGAGAAGTCGAGGACGTCGTTGATGATGGTCAGCAAGGAATCAGCCGAGAGCTTGACGGTGGAGAGGTATTCGCGCTGCTCGGCGGTGAGCGGGGTATCGAGCAGCAGGTCGGTCATGCCGATAACGCCGTTCATCGGAGTGCGAATCTCGTGGCTCATGTTGGCGAGGAATTCGCTCTTGGCGCGGTTGGCGGCCTCGGCTTCCTCCTTGGCGGCGGCCAATTCTCCGGTGATCTGCTTGCGGCGGGCGAGCTGCTTCTCGAGCGTGCTGCGGTGGCGGCGCAGGCGGGAGTCGCGGCGCTCGAGCTCCGATAGCAGGCTGTTGAAGGCAGCGCCGAGCTGGGCGATTTCGTCGCTGCCGTGGGCGGCGGCCCGCGCGGTGAAGTCCCTGGTAGCGGCGACGCGCTGCATGGTGCGAATCAGCTCGGCTAGCGGGCGCGAGATGCGGTGCATGAGCAGCGACCCGCAGATGCCGCCCGCGCCCAGGGCGAACGGCAGTGCAATGGCGACGACGGCCAGAAGCGGTCCCATGCGAGGGATGGGTTGCCACAGCTCGGAGTAGGCCGACACCGTCAGGGCGACGGCGACGAGCGCGACCGCAACGGCCAGCAGGAGGAGTGAGAGGATTCTCCGCGCGAGGCTGTCCTGGGCCCGGGAGTTTCCCTTCAACGAGTGCAGCAAGCGGTGGCCAGGCAAAGAGGCACGCATGGAATGGTTGTCGGCGGCTGCGGGGCGGAACTTGAGAACGAAACCGGAAGACGCGAAGGACTCAATGAAACCAGAGTTCTGCCGATAAGCCTCGTCAGGTATCGCGATGCAATACATTGCACGACAACCGATCTTCGACGCGACGGGCACAGTGCAGGCCTACGAACTGCTGTTTCGCGAGGGCGCGGAAAACCGCTTCACCGAGATCGACGGCAACCTGGCGACGATGAGGACCATGGATACGGCCGTGCTCGTGGGGCTGGACGGGCTGGCCGACGGGCGCAGCCTCTTTCTTAATTGCGGACGGCAGCTGCTGGTGCGTGGCTTCACGACGCTGTTTCCTCCGGAGTTGACGGTGCTGGAGGTGCTGGAGTCGGTGGAGGCCGATGACGAGGTGATCGCGGCCTGCAAGCGGCTGAAGAAGTCGGGCTACCGAATTGCCCTGGACGACGTGAGCGACGACCGGCGGGCGGCGGCGCTGGTCGAGGTGGCCGACTACATCAAGGTAGACTTCCGCGAAACGCCGTCGGCGAGGCGGACGACGCTGGTAGCGCGCTACCGCGGCCGCAACCGCAAGCTGGTGGCCGAGAAAGTGGAGACGCAGGAAGAGTTTGCCGCCGCCGTGAAAGCGGGCTTCGCGCTGTTCCAGGGATTTTTCTTCTGCAAGCCGAGCATGATCGCGACCCCCAAGCCGCCGGGGCTGGGAGTGAAGCACATGTGGATTCTGCAGGCGCTCGGGCAGCCACGGCTGGACTTCGTGCGGCTGGAGCAGTTGATCAAGTCGGAGCCGGGACTCTGCTACCGGCTGTTCCGCTTCCTGAACTCGCCGGTGTTTTATCTGCAATCGGAGATCAAGTCGGTGCTGCACGGGCTGGTGCTGCTGGGCGAGGCCGAGGTACGGAAATGGTTGCTGCTGGTATCGGTGGTAATGGCCGGACCGGCAGGTAAGCGCGAACTTGTGGTTTCAGCAATTGTGCGGGCGAGGTTCCTGGAAACGATTGCGCGGGCGGCAGGAGTGTCGGAGCAACTGGCGTTCATCCTGGGGCTGATGTCGCTGATGGAGGCGGTGCTGGACATGCCGCTGCCGCGCATCATGGAGCAGATCATCATTCCCTCCGAGGTGCGCGCCGCGCTGGAAGGCGAACACGGGAAATTGCAGCAACTGTTGCAACTGGTGATTGCCTATGAGGCGGGCGAATGGGCAAGGTGCGATGAGGTACGCCAGGAGCTAAACCTGCCGCAGGCTCTGCTGCGCAAACAATACCTGGAAGCGGTCTCCTGGGCCAAGCGGCTAAACAGCTGAGAGTTCGCGAAAACGCAGCCAGAATGCGGAGAGGATGCGCCCGGTCTGAGGAAGTTGCAGGTAACATCCACTGGTAACACATTACCGAGGTTATCTAAGGGCTATGGCATTCGCTTGAGGAATGCTCGCGCGCGGGCGATGTTGGATATGTCAGGAGTAAATGACCATGTCTGCCAACATTGTTCCGCGACTCTGGCCCGTAAATCGGCAGTTTGCCCGCGTGCAGTTGACGGGACCGTTCCAGGTCACCGATGCCGCCGGCCGCACGCTGGAAGGCGTGTGCCGGGACATCAGCGAAGAAGGCATATCCGGCTCGCTGCTGGCGCCGCTGCAGGTTGGCACCCGGGTATGGGTTAAGGTAAGCCTGCCGGACAGCGAACGCACGCTGCATCTGGAGGCGATGGCGCGGCACGTGAACGGCGCGTTGTACGGATTTCGCTTCGTCACGCCGGACGAGGTGGCGAAAGCCGAGCTCCGCAAGTTCGTTGCCCGCAGCGCGGCGGCGGCGTTCCTGCTGTCGCCCGATCCGTCCGTGGTGCGCGAGATACAGCAGCAGTTGCAGGCAATGGGAATGCCGCAGGCATCGCTGGGCGCGCCGAAGACGCTGCCGGTGACGCATCCGCACCTGGTCGTGATCGACGCGGATTGGCCGGACTATCTTGAGGTGATCGAACTGCTGCGCGCCGAGGCCACTCACGGGCACATTGTAATCCTGGTGCTGATTGGCGAAGACGACATCATGGCCGAGGCGCTGGCCGGCGGGGCCGACCTGGTGCTGAGCAAGCCGCTGGATGCGGGAACGGTCGAGCGGGTTTTGCGACTGGCGCGCCAGTTGGTGATGCCGGAGGCGGAGACTCCGGTGGCAGCGTCCATTGCGCCGCCAGTTTTCCGGGCAGTGCCTTTCCCGGTGCGCAGCAGCGGCATGATGCCGCTCTCGTTCGTGGCGAACCACGACGCGGTGCACGGTGATTTCAGCGGCGCACCCGCAGCCCAGCGGCGGATACGCAGGCATGCCTGCCGCCGTCAGCGTTTAGCGTCCGATTCGGCCAGCGCGCGCAACTCGTAGCGTAGCCGGACCTGCGACCTTCGTACTCACTCACTCAGCTGCTTTGGAAAGCTGTGCGGCGGCGGTCTTGACCGCCTCCACGATTTCCGGATACGAGCCGCAGCGGCAGAGATTACCCGACAGATACTCACGAATTTCGCCGTCGGTGGGCTGCGGCTTCTGCTCGAGCAGGGTCTTGGTCATCAGCTCAAAACCGGGGGTGCAATAACCGCATTGCAGCGCGGAGTGAGCGATGAAGGCCTGCTGGATGGGATGATCGGCGTCGCGGCTGAGTCCTTCGACGGTCAGCACCTCGCTGTCTTCGACGAAAGCCGCCAGGTAGAGGCAGCTCGATACGGCAGTGCCGTTGACCAGCACGGTGCAGCAGCCGCACATACCCTGGCCGCAGCTTTCCCGCGCGCCGTTCAATCCGAACTCACACTGCAACATTTCGACCAGGGTTTCGCTGGGGCTGATCTCGGCGGCGACGGAGCGGCCGTTGAGGGTGAAGCGGATGGTCCTGCGTTGTCTCTCGCTCATTACTCTTCTCCCAGCGGTGTGCCCTGCGACTCGCGCAACGCGCGCAGCACGCGCTCGGGCGTGAAAGGCGCATCCATCATGCGCAGGCCGACGGCGTCAAACAGTGCGTTGGCGATGGCGGGCGAGACACCGAAGGTGCCGCTCTCGCCGCAGCCCTTGGCTCCAAACGGCCCGTTTTCGTGGGGGAATTCGACGAGCTCTCCGGTGAGGTCGGCGGGGACGTCGAGAATGCCGGCGATCTTGTAATCGGCGAAGCTGGCGTTGACGACCTGGCCGCCGTCGAACAGCATCTCCTCGAACAAGGTGATGCCCGCCTGCATGATGGCCGCGCCGGTGAGCTGGCGCTTGACGGTGGCGGGGTTGATAGCGCGGCCCACGTCGCCGACGTTCACCAGCTTGGTGATCTTGATGCGTCCCGTCTCGGTATCGACTTCAATCTCGGCGCCGACGCCATTGACCATCCAGTAGGGAGTGACGTTTTCCGACTGCCCGGTCTGCGGGTCGGGTTTAGCGTAGGGCGGCGTGAAGGTGCCGAAACCGACGACGTTGCCCGCCTGCATGTTGAAGCGCGCCACCATGATTTCGCGGAACGATACCTTTGCCCCGCCCGCGCCGACAACCGCGCCATCGCGGCACGACAGTTGATCGGCGGCGACGCCGAGGCACCGGGCGGCGATCTCGATCATCTGGCGGCGGGCGTCTTCGGCGGCGAGCTTGACGGCGTTGCCCATGTGGAAGGTGGAACGCGAGCCGAGCGTGGCCATGTCATAAGGGGTGACGTCGGTGTCGGGGTGAACGACGAGAACGTCTTCGGCTTCGAGGCCAAGCACTTCGGCGACGATCTGTGACATGGCCGTGTCGGAGCCCTGGCCCATGTCAACGGTGCTGCAATAGAGTCCGCAGCTGCCGTCGCTGTAGACGTTGACGATGGCGCTTGAGGTGGTGGGCGAGATGCTGGCCTTGATGCCGAGGCCAACGCCCCGGCCGCGGCGAATGGTGCCGGAACCGCGTTCAAAAGGCTTTTCCCAGGCGAGCTTATCGACGATGCGGTCGAGCACGTCACCCACGCGGCAGTTGTAAACGATGGTACCGGTGGCGTGCGTGCGGCCGTCCTTGAGCAGGTTGCGGCGGCGGAACTCGACGGGGTCGATGCCGAGTTCACTGGCGATGATGTCGCCCTGGCACTCGTATCCCCAGACGACCTGCGGGATGCCGAAGCCGCGCAGCGCGCCCGCCGGAGGCTCGTTGGTGTAGACCTGATAATTCGTCAGCTTAACGTTGTCGATCTCGTAGGGGCCGGCGGCGGTGAAGCCGGACTTCTGCGTCACGCGCGGACCGATGTCGGCATAGGCCCCACCGTTCCACCAGACCTCGACCTCGCGCGCCAGGATGCGGCCCGCGTTGGTGACGCCGGTCTTGATGCGCACGGTGGCGGCGTGCTTGGTGATGACGTAGAACTGCTCTTCCATGCTGAGCGCGATCTTGACCGGCTTGCGCACCATGAGAGCGGCGATGGCCGCCATGGCCTCGAACTTCATGTAGAGCTTGGCGCCGAAGCCGCCGCCGAGGAAGGCGGTGCGCACGCGCACGCGATTTTCCGGCCAGCCGAGCATGCGGGCCGTCTCAGCGCGCACAAACGACGGACTCTGCGAGGACGTGTGAATGGTGACGCCGTTGGCGTTGTTCAACTCCGCCAGCGTGACGAAGGGCTCGAGCGGAACGTGGACGGCCTTGCGGCTGTGGAAGGTGTGCTCGAAGACGCGGTCGGAGTCGGCAAACCCCTTTTCAACGTCACCGCGCAGGACGTGCGCGTCGAGGGCGATGTTGGTGCCCGAGCGTCCCTTGAGGTGCTTCAAGTCGGTGAACATGCCGGCCGGCTTCAGTATGTCATGCAGAATGGGCGCGCCGGGTTGCACGGCTTCCACCTCGTTGAAGACCGGATCGAGAGGTTCGTATTCGACCTGGATGAGGTCGGCAGCCTCCTCGGCGGCGTTCGGGTCGGCGGCTAGGATCAGGGCCACCGGTTCGCCGACGTAGCGCACCTTTTCGTGCGCCAGCACGGACTGGTCGTGAAAGGCCGGGCCGTAGTAGATGTCGTGGACGGCGGCCTGCATGTCCTCGGCGGTCAGCACGGCTTCAACGCCTTCGACGGCGAGCGCGGCGCTGGTGTCGATGCTGAGGATGCGGGCGTGCGGCAGGGTGGAGCGGAAGATTTTGCCGGTCAACATGCCGGGAATGCGCATATTGTAGATGTACTCCGCCGTGCCGGCGGCCTTGGACTTGCTTTCCAGGCGGGGCAGCGAACGCGATACCAGGCGCAATTCGCTGGAGGCCGGCGCGGTGGAGATGGCGGCGGATTTGCTTAAGGTTTCTGCCATGTCATTCTGCCTTGCTCGGCCCTGCGCTGAGGGCTTGTTCCAGGGCGCGCCGCACGTGGACCCGCACCATCTCGCGCTTGTAAGAGGCCGAGCCGCGAATATCGGCCAGCGGATTGACGGCCTCGGCGGCGGCTTCGGCGGCGCGCGCGAAGGCAGCGGCCTCGGGCGCGGCTCCCTGCAACATCGACTCGGCACCCTCGTTGCGCTCGGGGCGCTCGGTGGCGGCGCCGATGGCGACGCGCACGTCGGCGATGGCGCCGTTATCGAGGCGGAACCAAACGGCGACGCCCACGGCCGGCCAATCGTCGGCGCTCAGGGCGGTGAACTTTTCGTACCAGGCGTGAACGGCGGGGTCTTGCGGCGGAATCACCAGCTCGCAGATGAGTTCATCCTTGGCCAGCGCGGTCTGGTAGTAGCCGACGAAGAAATCGCCGATGTCGATCCAGCGCTCACCGCGCGGGCTGACGGCGCGCACGCGCGCGCCGAGGGTGAGCAGGATGGGGGGCAGATCCATGTGCGGATCGCCGTGCGCTAGGTGGCCGCCCACGGTGGCGACGTTGCGGATGCGGACGTTGGCCAGACGAGTCATGGCACGGCTGATGACCGGGACGGCCTTGGCTACCAGCGGCGAGGCTTCGATTTCGGCGAGGCGCGTGAGGGCGCCGATGCGCAGTTCGCCGCCGCGCCCGAGCTGGAGTTCGTGCAGCGAGGCGTCCTTCAAACCACGCAGGCTGACCAGGCGCGTGGGATGGAAGAGGCGGGTCTTCATCATCAGCAGGAGCGCGGTGCCGCCGGCGACGGGGCGGATGCTGGTATCTTCGGCATCCAACAGGGCCAGCGCCTCCGCCAGAGTGGTGGGTTGGCTCAGATCGAAACTCTTCATGCCTTGGCCTCCGCGGCTTGCGAAGCGGCGTGCTTCTCGATGGCTGCCTTGAGGTTGGCTCCGAACTCGGCTCCGAGCTGCACGCTCTTGGCCTTGAAGACGGGCTGGCCGAGTCCGCCGAGCTTGCCGGTGAGTCCTACATCGGTGGCGTAGCTGATCGCCGTCTGGCCGGGACCGGCGGGAGCGAGCTGGACCTCAGCTGTCGCCGACAGGCGGCCCACCAGGCCGATGGACTCGCCGATCACCTTGGCGGCGATGGAGGTGGGCGGCTCGATCTTGGTGACCTCGACGGTCACCTTGAAGTTGAGCGTGATGAAAGAAACCTTGTTGGAAAGGATGGCGGAATACTTGCCCGGGGAAATCTCGCGCAGATCGCGGCAGCCGGGAATGCACCCGGCCATGCGCATCGGGTCCTGAACAAAGGCGAAGGCGGTCGCCGGATCGGTATTCACCGTGATAACGCCCGTGGTTTGCAACGACATGAATGATCTCCACAACCTTACGTGAGCCGAGCAGACAGAGAAATCTCGTCGAGGCAGGATACTTGACCCCAACAGGCGAATCAAGCAGCCGACCAGCGCGCCGGAGCACGGTGGTCACACGGATTCTCCTTTTGGCGTGAGCTGCTCGAAGACATGGAGTAACACGGCGAGATTCGGGATCTTGCCGGTGGAGAGGTGAACGACGTTCAGCTCGGAGGTCTCGATCACCAGCATGCCCTTTTCGATCCGGTAAGCGCGGACGGCGGACCAGGCGAGGTGCAGGCGAGGCTGGCCGGGCAGGCGGGCGGAGAAGCCGCGCTTGCTGATTTCGATGGCGCCGAATCGCACCGTGGCCCCCTGGTCGAAACGGGGGCAATGACCCCTCATAACCAGGCCTCTCCCGAAGAAAAGAAATGACGCTCGCACTCCATCGATACCATCTTGCCGCGAACCTACGCCAGCTAAATCGTCGCCGCGCCGGGCGGGGCGTTTCATTGACAGGGCTAAGGCTAAGTGTTAGTTTTCCGGCGTCACCAAGAGTTACAAACGATCAGGCGGCGGCAGGCGCAGGCCGCAATCGACAAGGAGAGACATGGCATACGAGAAGCGCTCGGGCGCGGCCACGACGCGCGACGGCATGACGTTGCAATACACGATTCACGGCAAGGACGCGCCGGGGCGTCCGCGGGTGGCGCTGATTCACTCGCTGGCGATGAACGGCGCGGTGTGGACGGCAGTAGCGGAACAGTTGGCGGGCGAGGCCACGGTGCTGACCTATGACTGCCGCGGGCACGGCGCTTCGACGAAGAATCCGGGGCCGTACACGCTGAGCTTGTTCGCCAACGATCTGGCGGATTTGATGGACTGCATCGGGTGGGATAAGGCGCACGTGGCGGGAGCGTCGATGGGCGGCGGCGTGGCGCTGCAGTTTGCGCTCGACTATCCGGGGCGCATCTGCTCGCTGGGGCTGATCGACACGACGAGCTGGTACGGAGCCGAGGCACCGAAGAGCTGGGCCGACCGCGCCAATAAGGCCGCCGAGACCGGCTTTGCGTCGATGACGGGATTCCAGCAGACGCGCTGGTTTACCGATGACTTCAGGGCGAAGAATCCGGCACTGGTCAAGCAGTGCTGTGATCTGTTCATCGCCAACGACCTGGCGTCGTATCAGGCGACCTGCCACATGCTGGGCAACTTCGACCTGCGCGCGCGGCTGGGCGAGTTGAAGATGCCGACGACGATCGTGGTGGGCGATGAAGACTACGCGGCGCCGCCGGCGATGGCGAAGGTGATGCATGACGGAATTGCCGGATCGACGCTGACGGTGATTCCGAAGGCGCGGCATTTGACGTTTATGGAAGTGCCGGAGATTGTGGCGGGGGAGTTGAAGAAGGTGATGGGGAGGGTGAGGTAAGAGGAACTCAGAGTTGGAAAATCGCCAACGCGAAAACCCAAAGACCCACATCTGCTAACTGCGGCAGATGTGGGTCTTTGGGTTTTCCTACTCCTCGGAAGCCGGCAGTAGCAGGATCGTTCTTCCGCCCCGGCGGTCGGTGGTCCATTGCGACTCGATCTCGACTGGTCCCGGCTCGGCGGTCAGGTAGTGGCGGAAGCTGCTCCACCTCCAATCCTCGGGCGCTGCCACCAGTCCGCGCGCTACCGGGCGGGTGGCCCGTGTCTCTTCACCCGACGGTGCCCCATATCTGCCGCAGTTAGCAGATGTGGGTCTTTGGGTCTTCTACTCCTCGGAAGCCCGTAGTAGCAGGATCTTTCTTCCGTTCCGGCGGTCAGCGGTCCAGTGCGACTCGATCTCGACCGGTCCCGGTTCGGCGGTCAGGTAGTGGCGGAAGCTGCTCCACTTCCAATCCTCGGGCGCTGCCACCAGTCCGCGCGCTACCGGGTTGCGATGCAGGTAGCGCAACTTCTCCACGAAGCTCTGGTGGGTGCGCACATTGTGGTCGTAATAGCGCTTTTGCCAGAGGCAGGTCGGGGCGTCCTCTTTTTGATACCACATAGCCCGGCGCGCCACCGCGATCTTCAAGGCCTGAATGGCGGTTGCCAGCACTCCAACCTCAGGCTCGGAGAGGAGCAGGTGCACGAGCTCGGGCATTACCACGTATTCGTATACGCGAAAGCGGTAGCTCCGCCGCGCCCGCTCCAGACATTCGACAAACAGGTCGCTCGCGAGTTCGCTGTGTAGACGGGGCAGCCGGTGGTAACAACTGAACGTGACGAAATGACACTGCTTTGAGTGGTGATAGCGGGTCAATCCGTATGGCATGGGTAGAGAGTGTAGCCCAACGGCGCAAGGGTCTTCGGGAAGAAAAAGACCTTGTTCCGGGGAAAGAACAGAACCCACATCTGCTGACTGCGGCAGATGTGGGGCACCAGGCTTACTGGACGGTAGTGGACTTCGGAGCGGCGGCGATGTCAGCGCGGTCGAGCGGCTGGCCGCTGTCGAAGCGCACGATGCTGGCGTAGCCGTGGCGAATACCTTCTTCCTGCGCGTCTACGGTTCCGGCGGCGCAGTGCGGCATCAGGACTACGTTGTCTAGCTTGAGGATGGCGCTCGTCGGATCGGGCGGTTCTTTCCAGAAGGCGTCGATGCCGGCGCCGCGAATCTGCCTCTTCTGCAAAGCCTCCACCAGCGCCTGTTCGTCGACGACCGGGCCGCGGCAGGTGTTGACGACGATGGCCGTGGGCTTCATCAGCTTGAGGGCGCGGGCGTCGATCATGTTGCGGGTAGGCGGAATCAACGGCACGTGCAGCGTGATCACGTCAGAGGTCGAAAGCAGCTCGTCGAGCGGCATGAACTTCGCGTTGAGGCGCGCTTCTTCGCTCTCGGGCAGGCGGACTACGTCGTAGTAGGCGATTTTCGCGCCGAATCCCACCATGTGTTCGGCGACGGTGCGGCCGATCTTGCCGATGCCGATGATGCCGACCTGCTTGTTGAGCAGTTCGTAGGAGGTGGGGCGGTACTCGAACTTGGGGAACTGGCCGGCGACGACCGCGTTGTGCAGGTTGGGCAGCCAGCGCAGGGTGGCCAGGATCAGCAGGGTGGCGCCTTCGGCGACCGAGACGGAGTTGCTCCCCGTTGTCTTGGCGACGGTGATGCCCTGCTCGATACAAGTGGCGGTGTCGATGCGGTCGGTGCCTTCGCCGATCTTCATGATCAGCCTGGCGCGACTGATGGCCTTGATGACGCGCGTGGGCATCTTGGCGGCCCAGCAGAGCAGGTAGTCGGCATCGGCGACGGCGGCCACGGTCTGGTCTTCGGTGGCGGCATCGGCCAGATGCAGATCGAATCCGGCGGGGAGGTGTTTTTTGAGCGAGGCGGCCAGGTCCGGGGTGGCTACGTCGAGGTAGACAATCTTCTTGTTGCTTGCCATCAGTGCTCCGTCCATTTATGTGAAATCTCGGCGGCTCACGCCGGCAACTGGCTTAGCAAGGTGCGAATCATTTATGCGCCTGGGGGCTTGGGCAAGCGGGAAGCACTTGAAAAGCAGATGCTTCGCTCAGCATGACCCCTCTCTAGCAGCATGACCCCTCTCCAAAGGGGTAGCGTGCCTGCTTCCCCAGCCTTTTCGATAAGACAAGAAAAAAGGGCCGCCCACCATGTTACCTCCGGTGGACGGCCCGTGACGATACCTTCTTACGCTACTTCTTCCAGAGCCAGGCCCACTTTTCCTGCGTGGCCTTGGTCAACTCGGGGGTGGCCTCGGCGACGGCCGGATAGTCCTTGGACTGCACGCGGTCCCAGGGACGGCAGGCGTTGATGATAGCGCGGTTATTCCAGAGTTTCTTGGAAAGCTTGTCGGCGTCGCAGATCATCGGGTCGAGCGGATTGCTCCAGCACTGCCGGATGATGTCGATGTCGATGGCCGGGTCGCAGCGGGTGCTGAGAGCCCAGATGACATCGTCGTTATTGGTGGGATCGATGTCCTCATCGACCACAATGGAGAAGCGGTTCATCAAGCCGCCGGCCTGACACTGCACGGCGAGGCTGGCAG
>CAINCZ010000160.1 GCA_903847195.1 uncultured Acidobacteriota bacterium | reverse complement strand
CGAATTGCGTGGCGGATGACGCTTGCTCATAAAACAGACCTTCCTCGAAAGAGACCGGCACGGACTCGCGTGCGTGCGGTAGACAGACTCAGCCCTTCCGCAACGTCCTGCCTGCCCCGGGCGGCTTTGGGGCGGAGCGCAGATCGAAGAAACAGTCCAGACCGGAGAGGATTCAGGTCAAAGGGCCTGAATAGGTCTAGGTTCTTCGATCGACGCCTGGCACGAACGCCGCAATTTGAAACCCCACGTTTACCCCGAGCGCCCGATAACGGAGGCCAGCCGGTCCTGCCACACAGTAGCGCGTCTCGCGACGGAGCCGAGCGACTTGCGCCGCTCCCGCTGTGCAACGGTCGCACGTCAACGTCAGGCAATGATGGCTCGAGATATGCCCTGGGCCTGCGGAGGCTTGCGGGCGGAGCGGAAGGGGAAAGTTCTCCCGCGGGATCGGACGCCTTGAGGCCAGCGACGGGCCCCATTGATTTGCCGCGCGTTTGCGACCGTTCGCCGGAGTGACCGGAGCCGAGGATCGCGCGAAGCTGGCTGATGGACAGCGCAAACAGACATACTCCAGTCCCGCACGTGACATTTCCGGTAACGATGGAGTGGCCGCACTTGCGCTGCGATGCGAAAAGTCTCATAAAGAGACCACGCACGGAGGCGACTGAGGTCGGACTCGTCGTTTCCAGGTCGGGCGGTTGCGGAACACCCGCTCGGCGCCCATAGCGTTAGAAGGCCGCCGGTTGGGAGTCAACGCGCTTCCGCCGGCGGTTTTCACTTCAGCCCCGAGAATCTTTCTGACCGAGGCGAGGGGGCACTGCGCCGATATCCGAAAAATCGAGCGTTTCCGCGCCTTTGGCGCCGTATTGCTGCGCCACAGCATGAAGGCGCGCGGATTTCGCTCGGTGAACTTTGACGCGCCGACGTAGGAAACGCAGCGATTCCGCGCCAACGCAGCACACGACCGAGACGGCAGCGACCACGAAAAAAGCCTGGAACATCAGAGTCATGGCGATTTCTCCTTCCGAGTCGGGTTACACGCGCGCGGCATACCCGGAACGTGCCCGACGCAGCACGCGATGACGATCTCGGAGCCGCGGTGGAGGACCGTCCAGCCATCAGCGGCCACGAGGCGCCCATCCTGACGCCAGTGCCCAGGCGATTCGCGAGTGCAGCCAGGCGCGTCGCAGCGCAGGATCAGCGGCACGACGCGAGGAACTCGCCAGCAGCGCGCAGCGACCGAAACCATTCGGCTGAGTAGTCGCCGCCATCCCTCGTGGCATACAGCCCGCGATCCCGGCCGAAATTGACGACCAGACCGAGATACCGGGCGCCGCGGTAGACGTTCCACGACAGCGGCTCCTCGCATTCGAGTTCCTGCTCGAACCTCAGAGGCACGATGGCACCGGATCCAGGAACCAGTCTCGCTGCACCCACGAGTCCGGTTCCTCGCCGCCTTCCAGCGCCGACCAAGCTGCGTCTGCGGCCGGCAGATCGACGAGACCCGCCGCGACCAGAATGTCCCAGGGGTGCGGCGTCCCGCGCTCGAAAACCGGGCAGCGACAAAGCGCGTGGGGAACGACCACCGTCGCCACCTCGACGATATAAGCCGGCTTCGCGGCCAATAGCAGATCGGCCAATTCATGGTCGCCCTCCCGATCCAGGAACGCGGCCGACTGCCGTAGAAAGGCCCCAGCAGACAGGCTGTCGGGCCACTGTGCGCGCCAAAGAGCCTGTG
>CAINCZ010000159.1 GCA_903847195.1 uncultured Acidobacteriota bacterium | reverse complement strand
TCAAACTTTTAACTCTCAACGTTTAACTTTTAACTCTTAATTTAAGAAGTTATTCCGTCGACTAGACTACGTCATCCAGAATGCCAAGTTTCAATACCCGACTCGTCCACTAAACTCTATTCCGAACGCCATACCGTGCCAAGGCTGAGATGGCGCCATCCACCGTGGCTTCGTCGCCGATGACATCGGCTTTGACTCCCACCGCCAGCAAGGCGGCCTCAGTCGGCTTACCAATCGCCACAAGCACCTTGCCCTGCAACGCCTCCGCCTTGAACTGGCCGCAGAAGGACTCGACCGCGGACGCACTTGCAAAGAAGATCGCCTCGTGCGGCGGCAGCGCATCGTATCGAATCCATTCGTTTTCGTAGAGCTTTGCATCCTCGACCTCTGCGCCTTTCGCACGGAGCACATCGGCCAGCAAGGAGCCTGCCTTTTCAGACCGCAGACGCAAGACGCGCGCGCCTTTGAAATTCTGCGCTTGAAGCACGGCAGCCAACCCTTCCGCGCTGTAATCCATGGGCGGCATCACGTCCGGTTGCACACCAAACGTCTTCAGTGCCGAGGCTGACCCCGGACCGCAGGTCATGATCTTGGGAAGCTTGCGCAAATCACTCTTCTTCGCCTGTTCCATAAAGATCTGAACCGCGGAGGGCGATGTCAGCACAATCCAATCATAGGCGGTATAGTCGGCCGTCATCGCGCATGGAACCAATTTGATCAGCGGACGCAAAATCGGCACGCCACCAAAATCAGTGATTCGCTGCGCGGCCTTCTCCAGCAGTGCCTCGCTGCACGTCACGAGCACGCGCTGTCCGCTCAAGGCGCCTGTATCACGGCGATAGGTTGTTGCGGCAGCCGAACCGATAATCACCAGGCCCGGCGCGTCAGAATCAATTTTAGATTTAAGATTTGAGATTTGAGATTTCAACTGCTGCAGGTCAAGGAGATGGAACTCTTCATTATCCGAGCCCGCATCATACACAATCGCCACAGGCGTATTTGCCTCCCACCCCTCAGCCATCAATTGCGCAGCCATGCCCGGGGCGACACTCAGAGACATGAACAGCACCAAAGGCACTTTGTCGCGCACCTCGCGGCCCACGCCCGAGACACCGCCCTCGGCGGCACGCGGCGTCATGGCGGTAAAGCCGCGCGACACGCCGCGCTTGGTCAGCAACATCCCTGTGCCAGTTGTCGCGACGGTCAACGCGCTCACACCTGCACGGACGCGATAAGGAATGGCAAGACGATCAAGCTCCTCGATCTCTTCAGCCAGGCGGCCGAATAACCCGGGATCTCCGCCTTTCAGTCGCACGACCCGCTTACCTTGGCGCGCATATTTTGCAATGAGCGTGGTGATGTCCGTCTGCTTCACACTGTGTTCGCCGCAGCGCTTACCTACAAAGACGCGTTCCGCAGAGGCTGGCACATCATTCAGCAGCGCCTCATCCATCAGCACATCATAGAGACAGACCTCTGCCTGGCGCAGATCCTTGAGTCCGCCCAGCGTGCAATAATCAGCCGAGCCCACACCGGCGCCGACAAAGCGGACCGCCTTGACAAAATAGCCGCGAAGCGTGGTGAGCAACGGGTCGCCCATCCGGAATGTAACAGCCAGATACCCTTGGCCTGCGGGCACAGGAAGCGCCTCCAGCGGAACCCATTCCGTGACGCGATCTTCCAGATTTAAACGGTTCAAGGCCGCACCGGCCATGAGCATCGCATCGAAATCGCCTGCGTCGAGTTGATCGAGCCGGGTCTGAATCGTGCCGCGGATCGTCCGCATCTCCGCCTGAGGAAAGCGCGTGCGGCAATAGGCTTCACGCCGGGCGCTGCTGATGCCGACACGCGGCGCCTCAGGCAGGTCAGCCAGCGTCTTGCCCTTGGGAAGAATCCAGGCATCGCGCGGGTCTTCGCGCCAGGGCAGCCAGAACCAATCAAGGTCCGGGGCCACAGGGTCAGGTAAATCCTTTGCGCTGTGAACAGCGAGGTTAATGTGCCCCCTGCGCAAGACCTCATCCAGGTCGCGCGTAAAGAAGTCATCAGGACTCTGCCGCAAATCTGTCGTGAGATCACGGTC
>CAINCZ010000158.1 GCA_903847195.1 uncultured Acidobacteriota bacterium | reverse complement strand
TCGGCGACTACATCGACAAGCACAACGAAAAGCCAAAGCCCTTCATCTGGACCGCCAAAGCTTCTGACATTCTAGAAAAGGTTAAGCGCGCCCGGTTGGCCCTGGATAATCGTTAATCTGAATGCCGCACTCCACTAGCGCCTGCCACGATTGTGGCGAGATCGTTGTGTGACAATATTTTGTTACGAGCGTCCAGTAGTTTTTTTGCGAACTTACCTAGTTCTTTTTCCAGCACCTCAAGGCGAGGACGCACGGAATCAGACCAGCCACCATATGTGAGCACATAGTCAATTCCAAGCGTGATATTTCCATTCATAACGGCTTTATCATGGAGTTTCCGGAGTTGCAGCAAAGCATACTCCTGGCTGATGATAGAAAGCCGTTCCAGTTCTTTTCCGGCAAACGACTTCATAAGTTCGATGTTGCGCGGGTTATTGTCAAATAGTTCGAGATGATGAAGCCAGTACTCATGCGCCTTATCGCAGAGCGTGCAGAATTCCTCAACGACGGAAGCTGAAAGCGCGTGCATTGATTTGGTCATCCTTTATCCCTATTCTTCTGTTCCGACTGTCGGTCGTTAGGCCTTCTTCTAGCCTTTCGGTTCATCAGTTGCGTTGTGCCCTTCGGCTGTACTCGCCATCCTACAAGCCCCGCTCGGGGCGCTTGCGGAAGACCACTCGCAGTTCGTCGCGCCAGCGTTCGTCGAGGGCCACCAGGGTTACGTCGATCTTCGGCGAGAGATAACGCAGTATGGTGTCGGTCGACGGATGCACCCGGAGCGCAGGGCACGCCAGCAGCAGCAGTGGCGGCTGGTCGGCGAGTTCGATCCGCGGGAAGTAGCCCTGGCGCTGGAACTCGCCGCGCTGGCGGTGCCACTCGACGCGTGCCCAGTAGTCCACGCCTTGCAGCGGCAGGTGGATGTCTTCTTCTGCCTTGAGTTCGATCACCGCCAGCCGGCCGTCGTGGGTAACGGCCAGCAGGTCGATCATGCCGCGGTCGCCGCCCGCCATGGCCGGAACCTGCGAGTAGACGGGTGAGGCGAGCAGGTTGCCGTCCAGCGCGCGCACGTCGCGCGCTACCAGCGACTCCAGCCAGCGCTCCGGAGCCATGCGCCACAGCGGATGATTGCGTTCACCCGCAGGCCGGCGGAGGTCGGCGGCAGCGGCGAGCAACGCCCGCATCTCTTCGCGATTGTCGGGGCCGAGAAGAGTCTCGTTCGCCCCGGCGCCGAACGTGATCTGTTCGGCCAGCTGGAACGAAGTCGCCTGCGGCTCCATCCGGACGCGGGCCAATTCCAGTCCGTGCAGGCGAAAGCTCACCTCGCCGGCGTGGCGCACCTGGACCTCAAGCGGCGCCTCCGCCGCCAACTCGCTCACTTCGCGGATGGAGCGGGCAAAACGCTGGCGCGCGGTTTGTTCGTCGGCCCGGTGTACGAGCTGCGTGTCGATGTTGCCGCGGTCGGCCGGGTCCATCTCGATGAGGCTGGCCGTCTGCTCGTCCCACTCAAAGAGCTGCCAGCGGGCTGCGTCGGGATGCAGGTGGGCCATGCGCTCGCGCAGCACGCCGGAGGTCCCGCGCGGCACCAGCAGCTTGAGTCCCTCGACGTGGCTGCCGCGCCCAGCGGCGCGCTGGCGGCAGTAGTCGAGCCAGAGGATGCCGAAGGTCAGCGCGCCGTCGATGGCGGCCTGATCTTCCTGGCGGTTGACTCCCAGCAAGGCAAAGCTGCTGCTGCCCTGGCGCACCAGCGCCCGCGTGTAAACGGGCGAGAAGCTGCGCTGCAGGTCAGCGTCATGGCTGAACTGCTCGATCGTCCACCCGGCAAAGCGGCGTTCGAGAAAGGCCCGCAGGCGGGCGGCATAGCTGCGGCGGGCGGCGCGACGCTCGGTGGGCGTGCGCTGGTCGCGTTCGCGGCTGAGGGTCAGTTGGATGGGCTTGGCCTGCCCAAACCGCATCACCTTGAGCCGCAGGGTGTCGCCCTTCAGCTCGGCACCCACCACCCGGCGGACCGTGCTGCGCTCCGGCGACCAGAGTTGCAGTACGCACTTGCCGTGCTCGGTCGAAACCGAAAAGCGCGCGGTCGAGAAATCGAAGAGCACGCCGCCGTCTTCGACGGCGACGGCGCGGGGCTGGCCGGCGAGGAACTCCTGGATCGCAGCGGCAATCTGCTCGGGATTATCCATTGCCGGCGCATTATATCCAGAAATGACGCCGCCAACGCAGCCGGCGCGCGGCTGTTCCGCTGGCGCGAACGGGCGGGCACGCAACCGGCGTATCCGCGAATAACCCGCGCACTGTGATAGCGTGGTGGTTCCGGCGCACCTGCCCCGGCATCCAAATGATTATGGCGATTTCTGCTCCCGAGAAACTTTTCGACCGCTACGGCCTAACCGCCCGCGACCTGGAGCGCTACCTGGCTGAGGCTCTTTCGGCCGGGGGCGACTACGCCGACCTTTATTTCGAATACCAGACCACCAGTTCGATCAGCGTGGACGAATCGCTGGTGAAATCGGCCACCCAGGGGATCTCCGCCGGCTGCGGCGTGCGCGTGCTCAACGGCGAGCGCACCGGCTATGCCTACACCGACGACATGGCTCCCGAGCGCATCCTGCACGCTGCCCGCACGGCGGCGCTGATCGCCAGCGGCCCGGCCAAGACGCCGGTGATGGACCTGACCCGCCGGCGCGAGCGCAACCTGTATCCAGCCGTGCTGCCCTCGGTCGAAGCCGACGTGAGCGACAAACTCGCGCTGGTGTTGCGCGCCGACGCCGCGGCCCGCGCTTACGACCCGCGGATTAAGGAAGTGCGCGTCGGCTATGCCGATGAGCTGCGCGAAATCCTGGTGGTGGCCAGCGACGGCACCTCGGCCGAAGACCGTCAGCCGCTGGCGCGGTTAAGCGTCTTCTGCATCGCGCGCGACGCTGCTCAGGGCGGCAGTTCTTCGCGGGGCACCTCGGGCGGCGGGGGACGCGTCGGGATCGATCATTTCAGCCAGTCCAGCGCTTCGCCCGAACACTTCGGCGCCGAAGCCGCCCGGCAGGCGATTATTCAGCTGGATGCCCGCCCGGCCCCAGCCGGCGAGATGGAAGTCGTGCTCGGTCCGGGCTGGCCCGGAATCCTGCTGCACGAGGCCATCGGCCACGGTCTGGAAGCCGACTTCAACCGCAAAGGCACCTCTGCCTTTACCGGATTGCTCGGCAAGCGCGTGGCCAGCGAGAAATGCACGGTGGTGGATAACGGCACCATGCCGTCGAGGCGCGGCTCCATCAACGTGAGCGACGAGGGCTCGCCGACGCAGAGCACGGTACTGATCGAGAACGGAATCCTGAAGGCTTACCTGAGCGACAAGCTGTCGTCGCGGCTCATGCGGCTGCCCGATACCGGTAACGGGAGGCGCGAGAGCTACCAGCACTTTCCCCTGCCGCGCATGACGAACACCTACATGCTGGCCGGCGAGGACGCGCCCGAAGACATCATCCGTTCGGTGCGCAACGGCATTTACGCGGTAAATTTCGGCGGCGGGCAGGTGGACATCACCAACGGCAAGTTCGTCTTTTCCGCCTCGGAGGCCTACCTGATTGAAGACGGCAAGGTCACCGCGCCCTTGAAGAATGCCACGCTGATCGGCAACGGCCCCGACGTGCTCACGCGCGTCTCGATGGTCGGCAACGACCTCAAGCTCGACGAAGGCGTCGGCACCTGCGGCAAGGAAGGGCAGTCCGTGCCGGTGGGCGTCGGGATTCCCACGCTGAAGGTGGACCGGCTCACGGTCGGCGGCACCGGCCAGTAGGTCGCGGCTTTGGGCTCCGGGCTACGATAAGCATTTCTGCGCCCGCGCACGGGCACGCGAGATGGGTAGGTTATGAATTATTTAAACGTTCCGATCGGCTCCCGCTCCCCCGAGCTTGTCAACGCCGTGGTGGAGATTCCCGCCGGCGGCGTCAACAAGATCGAGTACGACAAGCGGCTCGGCATCTTTCGCCTGGACCGCCCGCTGTTTTCCCCGGTGCATTATCCGGGCGATTACGGCTTCATTCCCAGCACGCTGGCGGAAGATAACGACCCGCTCGACATCATCATCATGGTCGTGCAGCCGACCTTCACCGGATGCCTGGTGGAATCCCGACCGGTCGGCATGCTGGAGATGCTGGACCAGGGCGTGAAAGACGAGAAGATACTGGCGGTCAGCAGCGGCAATCCACGGTACCAGGAGGTGCGCGACTACACCGATGTGGATGCGCACTTGCTGCTCGAGATTGCGCACTTCTTCTCGATCTATAAAGACCTGGAAGGCAAGCGCACCAAGACCGTGGGCTGGCGCTCGGCCACCGAGGCCAAGCAGGTGATCGAGAACTGTCATCAGCGTTATCTCGACCGCCTGAAGTGCGGCGAGTTCGTGATTTGATTTTGTAGCAAGGATGGTAGGTGGGGCATTGGACCCTGCGCCAAGAGGCATCGATGGACTTTAACGAGATTGCGCAAGACGTGGTAAAGCAGGCCCTGGCCTGCGGGGCCAGCGCCGCCGAAGCCGTGGTGCGCGAAGGTTCGGAGTTCTCGACCGTGGTGCGGCTGGGCGAAGTGGAGACGCTGAAGGAAGCCGGGGCCAAGGCCATCGGAGTACGCGTCTTTTTTGGCCAGCGCGCCGCCTCCACCTACACCACGGATTTTTCCCGTCCCGCTCTTGAACGCTTGGTCCGCTCGGCCGCCACGCTGGCGCGCGTCACCAGCGAGGACCCGTGCGCGGGTCTGCCCGCCGCCGATGAGCAGGGTTCGCTCACCACCGATCTTGATCTTTATTACGACGACGTCTATTCGCTGTCGAACGCCGACCGCATCGACTATGCGCGGCGTGCCGAGCACGCGGCGCTGAGTGTCGACCCTCGCCTGCACAACTCCGAGGGCGGCTCCTTTGACGCCGCCACGGCCAGCAAGGTGCTGGCTACATCGAACGGCTTCGTGGGCAGCTACCGCCGCTCGTACTGTTCCGTCTCGGCGGTTCCCATCGCGCAGAATGAAGACGGCACCATGCAGCGCGACTACTGGTACTCGGTGGCACGCACGCTGAGCAAGCTGGATTCGCCGGAAGCCGTGGGAGCCGAGGCCGCCCGTCGCACCCTGCGGCGGCTGGGCGCGCGAAAAGTGGCGACCTGCCGCGTCCCCGTGGTGCTGGATCCGCAGGTGGCCCGCGCCTGGCTGGGCGAAATCTGCGATGCGGTCAATGGCGACTCGATCTATCGCGGCGCATCGTTTTTAAGCGGCAAGCTGGGCGAGAAAATTGCCGGAGACAACATAACTATTGTCGACGACGGCACCATCCCCGGCGGCTTCGGCACTTCGCCGTTTGACGGCGAAGGCGTGCCTACGCGGCGCACCACGGTGATCGAGAGTGGCGTGCTGAAGTCGTACCTGCTCAACAGCTACGCCGCCCGTAAGCTGGGCCTGAAGACCACGGGCAACGCCTCGCGCGGCCTGGCCACCAACCCCGGCATCAGCCCGGGCAATTTCTTTTTGCAGCCCGGTGCGCGCGCAGCGCAAGAACTGATCGGCGATGTGAAAGAAGGACTCTACGTCACCGAGTTTCTGGGCTTCGGCGTCAACCTGGTGACCGGCGATTTCTCGCGTGGCGCCAGCGGCGTGTGGATTCAGAACGGCGAACTGGCCTATCCCGTCGAAGAGATCACGGTGGCGGGCAATCTCAAGGACATGCTGTTCAACATAGCCGAGATCGCTTCCGACCTGGAGTTCCGCGGCTCGGTCGCCTGCCCGACGATTCGGCTGGAAGGCTTGACGGTGGCGGGAGAGTAGCGGCTATCCCACCCTCGCGCCGAAAAGCGCGGCGCGTGGGTGGGGCAGTCGGAAGCCGGGTTACTTCGTCTCTGGATTGTTCTTCAACTCGTCGCGCGTCCAGACCGCCCAATCTCGTCCATACGAGCTGTACTGGATGTCCGCGACGCCCTCTTCGTTTTCCAGGTAAGTCACCTGCTTGCTGAGAGTCATGGCGATCGCTTGCAGCGCTGCGTTCTGCTTGAGGTAAACTCCGCGGCCGACGACCTCCGGTATCGTGCGGGCCACGATTGCGGCACCGTGCCCGCGCATCATCACCGCTGCGGCCTTGTCTCCCAGCAAACGGGCCAAAGGCTGTGCCAACTGCTGACTGGTAACCAGCATGCTTCTGCTGGTGGGCGCGCGATAGTTGCGGATCTCGTACACGGGTACGCCGAAGCCGATGAAGCTCGTCATGTGATAGAGCGGCCGCAGTTGGATTCCGGTGGCACCAAAGGGGATCAGTTCCGGGGTATGCGAGTGGATGACGGAATTCACATCCGGCCGCGCCCGATAAATCTCGCCGTGAATGAAGCGCTCCAGGTATCCCACCCGCGTGTCTCCCCCAACCGGCTTGCTGTCGAGGTCAAAGGTCATGATGTCAGCGGCGGTGACTAATCCCGGGGCCATGGAGCGGGCAAGCAGAAATTGGTTGGGATTGTCGGGATCGCGTACGCTGATGTGGCCGTAGCCGTCCAGCACTTCCTTGGCGGCCAGGATATGGTTGGCCAGCACGAGGTCGCGCACTGCGGCATCCCGCTGAGCAGAGGCGGCCAATAGCGGCAGGCTGAAGAGCAGAACCAGCAGACAAATGGCGATTTTGCGCAAGTTCCCCGGACGTGATTCGACTGTAGGCATTTGCGAGTCCTTCCCTGTGGAGAATGAACGGCTGGTGATTCTCAGACGAGGCATGGTAGCCGGGATCGGCTCTTTCAGCAATGACTCGCCGTGTTCCTATTTCTGAGGGTGGAGGCAGGGCGGGTGGGCGGCAATCGTGAAGATATGTTGCTCAACATCGGCGAAATCGCTTCTGACTTGGAGTTTCGCGGGTCAGTGGCCTGCCCGACGATTCGGCTGGACGGGTTGACGGTGGCCGGTGGCCCAGAGTTGGTGATTTTCCAACTCTGGGAGTGATCACCTACGCGTTTCATCACTCTCGCCGGGTGCCCCAGGTTCGCGGCCCGATTTTGGCCGCTAACCTGGGAGCTGCTTCCCTTACCTGGTCCGGTATTATGCCTTCAACCCATGCCGCCCGGCTTGATTCGGTTGCAACAAACCGAGTATTCCCATTTCGTGACGTTCAGTTGCTATCGGCGCACCCCGAAACTGCTCTCCCCACAACCGTGTACGCTCTTCTTGGAACGACTGGAGGCCGCGCGCACGCGGATCCAGATGCAAGCCTATGGCTGCATGGTAATGCCGGACTACGTGGACCTTCTGGTAAGCGAGCTGGCAAAGGGCGACCCGGCCACTGCTCTGCATCTTGTTAACAGGCAGCGGAAAAATACTTTTTGGCGCGCATGTCCGCGACGCAGGGGCAATCGCCCCTACCTGAATTCAACGCCTTGCGGCATGGCTGAAGCCACGGCGTGACACGAGGCGAAGCATTCAGGCACTTTTTCCGCAGCCCATTAAGAGAAATAGCAGCGGAGGGCGGCGGCAGTGGCGCGATAGAGTTCGCAGCGCGCATGCTCGGCAAGGCGGGCGGCGAGGATATGGGCGAACTGCAGAAGGTGGCGGTCCAGCAGGGTGCGGCGCAGCGACTGGGCATAGCTGGCAGAGTCAGCCTGTTGGGTGGCGAGAGCTTGTGCTTCCTGGAAAAAGAGGAAGGCGAGGAATTCAAGTTCGAGGGCGATGTGGTCGGGCGGGAGGGTGAATTCCTGGCTCGGGGCGATGCCGGCGTCATGGTAAAGGCGGGCCACATCGAAGGTGGATTGCTGCAGGAGTCCGCCTTCGCGGTACACGGATTCGAACAGATAGGCCAAGCGCGGCGAAGAGGCGAAAAAGATGCGGGTGTAGTCGCGCTCGAGTTCAAGCAAGAACTGCTGCGGGACGGAATCGTCGGGCTGCTGGCTGGCTTCGTAGAGCGAGCGCAGTGGTGCAACCAGCGCGGCGGCTTCGGGACGGCCGAGGGCGCGTAAGGCAGCGGCCAGCGCAGTCGCAAACTCACCACTGGTGAGCGAACGAACCAGCGCGGCGTCGGGATAGTTGAGTGCGCGCGCCAGCAGCGAGTTCACGGTGCGATGGGCTTCGAGTTCGGCGCGCAGGCGGGCGGTCATTTGCGTTTCTTCTCTCCGGCACGCACCTTCGCCGCGGCGGGTTGGGCGGCGCGCGATTTCCTGATGGCCGGCTTCTTCGTGGAAGCCGTTTTCGTGGAAGCCGTTTTCGCGGATGTCTTTCCGGCGGCCTTGCGGGCCGCGGGTTTGCGCGGCTTGCGACTGGCGGCTATGCGCGGATATCCGTTAGCGATGGGATCGCCCTTGGTGACGAAGATGACGCGGGTGCCGCCGCATTCCTTGAGTCCGTAAATTTTGAGTTTGCCGCCACGGGCCAGCCGCCGGGCGGTGGCTACCATTTCTTCGTAATCGCCGAAGTGAATGGCGCTGACGGGGCAGGCCTCGACACAGGCCGGCGAACGACCAGCACTCACGCGATGCGCGCACATATTGCACTTGACGAGCCCGGGCGCTTGCTCGTTGACCGAGAGCACGTGGAACGGGCAGGCAGCGGCCACGGCCACGGGATCGGCGAGGCGGGATGAGTCCAGCAGGACGGCCCCGTATTCCGAGACGGTGATGGCGCCGCCGGCGACGGGCAGGCACGGAGGCTGCTTGCAGTGCATGCACTGCTGGTGGAACACGCCCCGGTCGTTGATCAGGGCGACGGTGCGGAACAGGCCGAGGGCGGCCTGTTCCTGCGAGCCGAATTCCTGAATGCACTTGTACGTGCAGCTATTGCATCCGGTGCAGTCGCTGGCGTCGATCAGGATTGCTTTCTCGGGCATATTCGTCTCCTCAGGCCTTGCGGATGCTCACGTACACGTCTTCGACCCAGCCCATACCGAGCGGGTCAAGTTTGCTGCTGATCTTAGGAGTCTTCTGCGGGATGAGGTCGCCGTCGCGATAGCCGAATCCGCCGGCGACTCTGAGGTTCTTGGCGCGATGCCCGATGCCGTGGAAGGTCAGCACGCAGTCGTCGCGCGTGACTCGTTTGGAGATGTGGAGCTTCGCGGTGACCGGGCGACGGAGTTCCTTCATGAACTTCGGGTTGCTTTCGAGAATGACGGTGTCGCCCTCTTTCAGGCTGGCGCGGCGCGCCGCACCCGGGCTGAGCCATACGCAATCCATGAAGTTCTTCATGGTCAGCTGCTTGAGGACAGGATTGTTGATGAAGTTGGGATCGGCGTGCATATGCCAGGGAGCGCGCGTGATCACCAGCGAGAAGCGGTACTTCGCGTCGGGCTTCTGCCAGCGGGGCGCCCAGGTAGGCAGCGGCGAGTGGCCCACGCGGGTGAATTCGTCAAGGAACATGCGGACGCGGCCGTGGGGGCGTCCGTAGGACTGCTCGCGAATCTGGCGGTAATTCTCGTAAGGCTTGGGGTTGATCCAGAAGCCGCCCTTCTGCATGAACTCGGCGCTGTTCTCGGCCGCACCAGCCTGCCTGACGGACTCGTCGCCAATATTGAGCGGGACGAGTTGCGCGGCATCGCCGCTGCCGTCGAGCGTCCAGTATTTGGGCGCGAGGGCGAGGCCGATTCTGGCGGTGACGGCACCCCAGCCGATCTGGTCGCCGGGCGGCTTTTGCACGGGCGCACCACCGACGAGGCAGGGATGCTTCGGGTAGTAGGTGCGCACGTCGAGTTTGGGCTCTTCGTACTGATGAGGAGCGGGCAGCACGTAATCGCACCAGTAGCCGAGGTCGTCGAGGTAAAGGTTCCAGTCAACGACGAGGTCTTTCTTTGCGAGCCCGGCCTCAAGCATCTGCGGCTGAATGGTGGCGAAGAGTCCGCGGTGGGGATTGCCGTAGATGACGACCTTCGCCCAGTCTTTGTGATAAAAACCGTGGGCGATCATGCCGTAGTGGCCAGGGGCGGAAAAGTCCTTCTTGCGATAGATGTCGTTGGTGACCGGGAACTCGTGGCGGAAGTCGGACGAGCGCGCAGGGAGTTCCGGGTAGGGTTCGCCGGGAGGGGACAACTCTTCGAGCCAGGGGATCTTGACGCCGTGGAGAAGCAGGAGTCCGCCTTCGTGATCGATGGAGCCGGCGAGCGTGTTGAGGATACTGATGGCGTGGCGCAGACGCCAACTGTTCGCGTAATTCGGTCCGGCGGCGTCGCGCTTGTTGCTCGGAATGACGGCGTACGGCGCGGCAGCGGCAAACTCAAGCGCGATCCGGCGAATGGCGGCGGCGGGCACGCTGGTGATGGGCGAGGCCCACTGCGGCGTGAACTTCCCGGTGCCTTCGGTGAGCAATTGCAGGACGGGCTTGGCCTTCAGCTTGCGGCCGTCAATGGTGACGGTGAAGGGACCGCCTTCGAGCGCGGGCGCGTGACAATCGTCGAGAGGCTCGGGCTGCTGGTGGGTCGAGCACCAGGCATAGAATCGGTCATCGGCGGTCTTCAGGGCCATGCCCGTGCGGGTGTCAACGAGTGCAGGCGCGTCGGTGTAGTTCAGCAGGAAATCGCGATTGTATTTCTTCGCTTTCAGGATAGTACTGATGAGCGCCAGGGTGACGGCAAGGTCAGTGCCGGGCTTGATCGAGTAGCAGCGGTCGGCAAAGCCGTCGGCAATCGGAGTGCGGACGGGGTTGAACATGACGATCTTGCCGCCGTTTTTCTTGCACTCGACCCAGTGGGCCAGCACGCCGGCCTTGGCGGACTTGGTGAAGGAATCGAAGCCGAACCAGATCTGGTATTTCGCCAGGTCGTAATCGAATCCGGGCAGGTGATGCGAGGGCGTGTAGGTGCTGGAGTACACGTCGTTGGGCGGATTCGAGATGGTGAGGCAGTTGATGTAATAGTGGGTGCCGAAACACTCGGTGCGCTGGTCGCTGCGGATGACGCCAAGCGACTTGCAGAGCTTGTTGGTGAACGGATTGCCGGGCGAGGCAATCATGATCTGGTCGGCCCGGTACTGGCGCATCTTGGCGATGATCTCGTCGAGGGCGTCGACGGACTTCATCACGACCCAGCCGGGATCGGAGTCGGTGCCCTTTTTCGGATTGGTGCGCTTAAGGGCGACCATGAGGCGATCGGGGTCGTACATGGAATCAACGAAGCCCATGCCCTTGATGCAGTACCTCCCCATGGACACAGGGTCTTCGGGACGGCCCTCGATGGTGATTGCCTTTTCGATGCCGGTTTTCGAGTCGGTACCGATGACAACATGAATGGCGCAGTTCGTTTCGCAGGCTCGTGAGCATACCTGCGGGACCTTGCGCAGGGCCGTGTAAGACGGCGCATCATCCTGCCGGGTGGGAAACCCCTGGACCGCGCGCAGATTCTGGAACGGGAAGGCGTCCGCAGATGTGCCAGCGGCGGCGGTGCGGGGCTCGGTGCTGATAGGGTCGTTCGGACGAGGCATCTAACCTCCTTCAAGGCTTCTGAACTGGTCGTCGTTCGTGCGGGCGCGGTCGTGCAGCGCCGTTAGTGGGTGACGCATAAATACTCTTCTGAAACGAACCACCGATCCGCTTGGAAAGCGCGGCCGCCAGGTCGCGAATGGCATGAATGGCGGCGCTTCTTCTTTTCGCGCTCAGGGCGGCCTTAAAAAAGCTGACGGCGACTCCGGCGACGGCCTGCGGCTGGCTGGGCACAACGACGGGAGCGCCGAAGCACATCATGCCTTCCCAGGTTTCCTCATCGTCAATGGAATAGCCACGCTTGCGAACCTCCGCCAATTCTTTCAGGAGGGCCGCGGGCGTAGGGACGCTCTTCCGGAGGGCGCGGAAGCCGGAAGCGAGTTCGAGAATTTCAGCTTCCGGCAGCGTGCTGAGAATCGCCTTGCCGCTGGCCGAGGTGTTGGCGGGCATGCGCATGCCGAGCCGGTAATTAAGACCGAGCGGACGGGTGCCGTTGCGGCAGCCGATATGAATGACGTCGCTGCCTTCCAGCACGGAGAGGATCAGCGATTCTTCCGGGAAGATGTTGAGCGAATCGGCGATGCGGGAGAATTCGGCGGTGATGTCGGTGCGGGCGAGGATGGCGTGGCTCCAATCCATGATGTGCATGCCGAGCAGGTAGTCGCCATTCCGCGTGCGGCGCACGACACCGGTGTGGACTAGGGTTGCACAAAGGGCGTGGGCTGTGCTCTTGGGCAGTTCCAGTTCTGCCGTCAGCGATGCCAGCGAGATCGGGTTCCGGGCCCCCGCCAGCACATCCAGCAGCCGGACGGCGCGCACCAAGGAAGGAACCAGGGCTTTGCCGTTCCCGTTTTCGGGCGCGAGAGAATTGCTCTTCGACAAAGCAAGGGGCGGGGATGTTCTCACGTTCTTCCTTTCGGTTAATCGCGGCGGCTTCAGTATGCCGCGTTGCACGGGAGGCACACTGAGTAATGTAACCCGGGAGCCGGGGGGCCAAATACCAATTATGAAAAGGGGAGCGAAAAATCTCTCCCCAAATGAATTGACAGGCGCTTGGGGCCGTACTATTCTGCGTGACACCGAAATGCAGTGTTCCGGGAATAGAACTACGTTCAGCCTATTGAACTACGTTCCGCTCGACCCGCGACAGGCCCCGCAGGCATACCCAGGGGGCGCGGCCACCAGGCAGTCGGCGATATAGGCGGTAGGCGCCCGCGTGACCCGGCGCCTACTTTTGCTCGACGTTCCATGTTTCATCCCAGAGCTGTCACGGCTCAGTGTACGACTTGAAGTGTTTTGCCATTGGCATGCAAGGAGGAAACTTGGCCACCACTACTGCAACCCTACAACCAAAGAAAGCCTGGTACGCCGGCCACGAGCGCCGGCTGTGGATGATCCTGGCTGTCGCCTATGCGGGCTGGCTGCTGGACGCGATGGATCTCAACTTCATCACCGTGGTCTTGGGACCGTGCCTTCGGGAGCTTTTGGGCACGGCTGCCACGCCGGCAAACATAGGATTCTACGGCGGCGTGATCGTGGCGGCGCAACTAATTGGGTGGGGATTTGGCGGACTCACGCTCGGCATCGTTGGCGATTACATCGGACGGTCCCGCGCTTTGTATCTTTCCATTATTGTCTACTCGGTCTTCACCGGCATCTGCGCGTTCGCGCCGAACTGGTGGATGCTGGCCCTTTTCCGCTTCTTTGCGGCCTGGGGCGTCGGCAGCGAATGGGCGATCGGCACGGCCTTGATTAACGAGACCTGGCCGTCGCGTTCGCGGGTTTTTGCCAGCGGCATCATGGCATCGGCATTCGGTATCGGCGCGCTGCTGGCCGGCCTGGTCAATATGGCGATCGGTTCGCACGGGTGGCGCTACGTGTTTTTGGTCGGCATTATTCCGGCGATTCTGGTGGCCATCATCCGCAAGCGGATTCCTGAATCCCGGAAATGGGAGGAAATGCACGCCCGCCGCCAGGCGATTCAGGCGCGCGTGGCCGCGGGAGCCGCGATCTCGGAGCAGGAGAAGAAGCTGGTTACCTTCACGCTCTCCAGCTTGTTCCAACGGCCATGGCTTAAGAACACCATAGTGGGCACGCTGATGTGCTTTGCCGCAACGGCGGGCTGGTGGGGAAGCCAGACCTGGCTGCCGGTGCGCGCGGCACAACTGGCGGTGGCGGCGAAAGCCAATCCGATCACCGTCGTCAGTTGGACTGTGATCATCGCCAATCTGGCGGCAGCCATCGGCATGTTCTGCTTTGCCGTGCTTACGGAAAAGTTGGGCCGCCGCGGTGCTTTTGTCCTGGCAAGCGTGGGCAGCATGGTCGCGTTGCCAATCGTGTTCTTCGGTGCCAACGATTATGTAACGCTCTACTGGCTGGTGCCGCTGACCGGACTCTTCATGAATGGCGTCTTTGGGGTCTTTCCGGTGTGGTTCCCGGAGATGTACCCCACCCATCTGCGTGCCACCGGCGCCTCGTTCTGCTTTAATGTAGGACGAATTGTTTCGGCCGCCGGACCTTTCATCGGCGGCTCGCTGGTGGCGATGTTTGGCGGCATACCGCGGGCGGCATGCATCATGGGAGCAAGCTACCTGATCGGGCTGATCGCCGTGGCGTTTGCGACCGAAACGAAGGGAAAGCCGCTGCCGGAATAAGGCCCCGTGAACCGGGGCACAACAGGCAGCGCAGGCAGTGCTTTTCAGCCAGAGGAGAAAATTGATGATGGACATGAAAGTCGTACAGGTGATGCGGAATGCACGCAAGCCGGTGGAACTGAACGTAAAGCCCGGAGACAACGTGCTGATCGTCGCCGATACGCAGACGGAGCCGCTGGTGTGGCAGTCACTGGCGGCGGCTTGTGTGGAAGTGGGAGGTCAGCCCACGATCACGATCATGACCCCCCGCGAGTTTCACCAGGCCGAGCCGACGGCCCCGGTCGCCGAGGCCATGTTGAAGGCCGACGTCAACATACTGGTGCCGTCCAAATCCATCCTGCACTCCAAGGCCGGTCATGCTGCGATGAAGGCAGGGCACCCGTGCATTGCCAGCGAGGAGTTGTCGGTTGACATGCTGACGCGCGGCGCCTCCACGGCGGATTACCGCGCGATGCAGGAGATCGGCATGCAGCTGCTTGAGATATGGAACAACGGCAGCCACTGCCGGGTGACCTCCGACCAGGGCACCGACATCACCGCAAAGATCGGCCAGGGCCGCAAGGGCTGGTGCGTGGCCGGCACGATTGCCAAGCAGGAAGGCATGGACCTGTTTTGCTGCGCCTTTCCGGATGGCGAGGTGGGCGTGGTGCCGCTGGAAGGCACGGCCAACGGAACCGTTGTCTGGGACACCTCGATGCACTTTGCTGGGGTGCTCAAGGATCCGGTGACGGCGATCATCCGCGACGGGCTGTGCGTGGACATACAGGGCGGCAAGGAGGCGGAGATCATTCGCCGCGCGCTGGCCGACTACGGCGACGAGAACTCGCGCAACTTCGCCGAGATTGCCATCGGCATCAACCCGAACGCGCGCATTACCGGCGTGATGCGCGAAGACAAGAAGCTGCTCGGCGCCGTTCACATGGCCCTGGGCAACAGTTCGGACACGGGCGGGCTGGTCTGGTCCAAGACGCACATGGATGGCTGCGTGCGTTATCCGAACGTCTGGATTGACGACCAGCTGATCGTCGAAAAAGGAAAGCTCGCATTCCTGTCCAAAAAGGCCGCGCAGGGAAGGAAATAGCAATGAGTCCACAAAACGTGCGCATCGTGTTTGCCGAACCGGACACCCTCTTCAGCTTGATGGAGACGGCGCTGCTGCGTCGCCTGATGCCGGGAGGTGAGAAGGCCCTGAAGTACTTCTTCGGGGCCGACATTTCGGGGCCGGTAGCGCGGTTAACGAGCATGCCCGACAAGTTCGGGTTGCCGCCGGGCCTTGAGGTGGAGATATGTCCAGATGAGGCGGCGCTCGAAAAGGCGCTGCCGACGGCGGATTTTCTGGTAACCGAACGCGAACCGATCACGCGCAAGCACATGGCGCTGGGGGCTAAGCGGCTGAAGCTCATCCAGAAGTTCGGGCGTGACACCGACAACATTGACGTGCAAGCGGCGCAGGAGTTGGGAGTGCCGGTAGCCAATCTGCTCCGGTTCAGCAGCCTGTCTTCGGCAGAGAACGTGATGGCGCTGCTGCTGGGCCTGGCACGGAACCTGATCCATGCGCACAACTCAGTTCTGGCGGTGCGGAAGAAGGAGTTGCCGGCCAAGTTCGAGACCGGGCCAGCGCGTACCAAGTTTAACTGGACTTCGGTGCGTGGAATACGCGTGCTGGCAACGCAGACGCTGGGGCTGATCGGGCTGGGAGAAAACTCCGGCGAGATCGCCAAGCGGGCGGCGGCGCTGGGCATGAAGATCGTCTACTACAAGCGGAGCCGGCTACCGGCGGAGCAGGAGGCGGAGTTCGGCAACGCGCGCTATGTGTCACTCGACGAATTGGCGGCGACGGCGGACTTCATCACGATTCACGTGCCGTACGGGCCGCCGACGGAGAAGATGTTCAACGCGGCGTTCTTGGCGAAGATGAAGCCGACGTCGTTTCTCATCAACACCTCGCGCGGCGGCGTGCTCGACGAAGAGGCCCTCTACCAGGCGCTGAAGGAGAAGAAGATCGCCGGGGCGGCGCTGGACGTGCATCGTTACGAACCGATTCCGCCGGATTGTCCGCTGCTCGATCTGGACAACATTCTATGGACGCCGCATATGTCGGGCGGCGAGCCGGAGTTCATGGTGCAGGAGTCGGAAGATGTGGTGGCAAATCTGGCCCGGGCATGGAAGGGCGAGACGCCGAACGGATTGTTGACGACGTGCCGCAAGGCACAGGCCAGCCAGTAACCAGGAGAAAGAAGCAACGATGCCTTCGACAGCATTTGAGTCCATTTTGACCAGCGGTTCTTTCGGGAACGAAACGATGCGGCAGCTGTTCGCCGACGAGTCGCTGGTCGCGGCATGTCTGCAGGTGGAAGCGGCACTGGCGCGAGCCGAAGCTGCGGTGGGGCTGGTGCCCGCGGAGGCCGCGCGGGAGATATCGGAAATAGCGGCGCATCCGGAGAACTTTCCACCCGCGGCGATCCGCAAGGGGATGGAAAAGAACTCGCACAGTTTTGTGGCCATTGTGAACCTGCTCGCCGAGGCCTGCAGCGAGAGCTCCGGCCGCTGGGTGCATTGGGGCGCCACCACGCAGGACATCTTCGACACGGCCAACCAGCTGCGCTATCGTGCGGCGTTTGAGTTCGCGCTCGATTATCTGCGCCAGATTCGCGATGCGCTGGCGCGGCGGGCAGAGCAGGAGGCCGACACGCTGATAGTGGCGCGTACGCACGGCAATCATGCGATGCCGACGACGTTCGGCTACAAACTCGCGGTGCTCTGCTGGGAGATCAACCGCCAGATCGAGCGCTGGGAGCAGGCGAAGCCGCGCGTGCTGGTGGGGAACATCACTGGCGCCGTCGGCACCTTTGCCGGCTTTGCCGGGAAAGGCGAGGAGGTGCAGCGGCTGGCGCTTGAGGATCTTGGCCTCGGCGTGCCGGAGATCTGCTGGCATGCCTCGCGCGACCGGATTGTCGAGATCGGATGCCTGCTAACCAGCACCAGCGGCACGCTGGAGAAGATCGCGGCAGAAGTCTATCGGCTGGCATCGACGGAGTACGGCGAGTTGGAGGAGCCATTCTTCACCGGCAAGATCGGCTCTTCGACGATGCCGCACAAGCGCAACAACGTAATGTGCGAAGCGGTTATTTCGTGCGGTCGGGCGATCCGCGGCGAGGCTTCGACGCTGTTCGACTGCCAGATACAGGAGCACGAACGGCACTCAGGGCTTTGGAAGACCGAGTGGGTGGTGATGCCGAACTGCTTCATGATGCTCGGCAGCCAGCTCACCAAGATTCTCAAGATCGTCTCCGAGATGCGCATCGATCGCGAACGCATGCGTGGCAACCTCGATTTGCTTCGTGGCACGATCGCCTCGGAAGCCGTGATGCTCGAGCTCGGCCAGCGCATTGGCCGGCAGCGCGCGCACGAGTTTGTATACGTCGCCTGCATGGAATCGATCGAGCAGAAGCGGCCGATGAAAGACTGCCTGCTGGAGAAGCCCGAAGTGGCGCAGCATCTTTCTGGCGCCGACATCGATCGCCTGCTCGACTATCGCGCCTACGTGGGTGCCGCGCCCGAGCTGGCGCGTAGACCGGCGGCGGAATTTCTGAAGAAAGAGGGCGCCTCGACATAACAACGAGCCTGTGAGTCGGGCCGAGAGGGCAGGAACGCGATGGAAGAGCAGAAGACCGTTGATCCCCTGGCCGTAGAGGCCTACCAGTTGGCGCATGAGTATGAGGCCACGCACGGCAACTGCGCGCAGTGCGTATATGCGGCGGTGCAGGACGTACTCGGGATCGGTGACGATGCCACGTTTCAGGCGGCGCACACGCTGGCCGGAGGATGCGCACTCACCAGCGAGGGCACCTGCGGCGCGCTGACGGGCGGGCTGCTGGCGATCGGCTCGGTGTACGGGCGCGACAAGGCGCATTTCGCGGGCGGGAAGAATAAGGATTCCTACCGACTTGCAAAGCAGCTCTTTGACCGTTTTCAGCGGGAGTTCGGCGGCGTGCAGTGCGGGCAGGTGCAGACGAAGCTGATGGGCAGGAGTTTCAACCTGTGGACCGACTTCAAGGAGTTTGAGGCCGCGGGCGGGCACAAGGACAAGTGTCCAACCGTGACTGGCAGGGCGGCACAGTGGACCGTGCAGATATTGCTGGAAGAAAAGGAAAGGGCCGCCCGGGCGAACGATGGCGAGGCGAAGCGATGATTTCGGCGACCCTGGCGCGATACGCGTCCCAATTACGATACGAGCAACTGCCTCCCGAGGCGGTGGAGGCGGCCAAGCGCGTGTTTCTGGATTGGCTTGGAAACGTCTATGCCGGGGCGCTGACGGCGACGGGCAAAACGATTGCCGAGGTGATGATAGAGGCGGGCGGAACGCCTGAGTCCACGCTGATCGGCTGGGGCGTGAAAAGCTCGGCCCTCAATGCAGCGCTGGTGAATGGCGGGTGCTGCCACATCGTGGAGTTCGACGATGTGTATCGTAACGCGATCTATCATCCGGGCGCGCCGACGATTGCCGCTGCGCTGGCGATGGCGGAGCGGTGCGGCGCGAAAGGGCGAGCGCTGGTAACGGCGATAGTAGCGGGTTACGAAGTGGGCACGCGCATTGCCGAGGCGGTGAGTCCTTCGCACTACAAGTACTGGCACACGACGGGAACGGTGGGGACCTTCGGCGCCGCCGCGGCTGCCGGAAGCCTGCTGGAACTGGACTGCGAGCAGATGGGCTGGGCGCTGGGCAATGCGGGTACGCAGGCCGCCGGGCTGTGGCAGTTCAATGAAGACGGGCAGATGATGACGAAGCCGCTGCATCCCGGACGGGCGGCGAGCAACGGCGTGCTGTCGGTGCTGCTGGCCAAGCGCGGATTCAACGGGGCGACGCGAATTTTGGAAGGCGCCAAGGGCTTTTGCGCCGCTACGGCGACGCAGTGGAACTTTGACCGCGTGATGGCGACGCTGGGGAAAGAATTTAACGTCACGCGGACGACGTTCAAAGCGTATGCGTCGTGCAGCCATACGCATTCGTCCATCGACGCGACGCTGGCGCTGGCGGCCGAGCAGGGACTGAAGGCGGGCGAGGTGGAGAAGGTCCGCGTGCGCACGTATTCGATTGCCTGCGAGGTGGCGGGACGCCTGGCGCCGACGACGACGGAGCAGGCGAAGTTCAGCATCCCATACTGTGTGGCGGCCGCGCTGACCTTTGGGCGGGCCAATACCGCGGAGTTCGCGCAGAACTGGGTGGACGACGCGGCCATGCGCGAATTGATGGGCCGCGTGGAGTTGATCTCCGAGCCCGAACTTACTGCGCTTGCGCCGGCGCGGCGTCCAGCGATTGTCGAGGTAACGACGAAGACGGGTAAGACGTATTCGCAGCGGAGAGACTTCCGCAAGGGCGACCCGGAGAATCCGCCTACGCAGGCCGAACTGGAGGCGAAGTTCCGCGTTCTTTCCCGCCTGCCTGAGGTCACAGCGCAGAATGTGATCGAGAAGATCAGGGGCTTGGAGAAGGTGGAAGACCTGAGCAGTCTGCTGTAGCGGACGGCGAGGAACCTGCCTTCGGCAGGTCAATGAAGGTCAGGCAAAGTGGCAAGGTAACTCGGGATTTTATTGAGGCACTAGGACCGTTTTCAAGAAAAGCAAGCTTCCGGCCCGTGGTTTGTCATCGAGATTTAATTTTTGGAGGACCCCCAAAATGGCCTCAGCTGCTCCAGTTACTGCTCCATCGTATTCGACTGCGTACCGTTGGAACATCATCTTTCTGCTCGCAGCCTCGCAGATGATCGCTTTCATCGACCGGGTGAACCTTTCGGTAGCCGTACCCGTGCTGATCAAGCAGTATCATTACACTCCGGCTCTGCTAGGCCTGCTGTTTTCGATTTTCAACTGGGTTTACACCGTATCACTGCTGCCTTCTGGTCCTTTTGTGGACAAGGTGCGCCCTCGCATTGGCTACACGGCGGGCGTACTGCTGTGGTCGATTGCCACGGTGCTGTGCGGGACGACGGTGGCGTTTGCGCCGTTGGCCGCGTATCGCGGACTGGTTGGTGTGGGCGAAGGCCCGATGATCCCCGCCGGACAGCGCGTTATCCTTGAGACATTCCCGAAGACCCAGCGGGCCTCGGTGATTGCAACGTTTTTTGCCGGCAACAAAGTAGGCCTGGCTCTCGGAATACCGTTTGCGTCGGTATTGCTGCACACCTGGGGCCTGCCGTCAGTTTTTTACATCACAGGCGCCTTGGGCTTCATCTGGATTATCTGGTTCCTGCTCTCCTATAAGGGAGCGGGGGCTACGCCAGCGATGGCCAAGAGCAACATTCGCTGGTCAACACTGCTGAAGTACCGGACGACCTGGGGCATCATGCTTGGGCAGGCCGGTTACCTGTACACCTACTACGTATTCGCAACCTGGCTTCCGGGATACCTGGTATTGCAGCGCAAGATGTCCATCCTGACGAGCGGATGGGTCGGGATGCTGCCGTTCGTCATCGGCATCCTGGTGACGCTGTTCGGAGGATGGGTAAGCGACCGCCTGGTGGCGCGCGGGATGCGCGTGACGGTCGTGCGCAAGTCGCTCACCGTGGGTGGATTGCTGGCTGCTGCGGTTTTCACCTTGCTCGCCGCCTACACCAGCGGGCTATGGCTGGCGATTGCATTCCTCACGCTGGCGGTTGCCGGATTCAGTTTCTCGACAGCTTCACTCTCTTCCATGGCGGTGGACGTCGCGCCGCCGCATATCGTCTCATCGCTGGTTTCGTTGCAGAACTTCGGGGGAAATGTCGGCGGTTCGTTTGCGCCGATCGTCACCGGGCTCTTGATTACGGCAGCCGGCGACTTCCGCGTCGCGCTGCTGGTAACGGCTGGAGTGACGCTGGTTTCCTGCTTCGGGTACGGCGTGGTGGTGGGCAATCTGGACCAGGAGTTGAAGGCGCGCACATAGAGACAAGCAGCTCATAGAAGGGGCTGACGAAAGCGGACCTTTAAGGCGTTACGCGGTCAGATCGTGAATCCAGATCTTCGTGCTCGCTCTCTGCGACCAGCGCTGCTGGTCGGCTGCGGAGCGAGCGCGAACCCTGTGGTCGTACAGCATCCTTTGTCGATTGTGATGAGGGAGCAATGAGGAAAGAAACCCGGGCGAGACGGCGAGAATAAGAGGCTCTTGATCTTCGTGCGATCGGCACGGTTAAGGACTCCCGGCAAAACCAACGCTTCTTGCCGTGAGAGGAATTAGATGCGCAGGCTGCCGCCCAAAGGCTTCGGAGCAGCCTGCGTTAGCTTCAGGTTAACGCAGCCAGGTTGAGATCTCTTCCTCGCTGGGTACGCTGCCGGCTTTCTTGATGACCCCGTCGACGGCCACCGCCGGCGTCATCAGTACCCCGGCTCTGGCCATCTCCGCAAAATCGGTGGCATGCGTCACTTGCGCTTCCACTCCTGCCCGCTCCACTGCCTGGCGGACGCGCTTCTCCGTCTCCTTGCACTTGGCACAACCCGGTCCGTATACCGTTATCTTCAGCATGAATGCCCCTTTATAGTATGAGATTGAAGATGTAGCCGACCACCAGAATTCCCGCTGCCACTACTCCCACGAAGACGGCGATTAGTTGCGGCCGCAGCACCTTGCGCAGGATGATCGTCTCTGGCAGCGACAGCCCGATCACAGACATCATGAACGCCAGCACGGTTCCCAGCGCCGCGCCTTTGCCCAGTAACGCCTGCACCACCGGTATGATTCCGGCCGCGTTGGAGTACATCGGTACTCCGATCAGAACGGCCAGCGGCACCGACCACCAGGCATCCCTGCCCATGATAGACGCCATGAAGTTCTCCGGCACATAGCCGTGAATGCCCGCACCCACCGCTATGCCTAGCAACACAAACGGCCAGACCTTCCCGACGATGTCGCGCACGGCATCCTGCCCGCACCGAATCCGCTCGGCCCACGAGAGCCCGCTGCTCTCAGTACCGCCGCCCGCGGGTACCTCGTACACCCACGGCTCGACATATCTCTCAAGTTTCATGCGGCCGATTGTCCAACCGGCCAGCACCGCGATGATCAGGCCCGTAACCGCGTAAATCGCGGCCACCCGCCAGCCAAACAGTCCGAACAGCAGCACCAGCGCAATCTCGTTCACCATCGGCGCCGAGATCAGGAACGAGAAGGTCACGCCCAGCGGGACCCCCGTGGTGACGAATCCGATGAAAAGCGGCACGGCGGAACAGGAACAAAACGGCGTTACGACTCCCAGCAGAGCGGCCAGCACATTGCCGGCAGATTCGCCGCGCCGCACCAGCAGCGCCCGGGTTCGCTCCGGCGTGAAGAACGACCGCACGATGCCGACGCCGAAGACCACCAGCATCAACAGCATCAGCACCTTGGGGACTTCAAACAGGAAAAACTGAACGGCAGATCCGAGATGGCTGCCAGGCTCCAGCCGAAGCAGCGAAAAGACCAGCCAATCCGCCGCCGCGCCGAGATGTGTGTAAACGGCCCACCATGCCACCACTCCTGCCAACCCAACCACCACCTGCCGCTTCAAGCGTCCCCCGCCTTTCCCCGGCCCTGCAACCGCCTCCGCCGCACTGCTTCCCATGATTGCCCTCACCAGCTTGTCTGTCTCTGTATTACTCAATGCAGTCGACAGCTAGATGTTACATTCACTGCCTTATCTTACCTTTGTTGCCCCGCGCGCATCCGTCAGGGACGCCTGCCCGCGCCTGTCGTACGTCATCGTCTCGAAACTCTGGTGTGACCCATTCCTGCCGGGGCCACCCATTCCGAGAACGTCCATCCTCCCGCCTCCTAT
This sequence comes from uncultured Acidobacteriota bacterium, assembly GCA_903847195.1. The sequence continues at coordinate 5,227 of CAINCZ010000158.1, read as the reverse complement.
GCAACTTGTGTCTTTCTGTAACAACCTGTGCGATCAGGCATTTCGCTAGCCAGCCACAACAAAATCTCGCAGCGTTCGCCTGCCATACTGATCGGCCAGCAGGCGCGTAACGAGCAATTGGAGGACGAGGAAAACTGAAACATCCCCTGGCGTTTGGGCAACGAGACTTTTGTCCGCAGATTGTGCGATTTCATGCGGAGGGCCATGGAGCCGTGGCGGCGCTTCCTGCCATCCGTGCCGCGCTACTGGATTTTCCCATCCGCCATTCGATAAACGGTATCGAATCCCTCCACCATGCGCGCGTCGTGCGTCACGACAATCACTGCCGTCTGCCGTTCTCGAGTCAGCGTCTTTAGCAGGCTCATCACAGTCTTGCCGCGCTCCGTGTCCAGCGCCGCCGTCGGTTCGTCGGCCAGCACGACCTTCGGATTGTTGGCCAACGCGCGCGCAATCGCCACGCGTTGCTGCTCGCCACCTGAAATCTCGCCAGGGTAATGATGTGCCCGGCTGCTGATTTCGAGATACTCAAGAAGCTCCCAGGTTTTCCTCTGCGCTTCCGCTTCGGAAACATGGTTCAGGTTCAGAATCAGTTGCACGTTTTCAAATACATTGAGGAATGGAATCAAGTTGTAGGACTGGAAGATCACGCCAATCTTCTCCCGCCTTACGGCACGCACATCCACCCCAGTCCATCCGTTGTCGTAAAGGCGCATTCCGTCCAAGTCGATTCGTCCGCTCGTCGGTTGGTTGATGCAGCAGATCGAAGTCAGCAGCGTGGTCTTCCCTGAACCGCTGGGGCCGAGTAGCGCCACCAACTCTCCCTGACGCACGCTCAGGCTGGCGTCGGCCAGGGCCACCGTACGTGTGTAGCCCTCACCGTAGATTTTTGACAGGCTCTCCACTCGCACCACTTCCACCGCTCAGCCTCCACTCAGCGCCGTGGCCGCATCCACTTTCAGCGCCCGCCAGATTCCCAGCAAACTCGCCACCACGCAGATCGCCATCACGACGGCAAAAAGGGCGAGCATATCGGCCTGCTCGATTACCACCGTACGCGGATAAATTGTGTAGGTGTTCGCAATTACCAGGTATCCGATAGTGAATCCGATCAGCCCCAGCAGCAGCGATTGCTGCATAATCATCGTCACGATCGTCCGGTCGGCCGCGCCGATGATCTTGAGGGTTGCTATCTCGCGCAGCTTGTCCATCGTGAGCGTGTAAATAATCAGCGCCACGATCACGCCCGAGACGATCACCAGGATCGTGCGAAACAGCCACAGTTGCATCTTCGAGCGCTCAATGAAACCTTGCGACAGCAACTGCCTCTGCTCCTCGGTCGTGTAAACCTGGTAGTGGTTCCATCGCCGGATCGTGCTCGCTACCGATGCCGCCGTCCCGGCGTCGTGCAACTCGGCCACAATTGCGTTGGCGTAGTGCGGACTCTCGGCCGCAGCCAGCGCCTTCTTCGTGGCCTTGTCGCGCAGCAGCGGATTCAGCGCGTTCAGTTGCGCGTAGGTTGCCACCACCCGCTGGCGGTTGTTGCGGATGGCATCGTTGTCCATCTGGAACTGGATTACCTGCGCGTCCGCCAGCGAGACGAATGCTACCGGATCGCCCGACGGCGACGCCATCCCTCGCGTCAGGCCGACAATGCGGTACTCTTCCAACCCCAGGTGAATGGCCTCGCCAACGGCGAATCCCGCCTTCTGGTCTACCACCATCTCGTAGTGCTTGCTGCTGATGCCGCGGCCAGCGACCATGACCGCCGGCCCACCGAGTGAGCCGGCCTTGTATCCGATCAGGAACAACCGCAGGGTATTCTTGCCCCGCGGAATCTGTACATATTGGAAGGAAACCGGGGCTGCCCGGCGCACCCCGTTTACCGCCGCGACGGCACGTTCGATATCTTCAGGAAACCGCGAGCCTTCGGCAAACGGCCCGCGCGTGTCCTTCTGCACTACCCACAAGTCGGCGGCGGTGCTCTCAATCACTTGCGTGGTGTCGTGAATCAGCCCGCGATAAATCCCGCTCATCGCCATGACCACGCTGAGGAGCAAGCCCAGCCCAACGCAAGTCAGAACGAAGCGCAGCTTATGCCGGCGAATGTCGCGTATTGCCAGATTCATGGTTGCCCTACTCGCCGGCCGCGCCATCCACCAGTCGTGTGCGCACCCGCTGACCGGCCTTCAAGCGATTTGCCGCTGACTGAAGCAACACCTGATCCGACTCCGTCAGCCCCTCGAGCACTTCGCTCCAGCCCTCCTTGTCACGCATACCCAAACGAACTGGTTGCCACTGCAGGCGTCCCTGGCGCACCACCCACACTCCGCTCTGCCCGCGGCGCTCCACGATCGCAGTCTGGCGTAAAGCGGAAGCTCCCTGCTTCTCCGACTTCAGGATGTGGACCTCGGCCGTTTCATTGAGCTTGAGGTCGGCAACCTGCTCGGCAAATGCAACGTCAACCACGACTTCTTCCGTCACCGGATCGGCCTGCCGCGCCACCCGCGCTACCTTGCCCGCAAAGCTTTTGCCCGGGGCCGAGCGCAGTGTGATGGTGGCCGGCTGGCCAGTCTTCAGGCCTCCGGTCTCTCTTTCATCCACGTTGACCGAAACCCAGATGACGTTCGACTGCGCAACGGTGAAGATTGCCAGACCGGGCACCACGGTTCCGCCCTCTTCCAGATCGCGTGAAACCACGTAGCCATCCACCGGGCTGGTGACGATGGTGTAATCCAGATTCGCCCGCTGCAACCGCACTCCTGCTTGCATTACAGCGGCATTCCGCTCCGCAGCAGCAACTTCGGCCTCCGCTGCCCGCACCTGCTCCTGCGCCGAGTTCTTCAGCGACACGGCGTTGCGCAGATCTTCTCTTGCCTGCGTGTGCAACGTGTCCGCCGAGTCCATCGCTTCTCTTGACCAGATTTCGCTTTCAAAAAGTGCGCCGGCGCGCTTGTAGTTGATCTCCGCCAGTCGCGCTCCCGCCTGCGCTTTGCCGACCGCGCTCGCACTGGCATCAAGGCGCGCCCGGCTGGCCTCAAGGTTAGCGCGCGCGGAATTCAGTTGCGCCCGCTGCGCCCCGGCCTGTCCTATCGCTTGCCCCACCTGGCTCTGCAGGTCGCGATTCTGCAACTCGGCCAGCACCTGCCCCTTCTTGACCACGTCACCCTGATCGACATGGGTCTTGAGCACGATGCCGTTGATCTTGGCGCCCACCGAGACCGATACCTTGGCCCGCACAAAGCCGGTGCCGCTGGCCTCATCGCGCAGGTTCAGCTTCTTCAACTTCGTCACGGGCACGGCAGGCGGGAGAAGGAGTTTCAGGAAAATGATTGCAATTAGAGCAGCGCCGACCACAATTCCCCAAAGACGAATGCTGCGCCCGGCATGAACCGAGTGCCTTGACGGCGCACCCGCCGAATCCGACCGCCCCGGCGCTTCAACTGCGCTCATAAGCCCATCCTCCTCATCAACAACAACACCCCGGTTGGGAGCACCACGCGAGCGTACCCGTGCAGTTCACGGCGGCATGGATTAAATGCAGAAACCATGCGAATGGTTACAGCCTTTCAGCCCCTATCGGAAATCGCATCGCGCTCACGCACGGTTAGGACCCGTGCTCCCCGCTCTGCCTTCGCCCGATCGTTACATCTTCAAATTCGACAGAGCGATCTCAGCCACCGATATCGCCGCGAACACCGCGAAAGCTACCAGCGACGCCAGCGCTAACCTCTTCTGAATCCTAGGCGCCGACTCCTTCAAGCTCCGCCTCTGCCTAAACGGCTCGATCGCTCCCGTGCCGATCCCGCACACGGTCGCCACCAGCAGGCTGAGATACATCGGATATCCGATATATCCATATTCTTTCTGCAGCAGGCAGAACGGGCAGTGATGCGTCGGCAGTTCGTAGATATAGGGAGAAATGAACGAGATTACCGCCAACACGCTCACCAGGAACATGATTGCACTGACCAGCGAGAATGCCTCCGCCCCGCGCTCCCGCCTGTAGAAGTGAATCCCCAGTCCCAGCGTCAGGAGCAGGAGCCCTGCGAATCCCCATTCCATCAGATCGACCGGCAGAGCCAGCAGCGCCCCCACCGCGCCTGCCGCCTCCGCCGTAAACAGCGTGCCGCAGCAGGAGGTAATAATATTCGGCTTCAGTCCGAGGAAGTACGCTGTCTGGGCGAAGGTCTCGGCCGCCGCGAGCGGAGTCATCAGCATCAGCAGACGGTACTTCGCCTTGATCACCGGATAGTCATACGCGCTGCTGTCCGTGTGGTTCAGCACCAGCCACACGCCGGCCAGAACCACATTCAGCACCTTCAGCAGCATCGCCGGATATCCCCACCCATTCACGTGCAGGCTTCCGGCGGCGCACATCGCGCCGGTGAAAAACGGCGCCAGCCGGTCCGCCGCATAGATGAAGAGCACCAGCAGAAACGCCTGGAACCCCATACCGTAGCTGATGATTGTCGAAATCAGGCTGGTCCGCCGCTCCAGCTCCAGTTGCCGCTCGCTTCCGCTGGCCAGGTCCCAATGCCGCAGAATCTGCCCGCCGTAGCAGCTGGAATACACCAACATCAACGTCACCAGCGCCGACCCCGCCAGGAGCGCAACGATTGCCGGCGAAAAGATCACGACCGCCCCTCCGCCTGCACCACCCGGCCGTCGCGCATCGCCACCATGCGGTCCACCACTTTCGACTCATATACCAGCGGATCATGGCTCGCCACGATGATCGTCCGCCCTTCGGCCTTCAGCCTCCCCAGCAGCTCCATGAACTCGACCGAGAGCTTCGTGTCCAGGTGCGCCGTCGGCTCGTCGGCCACGATGACCGCCGGATCATTGATGAGCGCGCGCGCAATCGCCACGCGCTGTGCCTCGCCGCCGGAAAGCCACTCCACCCGTGACTGCACTTTCTGCTCCAATCCGAACAGTTCAAACAGACGCAGTGCCCGTTTCTTCAGCGTCCCGTGGCTCTCTCCGATCGGATACGCCGGCAGCATCACATTCTCCAGTGCTGTGATTCCCTTGACCAAATGGAACTGCTGGAACACAAACCCAAACGTCTTCCTGCGTATCTCGGTCAGAAACTTCTCCGGCAGCCCGCTGACCTCGCGCCCATCCACCGCCACCCGCCCGCTCGTCGGACGGGCCATGCAGCCCAGCAAGCTCAACAACGTCGTTTTTCCCGAGCCGCTCGGGCCTTTCAGCACAGTCAGCTTCCGGT
>CAINCZ010000157.1 GCA_903847195.1 uncultured Acidobacteriota bacterium | reverse complement strand
GGTGTAAGTATTCTGCTTGACCGAGTCGCTGGCCGTTGCCGAGCAGACGCCATGGTCGCAGTGCATCCGCAGAATCAAAACCTCGCTGTCGCCCGCCATGTAGGACACATAGTTGCCGTCCAGCATGGTGGCGTTGTATGCGCCCACATCAGCCGCAGCCTGCTTGTGCAGCGAACCGCCGAGCAGCATGGCATTGGTTATGTGGTTGTTGGCGGAGATAAACAGCGAGTGATTGGCGTTGACCATGTACCCGACGTAGTTGGCCGGGTAACCGGTGGGCACCGTCGTGCCGCTCAGGCCCATGCAGTCGGCCGCCCAGCGGCCGTTGCTGGTGGTGAGTGATGTACCGCCGTTAGCGGTCGTGTGCCAGGTCGGAGCCAGACCGCTGCTCAAGCACTTGCTGGTCTGGGCCAAGGTGACGTTGGCCAGCGAAAGGCTGCTGTACGGCGTGCCATTGTCGTTGACGTCGATGCCACCGGCGATCGTGCCGAAATAGTTGTTGGCGTCCGGCAAGCCAGCTCCTGTTGAACCGCTGCCGAAGGTGAGGATGCCGCCGGAGGTCATTGGGTTGAGACCGGGGATCATGGGGTTCGCGCTGGGGAGGTCTTCGCCATACATACCCATGGCATAAGTGCCCGGGAAGTTGCCATTGAACCCACCATTTGTCCCGCCCGATAGCTGACTGAACTGTCCCAGGTTCTGGCGGAAGAGCCGCGCGCTGCCGTTCACGTAGGAGGGAGCCATGACTCCGCTTACATTCCACACGCCGACGTCGTCGGCTTCCATCATGTTGGCATCGGTGTAGAGCGGACAGGCGCTCGTGGTGCCACCGCTGTTGCAGTTTCCTGACGACAGATTAATGTTCATGATCTGTCCGGCGGTGAAGACGAAGTAGTTGGCCTGTCCCGTGGGGATGTTGTTGTTGTTGGCCAGGTTCGAGGTGAGCCAGACTGAGCTGCAATTGGTCACGTTGCCGCCCGCACCGCTGGACTGAATGGAGAGGATGCCGCGGTGGTCGGAACCGATCTTGTAGGTCCCGGTGAACGGCGTGCGCGGACAGAAGCCGGAGGTGCCGCTGGAGTCCACCGTGTCGATCACGCCGAAAGTGATGTTGCCATCGCCATCGGCGTAGAAGCTGGCAACGGCCGCGGTCTGATACATGCTGGTGAGGGCGCCATTGGCCGCCGAGTCCACCATGCCGCGGAAGAGGAAGGCGTAGTGGCCGTAGAGGTACTTGTTGCTGGTGCCGTCAGGCGCCGGGGCCAGCGTCAGCGAGAGGGACAGCGTGGCCGAGGTCGGCGTGGGCGCGCTGTCGGTCACCTTGACGACGATGGGGAACGAACCCGCGGCGTTGGTGGCCTCCGGTATGCCCACGATCTGCGCGTAGGGCGACGAACCGTCGCTGAACAGTTGCAACCCGGTCGGCAGAGCCACGCCGCCGCTGCTGGTGTCGATGGTCCAGAGGTAGGGCCCGACACCGTTATTGCTGTTGATCGTGGCCCCGTAGGGCAGCCCGATCGCCAGCTTGGTGCTGATCTGGTCGGTGGTGGTGACGATCGAAACCGGCACCGGATTGGTGACGATAATCTGGTAGCTCTGCGTCTGCTTGTGGATGGCGCCCGTGCTGTCCTGCACCGAGACCGTAATGGGGATGTTCTGGGCCGTAGTCACGGGGCCGGGGCTGAAGATACTGAGGAAGTTGGAGGTGTTGATGCTGGCGTCGGAGTCGATGCCGTCCACCGGCAGACCCGTTACCGTCCAGGTATATGGGCCCAGGCCGCCGGTGGCCATGAATCCGCCGCCATACGGCACACCCACCGTGCCTGTAGCCAGCGGGTTAGGATCCGGGGCGGGCAACGCGAGCGGCGCGGCCACGGTGAGGTTGAGCATTGCCGTTTGCGCCGGAGTAGCGACGGTGGTGGCCCATACCGACACGCTGCAACCCAAACCCCAGACCGGGGCGGTGAAGGTGACCGGCGAGCCGGAGGCGATGGTGCCCGAGGGCGACAGCGAGCCGCACCCGGTGGCCGGGTTCAGGCTGAAGGTGACGCCCTTGTTGGCCGGATCGCCCGCAACCGTCGGCGTGATCTGCAACGTGTTGCCGTAGTAGACGCCGGCACTGCCGGAAGGCGTCAGGCTGACGCCCAGCGATGCGACCGGAATCTGGTAGCTGATGGTGCCGGTCGCGTTCGACTGGCTGTCGGTGACTTGCGCCGTGAAGCTGACGGCGGAGGAACTCACGGGAACACCCGTAATGTTGAGCGTGGCGCCCGTGGTGGTGTAGCTCAGGCCGTTCGCCGGGAGTCCGGTGACGGTCCAGGTGTAGGGCGGAGCACCGCCGGAGACCGCCAGCGTGCCGGTGTAGGATACGCCGACCGTACCCGCAGGCAGCGAGGCCGGGGTAGGACCGGTGGGCAGCGAGATGGGGCCGTAGACGTTGACGGTCACCGACGCCGTCTTGCTGTTGTCGGTCACCGAGGTGGCCAGAATGATTGCCGTGCAGGGCAAAGCGCCGGCGTTGAAGGTGATGGTGGCTCCCGACGAGACGGGCTGAGCCTGCGGGATGGTGCCGCAGGTGAGGGGCGAGGCCGTGACGATTACCTGCGACGGGCTGGCCGCGTCGTTCGCCGTGGTGATCGTGAAGTAGTTCAGCAGAGAACCATTGGCAGGAACCCAGACCGGGCCGACGGGTGAGATGGCCACGCCCAGCGTGCCGGTAGTGGCGATCGTGTAGGCGATCGGGCCGACGCTGGTGTGCAGCGTGACGTCGGTCACGGTGACGTAGAAGGTCGTGGTGCCGACAGGGTTCGGGGTGCCGCCGATGCTCAGCAGGCCGCCGCTGGCGCTGTAGGTAAAGCCGTTGGCCGGCAGATTGGTGACCGTCCAGGAGTATGGGCCCACGCCGCCGGAGGCTGCGATGGAGCCGTTGTATGCCAGGTTCAGGGTGCCGCCGCCGAGCGATGGCGGATTCGGCGGAGGCAGCGCCAGCGCCGGATAAGAAGTGATGCTGAACTGCGCCGACTTGGTGTTGTCGGTGACCGAAACGGCCCTCACCGTGACCGTGCAGCTGGTGCTCGGCGCGGGCGCGATGTACTGGACGGAGGTGCCGGAGGAGACCGGGTTGCCGACTGACAGCGTACCGCAGCCGCTCGACGGGCTGAGCGAGAGGTTCACGCCCGCGGTGGACAGGTCGTTGGTGACGGTAGGCGCGAACGACAGGTTGCCGCCGTTGACCACGTACTGTTGCGTCGTGTAGCTGAGGCCAACGATGATGGCCGGGTTGACCGTGAGCGTGCCGGCGCCGTCGACGGCTGCATTGAAGTTGGTGTTGCCGGTGAAGCGATAGATAACGGGGTAGCTGTTGGCCACCAGCGCGCCGGTGGGTATTGAGGTCGAGAAGCTGCCGTCGGGACCGGCGTTCGTGTTGTAGGTGCCGGAGTTGACGATGATGCTGACGGTGTCTCCGCCCGGAGCCAACGATCCGACCGAGACGCGGCCGCTGAAGGTGGTCGGCCCCTGGCCCACGTAAATGCTGGGTGAACTCAGGCCGCTGAACACCGGCGTGGCCTTGCTGATGTCGGCGGTCACGCTGGCAGTGGTGTTGGCGGTGTAGTTGCCGGCCGAGGCGCCGCTGAGGCTGATGCCGACGACCGAAACCGTCTTGCCTGTGCCCGCGTTGGCATCGGCGAACGAGGCTGAGGTAGCCGAGCAGGAGACCTTGCCCGCGTCGGCGCCGAACAGACCGCTGACGGTGCAGTTGGAGACGCTCGCGGTAGTCGTGCCGTCGTAGGTCTTGTTGGAGACCGTAACCACGGCGGTGGCGGTGGCAGCCGTGATGCCGGCCGTCGTCGTCTGCTGCGGCGTGGGCAGCAGGTAGTTGCCTGCCTGTGCGCCGGTCAAGCTGAGGCCGCTGATGGTGACGGTCTTACTCGCACCCACGTTGGCGTCGGCGTAAGCACCGACGGCTCCGGCGACGTTCAGAATCACGGTGTCGCCACTGAGCACTCCGGTCAGCGAGGCGCCGCCGGGGTTGATGACGGCCGCCGTCGTCGCGTTATAGACCTTCGTGGTCGCCGTGATGCCGCTGACGGTCAGCGTGATGGCGCTGATGTTGGCGGTCAGCCCGCTGGGCTGGGTCAGCGTGTAATTGGCCGACTGTCCGCCGCTGATGGCGTAGCCGCTGACGGTGACCGCGATGTTGGTGGCGACATTGGCGCTGGCAAAGGTTGCCGACGGTGTGCCGCCGAGCGTGGCCGTATCGGGCGCGAACAGGCCGGAAAGCGCTGCCGTGCCGCTGATGGTGGCCGCCGTGGTGCGGTCGTATGGCTTGTTGGCGATGGAGATGCCGGTGATGGTCAGCGCGGCCGGGGTGATGTTGCCGGTCAGTCCGGTGGGCTGGGTCAGCGTGTAGTTCGCCGACTGTCCGCCGCTGATGGTGTAGCCACTCACCGTAACGGCGATGCCGGTTCCCACGTTATAGCTGGCGAAGGTCGCCGTCGGCGTGCCGCCGAGGTTGGCGGTGTCCAGGTTGATCAGGCCGACCAGCGACGGCGTGCCGCTGATGCCGCCGGTGGCCGTACGGTCGTAGATCTTGGCGGCAATGGAGATGCCGGTGATGGTCAGCGAGGCCGGGGTAATGTTCGCCGTGGTGGTCTGCTGCGGCACGGGCAACACGTAGTTGCCGGCCGAAGCGCCGCCGAGCGCGAGTCCGCCGATGACAACCGTCTTGGCGTTGCCGACGTTGGCGTCGGAGAACAGACCCGTGGCGCCGGTTGTGACCAGGGTGACGGTGTCACCACTGAGCACGCCGGTGAGTGTGGCACCGTTCGTGGTAAGCGAGGCGTCGCGGATGGCGTTGTACACCTTATTGCTCGCCGTAATGCCGCTGACCGTCAGGGTGATGGGCGTGATGTTGGCGGTGAATCCGGCGGGCTGCGTCAGCGTGTAGTTCGCCGACTGTCCGCCGCTGATGGTGTAGCCGCTCACGGTGACCGCGATGCCGGTGCCGACGCCGGCGCTGGCGAAGGTCGCGACCGGAGTGCCGCCGAGCGTAGCCGTGTCGGAGCCGATCAGGCCGACCAGGGTTGCCGTGCCGGAGATGGTGGCCGCCGTGGTGCGGTCGTAGGTCTTGCTGGCGATGGAGATGCCGGTGATGGTCAGCGAGGCCGGCGTGATGTTGGCCGTCGTGGTGGCGGTGCTGGTGGTCAGCGAGTAGTTGCCCGAGGCCGTGCCGCCCAGGGTGATGCCGGTGGCGGTGACCGTCTTGCCGGTGCCGACATTGGCGTTGTTGAAGCTGGCCGCCGCCGCCGCACAGGTGACGTTGCCGCTTTCGCTGGCGACCACGCCCGTCAGCGAGCAGGTGACGCTGGCCGTGGCGTTGCCGTCGTAAGGCTTGTTGGCCGCCGTCACCGCAGGCACGACCGGAGCCGGCGTGATGTTGGCGGTCGTGGTGGCGGTCGTGGAGCCGAGGGTGTAGTTGCCGGCCGCCGAGCCCGTCAGGCTGATGTTGCTGGCGGTAACGGTAATGCCGTTGCCCACATTCTGCTGGGCGAAACTGGCAGAGCCGACGGTGCAACCCACGTTGGCCGCATCAGCGGCGATAACCCCGGACACCGTGCAGCTGTTGATGGTGGCGGTGGCGTTGCCGTTGTAAGCCTTGTTGGCGGCAACCACGGTGGCCGAGACGGGAGCTGCCGTGATATTGGCAGTGCTGGTGACGCTGGCGGCCGACAGTTGATAGTTAGCCCGGGCAGCGCCGCCCAGCGTGTATCCGCTGATGTTGACGGTGACGCCGGTCCCGGCACTGGGCGAGGCAAAGACCGCCGTGGCACCGGTGATGGTCACGACATCACTGCCCAGCACGCCGTTCAGAACGTAGCTGTTGATGGTGGCCGCAGTGGTTCCGTCATAGACCTTATTCCCGATCGTAAATACGGGCGTAACCGTGGCCGGCGTGATGTTGGCCGCGGTCGAGGCGCTGGTCGAGGACAGGACGTAATTGCTGTTGGGATTGTTGGTCAGGCTGAGGCCGGTGACCGCAACCGCGACGCCGGTACCGACGTTGGCCGAAGCGAAGGTCGCCGTGCCGCCGCTGAGCGCCACGGTGTCGCTGCCCTGTACGCCGGTCAGAGTGCGCGTGGCAATGGTGGCCGCCGTGTTGGTGTCGTAAACCTTGTTGGAGGCAGTAACGGCCGGCGTCACCGGGGCGGCGGTGATATCCGCCGTGGTGGTCGCGCTGGTGCTGGAAAGCGAATAGTTCCCTGCTGCCGATCCGCCCAGCGTGATGCCGGTGGCGGTGACGGTCTTGGCCGTGCCGAAGTTGGCATCCGCAAAGGTCGCTCCGGCGGCGGAGCAGGTAACGGCCGAGGCGTCGCCGCTGAGCACGCCCGTCAGGGTGCAGCCGCTGATGGTGGCGAGGTTTGAGGCGTTGTAGGTCTTGCCGGACGCAGTGACGCTGGGCGTGACCGAAACGGCAGTGATGCTGGCCGTGGTGACGGCGGTGGTGGAGACGAGCTGGTAGTTACCCGCCGCCGATCCACCCAGGGTGATGCCGGTCGCGGTGACGGTTTTGCCGGTGCCGACGTTGGCGTCGGCGAAGGTGGCCGCCGCAGCCGAGCAAGTCACATTGCCGGCGTCGCCGGCGAGCACGCCCGTCAGGGAGCAGTTGGAGATGGTAGCGCTGGCGGAACGGTCATACGCCTTGCCGGAGGCGGTGACAGTGGCCGTCACCGGAGCCCTGTTCACCGTCAGCGTACCGGCGGTGAAGCCGGTGAAGGTGTAGTTGGCGGCGGTGAGCGAGCCTTGCACAACGGTGATCGGATAGGCGCCCGCAGCGGAAGCGGAGGTCACCGTAGTGGCCAGGGTCGGATTGCCGAGCAGCGCGCTGGCGGCCGTATCGCCCAGCACGAAGCCAGTGTAGGACGCCGAGAGCGACGGCACCGAGGCGCCATAGGTCATCGAGGCGTTGTTGGCGGCCACCGCGAGGCTGGCCCTTTGAATCGTGACCGGGATGGCCGGCGACGTGGCGAAATAGGAATTCGCGTCGGTCACCTTGATGACGACGCTGTAGCTTCCGGTGCCAACCGAGTTCGGCGTACCCGACAGTACGCCCGTGCTGGCGTTCAGCGTGAGCCCCGGAGGCAGCCCGGTTGCCGACCAGGTGTAGGGCGAGACGCCGCCGCTGGCCGTCAGCGTGACCGGACCATAGGGGGTGCCATAGGTGCCCGTCGTCAGCGAAGAGGTGCCCAGCCCCAGCAGCGCGTTGACCGTGATGGTCCAGGTGGTGCAGACGGCGGTATTGGTATTGACGCACGCCGTGATGGTCGCAACACAACTTCCCACGCCGCCCTGCGGCGGGGTATAGGTGTTGGACAAACCGCTGGCGCCGGACAGGCTGCCGCACACCGAGGTCACGTCCCTCGGAGCAGCTGCGCGTGCCGCTGGGCGCGCACCGACCGCATGGGGCGTGGTTCCGCTGATGCTCCAGTTCAACGTAGCCGTGCCGGTTGGATCATTGGCGATCGTGGCCGTCAAGGTAACGGGGCCTTCATTGGCCGCCGTGGTCACCGTTGAGCTTTGTCCTGAAGGCAGCGTTACGGCCAAGGGATGGCTGCTGCCGCCACCGCAGGCGGTGAACAGGACAATAAGAAGGAGAGCGAACACCAGGCACGGCGCTAGATGACGATTCATCGCAGATGCTCCAGTTGGCAAAGAAAGTTAGATACCAATGGGCGAGAACTCAGACATGCGTGGCGGAGAAGCGACTTGGACAGGTTCCGCACACGGTCGACGCCCACACCGAGCGATTCAAGCTGCACAGTCAGCCCCAATCAGAAACTTGGGAGCAGAAGACGACGGCTACCGACAACAGTAAATTGAACACGGAAGCAATCATCATAAAACTAAAGTAACCACAGTGAATGCAGGGACGCCCTGTTTCAGGTCAGGAGGGGCCCATAACGGGACACGGAGCTTCCGCGCGAGCGGAATTCGTCCCGCAGGTGGCGCTTCGCCGATGGATGGAGGGAATCCAGGCGCAGCCGCCAAGCACAGCTTGGGGGGCGGGTGAAGCGCCTGATCCGCGTTGCCACGGAGCGACGCGTAATTTACGGTATTTCGGTTGTTGAAAAGAGTCAGGGGCGCGCCTTGGCCGGAGTTGGCCGACAGCGATGAACCGCGAGAAGGAGAACCGTGGAACTGGCGAAGATGAATGAGGCGGTGGCGTACGGGTGCAGGGTGCTGGCGTTTGCGGGGCAGGGCGAAGGCATCTGGGGACATATCGCGCTGCGGCTGCCGGGACAGGACGCATTCCTGATGAAGCCGGCCGATATGGGGCTGGAAGAGATCACGGTCGATGACGTGATAACGCTGAACATGGACGGCAAGCATGTGGACGGGTGCCGCAAGTCGCACCGGGAGTGGCCGATTCACTCCGAGATTCTGCGGACACGCGCGGAGGTGAACTGCGTGGTGCATACGCATCCGTCGGCGCCGGTGGTGTTCAGCGCGATGGATGCGCCGCTGCTGCCGATTTCCAATGAAAGCTGCGTGTTCTTTGAGGCGCTGCCGGTTTACACGGGCACGTCGGACCTGATCCTCGACCAAGAACGCGGGCAGGAACTGGCGGTGTGCCTCGGCGGGGCGCGAGCGATGCTGCTGCGCAATCACGGCATCGTTACCGTGGGCACGACGGTGGGAGAGGCAGTGATGAACGCAATCTTCCTCGACCATGCCTGCCGTAAACAGCTGCTGGCCATGCAGTGCGGCGGAGCCAGGCACTGGTCGCCGGCCGAGGAGGCCCGCTCGAAAGGCATGAAACATGGCGGCAAGCCGGGCAGTGGCCGGATGGATGTAGCTTTCGATTACTACGTGCGGCAGTTGCAGCAGATGGGGGGCGGGCTGTAGCACTCAACCGCGGGCCAAAACGAACCACGGGGCGCGGCGATCCCACTGCCAACTGCGGGAATGCCGCGCGTTTCTAAAACGCCAGGGCGGAGCGCAACGAACGGTTGCGCCTGAGTCCGCAGAAGAGGATTGAGCTCAAGGTCTGAGCAACTGGGCGGAGAAGGGAAAGCGGCCGGGATCATCGGAGCGATGATCCCGGCTTTGTTTTCTATGTCGCCGACGAACCCTGAGCGGCGAGCATGATGACGCCCAGGTTCACGCTGCGGCTGAGCGTGACCGGAACGAGAGCCGACAGGTCATTCCACTGCACCTGCACCGTGTACGCTCCGGAGTCGGGCGCGAGCGCGTCGAACTTGAAGTCGCCGAAGTAGTCGGTGGTTTCGGTAGCAACGGCGTGGCCATCGCGCAGCAGTGTAACCGTGGCATCGGGACAGACTTCTTCCGCGCCGTCGATGACGGTAACGATGCTGCCGGCGATGAACTCCTTGGTGAAGCGGTGGAGGTTCTTGTACCAGATGCGCGGGCGCGTCCCCAACTCGGGGCACAGCACTTCGAGCTTCTCACTGTCGGCGCGGGCCTGCATCTCTGCGTCGGTGACATGTGCAATGGTGAGCGAACCCGATGCGCAAACTTTCACGGCGCGCGGAGCGGTCCATCCCTGGTCGAGCAAGTGCGCGTCGAAGAAGTACTTCTGCGGCACCTGCTGCTCTTCATTCCACCAGATGTGGCCGTAAGGACAGGCGTCGACGAGTTGCTTCTGCCCCTTGGCTTTGACCGGGTCGATCATGACAATGCCGTCGGGCCTCCGGTACATCACGCCCGGCTGCGCAGCCAGCATGCAAGGCGCGTTATCGCACTGGTTGCACATGGTCGGAAGGTAGGCGACGTCCATCAACGAGCCGGCTCCGCGCTCGCGCCGCAGGAGGTTGATCCAGTGATGGCCGTGGCGCGGTTGCGGCAGCGAGTATCCGGGAAAGGTGTTGCCGTCGTACTCGTCCTTCTCGGCCATGGTGCAGTTATTGCAGTAGCTGCAGTTGGCGACATCAACGATGAGGTTCCATTTTTTCATGGCTAGCGGGCTCCTTCCCAGCGCCGGATATCGACCAGACAGGCACCACTGGCCATGGAGTGCGAGCGGCTGATGATGGGACGGCTCGGCGTAAGCAGATTGACGCAGCCGCCGCGGTCGGGCGAATGGCCCGGCTTGCCGATCGGCGAGTACACGGCGGACGACTCGTAGGAGTGCACGGTTCCGGGCGGGATGCGCTCGGTGAGATAGGCGACGAGAATGACCGAGCCGCGGTCGTTGAACATCTCCACCAGGTCGTTGGTCTTGATGTTGCGTGCAGCGGCGTCGTGCGGATTGATACGGACAACCCAGTAATACCAGCCGTCGATCAGCACGCGGTGATCGGCAATGTCGTTGATGTAGCAGTCCTTGCCGTCCATCATGGTGTGGAAGCTGTAGCGCGTGTGCGGGCTGATGAAGTGCAAGGGATACGTCTTGTACAGCTCGGAGTGATGGCCCTCCCACGACGGGATGTACTTCGACATGGTCGGGCGTTCGGGATCGTCCGGGTCGAAGCGCGCCAGGCTGCTGCTGACGAATTCGATCTTGCCGGACTGCGTCTGGACGCCGTGACGCCACTTGCCCACGTAATCGGAAGGCAGCGGCGCGACCTCGGGGATGTCTTTCGGACGGCCCTCGTAGAACCAGCGCCAGGTGACGGGATCGCGCTTCTCGGGCGGCGGCGCGGGGACGATGAAGTAGCCCTTCTTGAGGAAGTTCTTCCACGAGACGTGATGGGGCAGATCGGTCGCGTCGAACAGCCGCTTGCACCAGCCGAGTTCGGTGGTGCCTTCGCTGAAGTAGGCGCCCATGCCCAGACGCGAGGCCAGCAGTTTGAAGATCTCGAAGTCCGACTTGGACTCGCCCAGCGGCTCGATGCACTTGTGCTGCATGGTGATGGTGCGGTAGTTGCTGCCGAGGAAGGAGTGCATGCTGTAGCCGGCGGCATTGACGCTCTCGGAGATGTCCCAGCGCTCGAAGTTGGTGCAGGCGGGCAGGATGACGTCGGCGAACTTGGCCTCGCCCTCCATCCAGATGGACTGGTTGACGACGAACTCGAGGCTGTCGTGCTGGTACATGCGCACGTAGCGGTTGGTCTCGGTCATGGTGCCGATATGCGAGCCGCCGTATTTGTAGTACATGCGGATGCGCGAGTAGCCGGGCGCGGGGAAATGCACGTTGCGGAACTGCGCCTCGACGGTGCGGCCGTCGAAGGTGTGGCCCTCGGTCTTGCCGTCCATGATGGCCTCGGGGATGCGCAGGCGAGGCACCGTCTGCTGGACGGTGTTCATGGTCACGACCTGCGGCATGCGCTGGTACATGTGCTGCACCAGGCCGGTGTTGTTGAGATCGCCGCTGAGTCCGCCCTCGGCGTAGCCGGGGAAGAAGAAATGAGTATCAAGCGGCGCGCCCAGGGCGAGGTTGCCGATGTTGACGCCCGGCTTGCCGATGCCCTGCATGGCCGCCAGATACACCATCGAGCGGGCCCATTCAATGCCGGTGGCGTTGCGGCAGGCCCCACCGAAGCCGGAGCGTCCGCCGGGCGAGAGATAGGTCTTGCGCTTGGCCCATTCGCGGGCCAGGGCGCGGACTTCGCGCGCCGGAATCGCCGACTCGCCTTCCTGCCACTCGGGCGTCTTCGGGATGCCGTCCTCTTTGCCCAGCACATAGTCGCTCCACTGGTCAAAGCCCGTAGTGCGGTTCTCGACAAACCACTTGTCGTAGGTGCCCTCGGAGATCCAGACGTAGGCAATCGCCAGCGCCAGCGCGTTGCCGGTATCGGGGCGCGGAGCCAGCCACTTGCCGCCCATGTACTGCGCGGTGTGGTTATAAAAAGGATCGATGTGAACGAACTTGATGCCGAGTTCCTTGGCCCAGCGGCGGCGGATGGTGCCTTCCTGCGCGGAGTAGATGCCGTGGGTGGCCTCGGGATCCGACGACCAGAAGACGATCATTTCGCAATGCTGCAGGCAGTCCTCGACCGTTCCGTAGCCGTCGGGCATGCCCAAGCGGACGGAGTTGCCCCAGTGATGCATGGCACCCCAGTACCAGCCTTCCCAGCTGTCGGGGTTGTGGGCCGCATAGGTTGCGCCGATGATGTTGAAGAAACGATTGCGCGCCGAAAGATAATAGCCGAGGTTGCCCCAGGTGTGATGCGAGCCGGTGCTGTTGAGGATGGCGCCGGGGCCGTGCGTTCGCTTGACCCGCATGATCTCGTTGGACACCAGGTCGAGCGCTTCGTCCCAGGAGATGCGCTCGTAGCCAGAGATGCCGCGGTTTTGCGGATTGCGCTCTCCGTTGGGATCGAAGTCCACGCGCTTCATCGGATACAGCAGCCGGTCCGGCGAGTATATGGTGGACTTCAGCGCCTGCGAATAGGAAACGACGGTGGTGCTGCGCGGAGGCGTGAACTTGCGGCCGCGGGCCTCGATGGTGTAGCCGGGAGCGTCGTCCTCGGTCAGTTCGAGGTTGCACATGCGGACGATCTTGCCGTCCTTGACGTAGACGTGCAGCGCGCCGCCGTTGCTGTTGTTGACGTAGCGCATGGAGCCGTCGGGCATGAGTTCGCCGTACTTGAGGCGGCAGGTCTGCGCCTCGCCGGCGATGTCCATGAACTGGGTCACGAAGCGGTCTTCGCCCGTAAAGTCGGTGCGGAAGTTCTTCATGATGTGGATCATGTCCATGTAATTGCGCCAGGGGACAAACATCTGCATGGCATCGGTTGCGCTGTGCAGCAGCAGGATGGCGTCAGGATTGACGGCCGGCCCAGACTTCGACTCCAGCTTGCCCTTCTCGAACTTGAACCAGCGGGCCAAGGACTCATCGCTGAGGCACAATTCGATGGTGAAGTCGAACTCGGACATCAGTTGGCGGACTTTTGCGGACTTGCGGGCAGCCACACGTATAAAGGGCGCCATGCTGGCAAGGACAATTCGCAATTGCTTGACGGCAAGGGCCTCGGCGGTGGTTGCGCTGAATATAGGCACGGAATCCTCCCGGGGTGTTTCAGCAGCAAAGTAGTGCAACGGTGCAGTTTCGTGAGCAGGCTCGGCTTCAAAAGCGGCCCGGCAGCACGTCGTTTAGACCTCAGCGGAAGACCAGCAGGCTTACGGCGGGCCAATTTCCGGCAACTCACAAGGTACTTTTAACGATACAGGAAAACAGTCATGCGGGCGACGGTTAGTTGCTCCAGCCTGGATGGCGGATTTGGCGTGGTACAAGGTTGCAAATCGGCGTAAAGTGGTGCAACCAAAGGTGGTGCCCGATGAAACGCGGCGCGGTGTTCGCGCTGATATTGTTGTTAGGCTTGACCTGCTGGGCGCAGAGCAAGGGGACGCTGGACAGAATTGGCAAGTTCCCCGGGCCGGATTGCGAACTGCAGGTTTCCACCTACGTTGAGGAGGGGACGCGGGTCGGGCTGCTGGGCATTTGGAAGCAGCAACCACCGAACGCGGCGGCGGCCTTTCGCACGGCTGACTGGGAAGACCTGATGAAGCTGTGGCAGAAAGCAGCAAAGGTTCAGTCGAGTTTGTGGGAGCACGTGGGAGTTTACAAAGAGCGTGGAACCAAGGACCCGACACTGTTAACCGTGAGCGCCGGTCCGGGGGTGCGGTTAACCATGGAGACGGAGGACGGCATCTTTTCGGTGGTGATCAACCCGGCCGATTACGAGATCTTTGAGCTGAAGCTGCAGCAGGTACGGCGATTTCTGGCTCAATGAGGTACTGCGATGGGGCGACTGTTTTCCTTCCAATGCCCGAAGTGCGCCTACACGGTTGATTGTTCCGGCAAGGCGGACGCGGGGATGATGTCGGCGACGAGAACCGTGGTCTGCGACCAGTGCCGCAATTTGCAGGATGTGGTGGTGGAGACCTACGAGATGGGCCGCAACCGAAAGCGCGTGCCGCCGCGTTGCGAGAAAGACAAGACGCACAACGTGCGGACCTGGAAGCATCCGGGGCCGTGTCCGCGGTGCGGGGAGACGCTGGTGAGAGGCGAACCGGTGGTGCTGTGGGATTAAGCGATTACTCACAGATGCTCGCATTGGCCGAGCGGGCAGCGCGCGCCGGCGGCGCCGTGGCACGGGCGCGGCTCGGCAATTCGGGATACCTGCGATGGAAGGCGAATCGCGACGTGACCTGCGAGGCGGCGCTCCAGGTGCAGGAGGCCGTGACGAGCGCGATTCTTGCGGGCGATCCGGGCGCGGGAATACTGGCCGAAGAGGGTCCGGAGGATGCGCCGATTGCGTTGGAGGCCGAGCACTTGTGGATCGTCGATCCCATCTGCGGCAGCCTGAACTACGTGCAGGGGATTCCGCACTTCGGCATTGCGGTGGCGCTGCGCGTGGCGGGACAGATACAGGTGGGCGTGGTATACGACCCGTGCGCCGATGAGCTATTTGCCGCCGCAGCCGATACTGACGCGCTGCTGAACGGGCGTGCGATCTCGGTCGCGCAAACCATGGATGGGCTGGAGGCGTGGCAGGCGGCCACGATCGGCACCGACTGGCCTTATGCCGAGCGGCAGCGCGCGCAGGCCAAACAGATTGTGGGCAAGATGGTGGACCAGGTGCGGCACTGTCCGGTGATGGGTTCGCCCGCGCTGGGCTTGTGCCAGGTGGCGGCAGGCCGGCTGCACGCGTACTGGCATCTGGACCTGAAGATATGGGACGTGGCGGCGGCCAGCGTGATCCTGCAACGCGCCGGCGCCATGCTGACCGATGCGCAAGGCGGTAGCTGGCTTTACTCCGACGGCAGCTACGCGGCCACCAACGTCATCCTCCAGGAATGGACGGTGACGTGTCTGAAGTCCGTCTTATGCGAGCGCGGCTAAGACGGTGCGCTCCACCAGGTCTTGCACAACCTCCACCTTGTAGGCATTGCCGCTCATGGGCCGGGCCACCGTGGCCAGCGCGGCAGCAGCCTGGCGGATCACGTCCTTGACGGCCTTCCCTTTCAACTGGCTCTCAATCACGGCAGCGCGATACGGCACGGCGGCAACGCCTCCGAGGGCGATGCGTCCGTCGCGCCAGCGGCCATTGTCGAGCGTGAAGGCGGCGGCGACGGAGACCACGGCGAAGTCATAGACCTGCCGGTTCTTCAGCTTGCTCCACGCCTGCCGCGTGCCCGCCACCGGTGCGGGAACGAAAATCTCCAGCAGGATCTCTTCGGGCTTGAGCACGTGCTCGCGCAAGATGTCCTGGCTGGGCACCAGGAAGTACTTGTCGAGCGGGATGGCGCGTTCGCCGGCCGCCGAGGCAACGCGGGCTTCGGCGTTGAGCGCCAGCAGGGCGGTCGCGGTGTCCGAAGGGTGAACCATGTAGCAGCCCTCGTCGCCGATAACCGAGTGATACCGGTTGTCGCCTTCGATGGAGAAGCAGTTGTCGCCGCCCTTGCGCAGGCAGTTGAAATCGGGGCCGCGGAAGAACCAGCAGCGCGGCCGCTGGTGCAGGTTTCCACCCAGCGTGGCGTAGTTGCGGATGAGCGGCGAGGCCACGCTCTCCGCCGATTGCACCAGCAGCGGAAGGGCGTCGCGCAGCGGCTTGGATTCGATGAGCTCCGAAAGCGTGGTCATGGCGCCGATAGTGAAACCGGCGCGCTCGGCGCGGATGCCGCGCAGGCGCGGGATGTTCGCCAGATCGACCAGCGCGTCGGGCAGCGGCATGGAGGGACCCTGCAACCAGTCCTTCATCATCCCGGAGACCAGATCGCTGCCGCCGGCAAGCGGCTTGGCCTTGTTGCCATGGCGCGCGAGGATGGCAATGGCTTCCTTGACGGTGGCGGGTTCGTGGAGTTCGAATTTCTTCATCTCGCTACCTCACCTTCTTGAGCGCGGCAAGCAGCTTTTCGCGGGTAATGGGCATGGCGTCCATCCACACGCCGATGGCATTGAAGACGGCGGCGGCAACGGCGGGCGCAGGCGGCCCCATGGGCGGCTCGCCGATGCCGTGCGCTCCGAAGACGCCGTACTGCTTGGGGCGCTGGATGACGACGACTTCGATTTTCTCCGGCACATCGAGAATCGAGAGCGGCCGGTAGTCAAGCATGCTGGGATTGACGCTGAGACCGGTGGCACGGTCCAGCAGCAGTTCTTCGGTAAAGACCGCGCCGAGCGCCATCACGACGCCGCCTTCGATCTGCTGCTCCACTGCCAGCGAGTTGATGGACTGGCCGACGTCGTGCGCGGCAACGAAACGCGTAATGTGCACGGAGCCATTGCGCGTGTCCACCTCGACCTCGGTGGCGTGCGCCGCCCAGGCCGTACGTTCCCAGTCACGGTCCATCTTGTAAATGGCGCGGCCGACGATGGGCAGTCCCCAGAACCCGGTGACTTCCTCGAGCTTCGTGCGCACCGACGGGCGCGCCTTCATGAAGACTTCGCCATTGGCAATTTCGAGATCGGCAGCGGTGATCTGCAACGTCTGCTTGTTGCGCTCGGCGTCCTGCGTGAGCTTCTGCACGGCATAGCCGAGGATCTGGCGCTTGGCGTCGAGCGCGGCCTCGTACATGCCGCGGCCAGCGCTGTTGGTCTGGCGGCTGCCGCCACTGACGCCGGTGTCGGTGGTGCAGTCGGTATCGAAGTCGACACTGATGCTGACCTTATTGAGCGGCACGCCGAGGGCTTCGGCGGCGATCATGGCCATCTGCGTACGCTGGCCGCCGCCAATTTCGGAGCAGCCTGAGATGCACTGCACGCTGCCGTCGGTGTTGACGATGATCTGGCCGGTAGCCGGATCACTGCCCGCGCCGTGGCTGCAGGCGTGCGCGGCCAGGCCGATGCCGTGGAAGACGCCGGGGCGCACCTCGCGCGCGCGGGTGGCGTGGCGCTGCTTCTTCCACTCAATGCGTTCGGCCGCGGCGACGATGCAGTCGCGCATGCCGGGATTGCTGAAAGGTTTCTTGGTGTCGGGATTGCCGGCCTCGTTGAGATTCTTCAGGCGGAACTCGACCGGGTCCATGCCGACGGCGTGCGCGGCTTTCTCGATGATCATCTCCAAGGCAAAGGTGCCGTTGGGATGTCCGACGCACCGGTAGGCTCCCGCCTTATAGCTGTTGGTGAGGACGTCGATGCCTTCCAGCTTCAGGTTCGGGAAGCGGTACAGGTTCTGCATGTTGAACCACGAGCCGTTGGCGGCGGCCAGCCGCCAGGCGCCGACATTGGCGTAGATACGAAAGCGCCCGTATTGCAGCGTGCCGTCGCGGCTCACGCCGATCTGCATTTCGTTGCGGCACTCGGGACGGTGCGTGCGCGCAACAAAGTCCTCGGCGCGGGTGGCCATGTGGCGCACGGGACGGCCGGTGATTTTGGCGAGGATCGCGCAGTGCGCTTCGCTCAGGTCGATGCCGGAGCGGTAGCCATAGCCGGAACCCATGTAGCCGTTGTGCACAAAGCGCACACGGTTGACCGGAATCTTGAGGGCCTGCGAAAGTCCGGTACGGCAGCCGTGGGCATACTGCGTGGTGTAGTGGGCGACGAGGCGGTCGTTGTCCCAGTACATCAGGCAGTTGCTCAACTCGAGCGCCACGTGCTGCTCGGTGGCCTTGGTGAGCACGGCCTCCACGCTGACTTCGGCGCGGGCGGCATCGGGATCACCGCGCACCAGCGGCGGCATGATGCCGACGATCGTGCCGTTCTCTTTGTTGTTCCACTGCTTGGGCGTCGAGGCCTTGATGCCTTCCATCATGTCGAGCACGGCCGGCACCGGCTGATAGTCGACTTCGATCAGGCGGGTGGCCTCGTCGGCGATGTGCTCGTTTTCGGCGGCGACCACGGCCACGGGGGCTCCGGCCTCGAAGACCTCCTCATTAAAGAGGAAACGGTCGGGCGGGCTGCTGCCGAACTTCACGTCGCGGTACTCGGCGGGCAGGTTGCCGCGATGCAGCACGGCGACCACGCCAGGCATCGCCTCGGCCTTGCGCGTGTTTACGCTTTTCACGCGGGCATGGGCATGCGGACTGCGCAGCGTGCGCATGAAGAGCATGTTCGGCATGCGCATGTTCTGCGTGTACTGGCCAAGGTCGGTCACCACGCCGATGCCGTGCAGGCGCGCAACCGGCTTGCCAATGATGCGATAGGCGGGCGGCGACGCGGGTCCGGCAGCGGCGACCTGCGGATGAATCTGGCGCGGCAGGGGCAAGCCGAGTTCGGCCGAGTGACGCGCCATGACGGGCGCGGCCAGTTCATGATGTTCGCTGACCATTTCGTTCCAGGCAGGATCGGCGGCGACGGCTCGCCATTGGACCGGAGTCAGGGCGGCGGCGAAGGCCGGGTCCTGCACGATGCGTATGACGTCAATCTTTATACTCATATACTGTCCTCGTCCAACCCGGGCCTCAGATCGCATCCGGGTTCCAGACCCACATCTGCCAAAAGCAGACAGATATGGGGCACCAGCGAACAGGAAAACTAGGGCTTCACGGCATTGCCGGAATCGGCCAGGATCTGGCGCACGCGCGCTTCATCGAGCTTCGTCGAATCCCAGACAACCACGACGTTGCGCTCCGAGCCGGAGACATCCAGGACGCCCGGACGCATCTTCAACTCGCCCGCAAGCGCCTCCAGCAGCTCGATAGTGCTCAGCGGAGCGACGAACTCGAACTGTTTGGACGCCGCAGCGGCGGCGGGCGCCGACGAGGGCTTGAGCGAGGCAGAAGCCAGCAGGGGCGCGGCATACTGCACGCGCTCGCCGCGCAGCTCGGCGGCGGCTTTCTTCACGGCGCTGATGATCTTCGGGTATTCGCCGCAGCGGCAGATGTTTCCGGCCAGGGCGGCGCGTATCTCCGCGTCGTTGGGATTCTTGTTTTTCTGCAACAGCGCATAGGCGGCCATGACGAAGCCGCGCGTGCAGAGTCCGCACTGGAAGCCTCCCTCGAGCCACAACGCACGCTGCACGGCGTGAAGGCCATCGGGTCCCGAGCCGTGAGTGATGCCGCCGACGGTGAGGATCTTCTGCCCGCGGCCCAGCCGGGCCGAGAGCATGGAGCAGGAGTTGACCGGACGGCCATCCACCAGCACCGCACAGGCACCGCACTCGCCGCGATCGCAGCCGAGGTTGGAGTTGGAGAGACCGAGCTTGTAATTCATGGTCTCCCACAGACTCTCGCGGACATCCACTTCAAGCTCGTAGCTGTGGCCATCGATGCTCAAGGTAACGCGGCGCAACGAGAGCGACGGCGTCTTGACGGGAGCAGCGCGTCCGGCCGGCGTATTGGGCTTGCCTTGAGGCGCGGGCGCCGGCGTTGTGGCTGCGGCCTCGGGCGCAAGGGTAGAGGCGAAGCCGACGCCGGTGGCCAGACCAACCGCAACGGCGCTGGCGTTGGCCCGGATCAGGAAGTCGCGGCGCGTAAACCCGGAGCGGCTGGCCGAAGCGGCCGTGTCTTTCTCTTTTTCCGGTTCCGGTGCGGCGGAGGGGGCAAAGGTATCAGTACCGTCTGCCATAAGAAATCTCCCAATTGCGGACGTGAACAAAAACACCCAGTTCCAAGGATTGCGGATAAGAATACCGCCATCGGCAGCTACTGCGGGAAAATATTTGCCCACCCGAGGTTGGTCCGGCTTTCCGGGGCGGCAAGGCGGTCGGTTGGCGGCAAGGCGCTTCGGCGTTCACGTTGCTTCAGGAGGATGCGTTGTTTATCGCAGTTTCACCGAGCGCCGCCACTTCGCCACCAGCCAGACGATGATGCCGACGGCGCAGACCTCCAGCGGCCCGCGCGGCGGTACGCTCAGCAGCGTCTCCGGGGTGAAGTTCTGGGTGAGGATGTAGGTCGCCCACACGACGCCGGCCGCGGCCAGCAACGCTCCCAAGATTTCCTGCGCGCGAGTGCTCATGAGGCGCAGCCTAGCATAGGCAGGGCGCGCCACAATGCAGGTTTGCGGCCAGCTCACACTCCGAGGTACATGGCCAAACTCTACCGGACAGGCACTACTCGTACCCTTCCGGTGTCTGCGCGGCAGGCTCCAGCGCCGCCGTCCTCGCGCGTGGGCGGGGGGGCGTTATCGGCATCGAGCGCCTCGTTGACCCCCGGCAACGCCAAGGCGGCACAGGCAGTCCAGCGGCAGCAACTCCGGCAAGCACGCGGCTTCTCCGCTCCAGGCGTTTCTGCAACACAATCCGGACAAGAAAGAATGAACTGTTCATTGGGGCTTCGCTTCTGTTTCAATCAAGCTTCAGGCTAGGTGCACCGGATTGAGTCCCTGCCTGAGCAGAGTGAAACGCAATGGCACGTGAGATTTCAGCGGGCGGCGCCGTGATCCGCCGCATGCGCGGAGGGTGGTGGATTGCCGTGATCGAGCCGCAGCCACCCAACGCGCGTCGTCCGCAGCAACGAATACCGATACGCGCCCTGCCCAAGGGAATCGTCGACGCCGGCGAGCAGCCGGAGCAGGCGGCGGTGCGAGAAGTTCGCGAAGAAACCGGAGTCGTAGCCGAGCAGGTCGCCAAGCTCAGGGACATCCGTTACATTTACGTCCGGTCGTGGGGCGACGGCGCGCGCGTTTTCAAGCTGGTCAGCTTCTACCTGCTGCGCTACGTCAGCGGCAGGATCGGCGAAATCTCGGTCGACATGCGGCGCGAAGTTCGCCATGCCGAGTGGCTCCCCCTTGAAGAAGCGCCGCAACTGCTGACCTACCCCGGTGAGCGCGAAGTCGCGCAATTGGCCGCCGATTACGTCGCCGCCCATCCGGATGAGTTCCCTGCCCTGCACAGCACCCAGAACGTCGAGGCCTGATCCGCCATGTCTCTCGAACCTCATGTTGAGCGGCACTTTACCGGCAGCGAGCTGATCCGCGACATCGTCATCGGCATGTCGGACGGGCTGACGGTTCCCTTCGCACTGGCTGCGGGACTTTCCGGGGCGGTCGCCAGTGCCCGCCTTGTCGTCGTAGCAGGATTGGCCGAGATCGCCGCCGGCGCCATCGCCATGGGACTGGGCGGCTACCTGGCCGCCAGGGGCGACGCCGAGCACTATCAGAACGAGTTGGACCGCGAGTGGCGCGAGATTGAAGAACTGCCGGAAGAAGAGGCGCGAGAAGTACGCGAGGTGCTGGAAGGCTACGGCCTCACTCCCCAAGAGTCCGGCCCGGTGGTCGAGGCGATGCGCAAACGCCCGAAGGTATGGGTGGACTTCATGATGCGCTTCGAACTCGGGCTGGAAAAGCCCGAGCCCACCCGCGCCCGCAACAGTGCGCTTACGATCGGCCTGTCCTATGTGGCGGGCGGCATCATCCCGCTCATTCCCTACATGCTGGTTTCCACGCCGAAGCAGGGCTTCCTGTATTCGGTGGTGGTGACGCTGATCGCCCTGGCGGTCTTCGGCTACGTCAAGAGCCGCGTCACGGGGGCGCGGGCCGGACGCGGGGCCTTGCAAACGGTCGCCATCGGCGGTGCGGCAGCAGCCGCCGCCTATATTCTGGCCCGGCTCATTTCCTAAATTAGCCCTGATTTCCGGCAAGCAAGTCGGGGTATAATTTCTTCCCACAAAGTCATTCCATTTTTTGCAGCGCGTAATACGTTGGAGGTAGCATTTGTCGAAGAAAAACATCGTTCTTATTCTGCTCGTCGCTCTGTTGGCGGTCTGCGCCGGACAGGCTTTCGCGCAGGCGCCGAAACCGCCGGAGATGGTCACCCTGGCGCAGGGCGTAGCCCTGGGTTCAGTGACGTTGCCGCACAAAGCACACGTAGACGCGAAAATCGCGTGCACCGTCTGCCACCATGGGGCCAAGGCCGGCAAGACTCCCAAGCCCTTTGAGAAGTGCATCGATTGCCACACCAAGGCCGGCACACCTGAAGTCAGGAAGTTGCAGGCTGCCTTCCACAACCCGGCAGCGTCGGCCGGACTTTGCATCGACTGCCATAAGAAGGCCGTCACGGCGGGCAATGCCAAGGCGCCCACCAAGTGCACGCAGTGCCACAAGAAAGCGTAGTCCTGACAAGCCGGATTATTTCCATCAGGCACTCAAGCTGAAAAGGCCAGACGATCGCTCGTCTGGCCTTGTTTTTCCCCTCGCCCTCGCAGTGGTTCCAGCAAGGGCGCGGTTCATTGGACTGCTTTCCGCTGTGCCGTCCTCAGACCGACAGCATTACTGGCAGGAACTCAATCGTGACCGCGCCCGTGGAACAGTCCTGGCGGCAGGCGCCGCAATGCCAGCACTCCTCCGGATAGCGCACGTGACTGACCCCGTCCTGCATCTCCAGAACGTCGAGCGGGCAATAGAGCGCGCACAAGCCGCAACCCCCGCACTTCCTTTTATCGATGACCGGCGGCATGGTTTTCTCCTCTCCGTTCCTTAGTTGTAGGACAGCTTTTCAAACCGGGTGGTGACCTCGTCGCCCTGCTTGCGCACCACGATCAGGCCACAGAAGTCCGGATTGGTTTCGGGATAATCCGCGCGCGAGTGGTACGGGCCAAACCGCGATTCCTTACGCGCCAGCGCCGCATGCGCCGAAAGCTTGGCGACGCTCTGGATGTTGAGCGACTCCTGGCAGCGCATCAGTTCGTGCAGGTTGTTCGCCTTCAGCTGATCGCGATACTTGTCCAGCCCGTTCAGTTTCCGGATGCCGGTCGTCAGGCTCATCTCCGTCTTCCACACCATGTGGTCGGTGGCGATGATGCGGATCATGGTTTCAAACTCGCCGTAGCTCATGCCGCTCTTGCGAGCGATCGGCGCCATGATGCGCTTGTGCTCCTCGGCCAGCGCCTTCTCGTCCAGCGGGGCAAAGTCCTTCACCTTGGCCGCGTATTCTGCCGCGCTCTTGCCGGCCGCGTAGCCGCCGCAGACGCACATGTGCAGGCAGCCCATCTGGTCGCTGGCGTCGCCGGCGGCGAAGATGCCCGGGATGTTCGACATGCAGTTCTCATCGATCTTGATCCCGCTGCCGCACAGCTCGGACGGCCGTGCCTGCATGGGCTCGGAGACCACGAGTTCGATCATCGAGCCTTCCAGGGCGTAGCCCTTCTTCATCAGGAAGTCGGGCAACGTGTCCTTGTCGATGCCGAGGGTGAAGAACAGGTGTTCCAGTTCCTTCGGCTTCAGGTGCCGCACGTCCACGTAGATCGGGCCGCGCCCCTGCCGCACTTCCTGCAGCGATCCCCACACCATCATGTAGCGCGGTGCAAGGTCGCCCGCCGGATGATAGTTGGACATAAACTGCTTCCCGAGGCTGTTGACCAGCTTCGCGCCCATGCCGAAGAAGGCGTTGAACCCCGGGGCACTGAAGCCCTTGGGCACAATCGTCATGCGCACGTATTCGATATTGGCCAGTTCCACCCCGGCCTCGTATGCGGCGGTGTGCAGGTCGCCCGTATTGGCCGGGCAATACCACAGGTTGAATGGATTATCCGTCTGCGACTTGTACATGCGGTTGGTGTTGCCGGTGGCCAGGATGACGGCCTTGGCCTGCACCTGGTAGAAGTCGCCGGTGCGCATGTCCCATCCGCAGAAGCCCGCCAGTTTGCCGTCATGCACCAGCAACTTGGTGACCTGCACGCGGTTCAGCACCTTGCAGCCCAGCCGCGCGACTTCCTTCGCCATGGCCGGCTTCAGGAACTTGCCGTTGAAGTTGATGGCGTAGGCACCGGGCTGGCCGATGGCCTGGGTGCGGAAGAACTTGCCTTCCTTGTTCTTGAGCGTCACCCCGATGCGGTCCATGCGGTCGATGGCCGGGCGCAGTTCGTCGCAGAAGACCTTCTCGTGGATCTTCAGGTTCGAGGCGCCGTTGGAGACCTTGGCCACGAACTTCAGGTAGCTTTCGCGTGTGTCCCATTCGGGACCGGTTTCCAGGTACGCATGAAAATGGTCGATGCCCCCGGCAATGGCTCCGCTGCGCATGATGTGGGCTTTGTCCACCACCAGCACCTTGGCGCCCTTTTCCGCCGCGGCCATGGCGCAGTTGAGTCCCGCCGTGCCGCCGCCGATCACCACCACGTCAGCCGTGACGTGATGGGTCTTGCCCATGAACCAATCACCCATTGGAATTGCCTCCAGAAATTGGGAAGTCAGTTTCCTTTGACTGGCCTCAAGAGTCAAGAAGATTGTGGCGGCGAAGGTCCGCGCGCGGCGCGGATTTCAAGCTGAAATTCATTTGCAACCGCGTGGGGTTTTCTGTTCGGGCGCACACGGACTGAAGTACCATGCTTCGCACTTTGCAGCAAGACATTCCAGATTTTCGGGGAACCCTGATGGCCACCGACTCCGCCGCCGTGCAGCCCGCCGCTGCACTCGCCCCTCCCGTCACCCGCAAACGCTTCCTGCCGATTCACGGATTGGCGGTGTCCGTGGCGCTCACGGTAATCGTCGCGCTGATTCCCACCGCGCTCTCGCCCCGCGGACATCGCGCGCTCGTCATCTCGGTCTTTACCGTCGTGATGTGGGTATGCGACGTGATCCCAATCGAGATGACTTCCGCGCTGTTCTCGGTGCTGATCGTCGTCTTCAAGATCCTGCCGCCGGGCAAGGCGTTTGGCGGATATTCCGATCCCACGCCGTGGTTCATCATGTCGGTGCTGCTGTTTGGGATCGCGGTCACCGGCTCCGGTCTGGGCAAGCGCATCTCGCTGAACCTGGCGCGGGTGTTCGGGACCAGCTTCAAAGGCATGGCGGCGGCGCTGATCCCCACCGGACTGATCCTCTGCTTTCTGACGCCCGCCGGGGTCGAGCGCATTCTGATCATCTATCCCATTGCCCTGGGCAGCGCCATCGCGATCTTCGGACGCTCGGCGCCGGAGAGCAACGTATCGAAGTTTTTCATGTCGGTTGCCTACATCGCCGGCAACAGCTTTGGATACGGCATCCTGACCGGCAACGCCGCCAACCTGCTGGCGGTCGGCATTGTGAAGCAGGTCACGGGCAAGACGATCTACTGGGGACAATGGGCGATGTGGTTCTTTGTGCCCGTCGCCATCAGCAGTATGGTAAGTATTTACATCTTGTACCGCATGTATCCGCCGGAACGCACCGAAATGCTCGGCGGCTACGCTAAGGTCCGTGAAGAACTCGGCCAGATGGGCAGCATCAGCTCGCGCGAGTTGAAGACCTCGATCTACCTGGTGCTGGCGCTCATCATCTGGGTGACCGATGTTTGGCACGGGGTCCCCGCCTGGGCTGTCGGCGTATTTGTCGCCACGCTGATGACCTTTCCGGTCATCGGCTGCCTCGACGTGAAGGACCTTAAGAAGATTCCTTTCAACATCGTGGTGTTCAGCGCCGCCGTGATCAGCATCGGCATCGTGATGCAAGAGACCGGCATCGGAACCTGGCTCGGGCAGGTCACGCTGGGACGGCTGATCTCGCCCAACATGAGTACCTCGGTCGCTTCAGCCGTGACGTTCATCGTATCGTCGGTCCTGCACTTCCTGCTGGTCGAGTCCAAGACCGCCATCGCGGGTCTGCTGCCCGTCGTGGCCAACTACTTTCAAGCGGCGGGACTGCCTGCGCTCGGCCCCACCATGCTCTGCCTGATGGCATGCCTGACCTCGACCTTCCTGCCGTTCATGGTGCTGCCGGGATTGCTGATGGTCGGCCTGGGCCCGCACTTTTCCTATAAGCATGCGACGGTGACGTTGAGCATCTTCAGCGGAGTTTCGATGGTGGTGCAGATCGTGAGCTGCTTTACCTGGTATCACTGGGTGGGACTGCTGTGAAATAAGAAGCTCGCCGCACGGTCAGGCAAGAGTCTAAAGCCCTACATCTGCCAAAAGATGGCAGATGTAGGGCACCGGGGAGTAAGAACTTGGCACCAACGTTTGTGGACCTCCCGCATATGCGCCCAGGAGGTGCAGATGCGGGGCACTTGGACATGGGTTGACCGCAGCGAACAGCAGATCCTTCGCTTCGCTCAGGATGACAATAGTTATTCAGGGAAGATGCGGGATACGACCGTCGACCGCTAGATCAACGCCGGCTCGTCGTCGAGTCCCGCTGCGGCTGTCTTCGTGGCCGGGGCGCTGCGCATGGCTTCCTCCTGCGAGACGCCGGCCATCATCAAGCCAATCTGCTCGACCGTAGCGTGGTTGCGCTCGACGATGCCGATCACACGGCCTTCGTACATCACGGCAATGCGGTCGGAGAGGATGCGGATCTCGTCAAGGTCCTCCGAGATCAGCAGGATAGCCTTGCCGGCCGCGCGCTGCTCGAGCAGACGCTGGTGAATGAACTCCGTCGCTCCGATATCGACGCCGCGCGTGGGCTGCGCCGCGATCAGCAGGCGCGGCTCGCGCGAAAGCTCGCGCGCCATGATGAGCTTCTGGATATTGCCGCCCGAGAGGTTCTTGATCGGCGTCTCCAGCTTCGGAGTCTTCACCGAGAACTGACTGACCAGTTCCTTCGCGCGCTTGGACATGGCCGAAAGCCGCAGGAAGACGCCGTGGCTGAAGGCGGGCGCCGAGTGGTCGCGCAGGAAGAGGTTCTCCTGCACGGTGAAGTTCTTGATGGCGCCGTCGCGCATGCGTTCTTCCGGGATGTAGGCGGTGGTCTCCATGCGCTTGACCACCGGCTGTTCGCCGATGTCCTTGCCCTCGACCAGGATCGAATTCGGCGAGGACTTGCGCAAGCCGGCGAGGCACTCGGCCAGTTCGCGCTGCCCGTTGCCGCTGACGCCGGCAATGCCGACGATCTCGCCTTCCCGGATTTCGAGGTCCACGCCGCGCAGCGCCTCGGTGCCGCGATCGCTCAAGGCGCGCAATCCCTGAATCTTGAGCCTGACCGGTCCGGCCTTCATCGGCTGCGGGGCCAGCGGCTTGACCTCGCGGCCCACCATCATCGTGATCAGTTCGTCGCGGGTGGCGTCCTTGGCCGGGCGGGTGCCGATCATGCGGCCATCGCGCAGGGCCGAGACGCGGTCGCTGATGGCCATCACGTCGTGCAGTTTGTGCGAGATGAAGACGAGTGCGTAGCCCTCCTTCACCATGCGCTTCAGGGTGGTGAAGAGGCTGGTAACTTCCTGGGGCGTGAGGACGGCGGTGGGCTCGTCGAGGATGATGACCCTCGCGTCGCGATATAGCGCCTTGAGGATTTCTACGCGCTGCTGCTCGCCCACGGACAGGTGCGACACCAGCATGGCCGGGCTCACCTTGAGACCATAGGTCTGTGCGAGTTCCTGCAGCCGCCGGGCAACCACATCCAGATCGAGCCGCGGACCGCGCGAAGACTGCAGGCCGAGCGCGACGTTTTCCACCACGGTCAGCTTCGGCACCAGCATAAAGTGCTGGTGGATCATGCCGATTCCCGCGCGGATGGCATCGGCCGGGGACTTGAAAACGAAGGGCTTGCCGTCGATGAGAATTTCGCCTTCGTCGGGACGATACAGGCCGTAGAGAACCCGCATCAGCGTACTCTTGCCCGCACCGTTTTCACCCAGCAGCGCATGCACTTCACCCGCGCACACATCAAACGACACCCGGTCGTTGGCCAGCACGCCGGGGAAGCGCTTGGTGATGTTGCGCAACTCTACCCGTTGAATGCGAAGCCGACTGGCGAGCGGGGCAGTGGAAGCCATGGGCTGCAACTCCGTGAAAACCCAAACCGTGGTTCAGCCCGCAGCGCCGAGCGCCTGGGGCGGGGATGAGGATGGAAACGGCAACCCGCCTCCGCCGGAGCGAAGGCGGGCTGCTGACTCGCGACTGCCAGGGCAGCCCCGCGCAGATGCTAAGGCTTGATCTGCAGCGCGCCGCTGCTGATGTCCTTGATCACCTTGTCGCCCGCAGCCTTCACGGCCGGAGGCAGTTTGTAGCCCGGGTTATAGACGATCTTCAGCCCGCCGTTGCTCAGGGTGGCGATGTACTTGTCGCCGCCGAGTTTGCCGGACTTGCGGTTGTTGATGATCTGCTTCACCACGCTGGTCCAGTCATATTGCTGCGAAGCCACGACGATGGCCGGAGCCAGCGCAGCCTGGCTGTGCTGCGTGCCGAACCAGAGAACCTTGCCGGTTTCCTTGGCCGCGCCAACCGATCCGACGACCGCCTGCGACGAGCCGGTCAGCACGTCGGCGCCGGCGCTGATGTGCGTTCTGGCGGCTTCGGTCATCTTGGCCACGTCGGAGAAAGATCCGGTCCAAGTCTTGGCCACGTTGATCTTCGGATCCACCGAGGCGACGCCCTGGGCGAAGCCCGAGATGTAGGTCTTGGCATCGCCGACTTCGACCGGGCCGGTCACGCCGATGCGCTTCGACTTGGTTAGCTTCGCCGCGAGCACGCCATTGACGAATCCGCCCTGTTCGGCCGCAGCCGTGTAGCTGTAAACGTTCGCCAAGCCGAAGGTGTTGACGTCGGTGCCCCAGGCGAAGGTGGTCTTCGGGAAGTCGCGGGCGATATCTTCCACCGAGGAGCCGTACTGCGAACCGTTGGCGATGACGATGTCATAGCCTTGGCTGGCGTAGTCGCGAATGGCGGCAGCTGCGTCGGGCACCTTGAACATATTCTCGGAGTAGGCGATCTTCAGCGCCGCTTCTCCGCCCATTTCCTTCTGAACGGTTTTGAGTGCTTCAAACATCGCCTGGCTGAACGCCATGTCGGTGGTGGCGCTGGGCGTCACGATGGCGACGCGCAGCGGGCCGGCGGCCACGGCCGGGCTGGGATGAGCGGCGATCAGCAGGGCGACCGCCAGGGCAACGACTGCCAGAATCGATAAGCTGCGAAGTTTCATTACGCAAATCCTCACTTGTCTGCTGAATTTCAAAATCCCAAAGCAAGTAACGCGAGTGTAGCAACTGCCGGCGCCCTGAGCTAACTGCCTGCCCGGGCTTTTGGCGCCACGTCGGCCCCACTGCGGGCCGCGCAGGCGCTCTTAGTGTTCGCCCCTCTCAAACGGTTTGTTCAGGGCCGTGGGCTGCCGCGTCAGGTTTGGCGCCAGCGCCAGGGCCACAATCGTCAGCAGATAGGGCAGCATCAGCGCCAGGTCCGACGGGATATTGACGCTGAGCACCTGCATCCAGAGCTGAAAAGCGTTGATGGTGCTGAACAGCAGCGCGCCGCCCATGATCGCCACCGGACGCCAGCCTCCGAAGTAGACGAGCGCCACGGCAATGAATCCCATGCCCGCCGTCAGGTTCTCCTGGAAGAGATTGACGAGCGCCAGCGACAGCGAGGCTCCGGCCAATGCGGCCAGAATGGAGCCGAGCACCACGCTGACGTAGCGCACGCGATCGACGCTGACGCCGAGCGAGTCAGCCGCCGCCGGGTTGTGGCCCGCGGCCTTGATGCGCAGTCCCCAGGTTGTGCCATCGAGGAACCACCAGGCCAGCGGCACCACGGCGAAGGACGCGTACACCGGCAGGCTGTGTTCAAACAATATCTTGCCCAGCAGCGGTATGTCGCCCAGCAGCGGAATCTTGATCGGCTGGAAGCCAACGATGGTCTTCACCGTGCCAACGGTGACCTTGAAGAGCAACGAGGAGGCGCCCAAACCGAACATATAAAGGCCGATGCCGCTGATTCCCTGCTCGGCTTTCAGCGTCACGCTGATGACCGACATCAGTAGGCCCATGAAGACTCCGACGCCGACCGCCCCCACCACGCCCCACCACAGGCTGCCCGTGGTGAGCGCCACAAAAAAGGCAGCGTAGGCGCTCAGGAGCATGATGCCGTCCACGCCAAGATTCAGCACGCCCGAACTCTGCCCGATGGCTTCGCCGACGGCGGCGAACAGGTATGGAGTCGCCAGGCGCACGGCCGAGGACAGGATGCCGACGAGAACTTCGACACGCAGCACGCTGGATTCGTTGAAGGTCATGCCTGCCCGCCTTCCGCGCGGACGGCCGTAGCGCGCCGCGCCGCCCAGCGCCGCGACAGCAGCGCCGAACCGACTACGAACATGACGACCAATCCGAGAACCGTATCGATCAGCGCCGACGGCACCTGCACGGCGCGCTGCATCTTGTCCGCCCCCACCAGCAGGCTGCCGAAGAGCCACGAGGCCGGGATCAGCCCCAGCGGATGCAGTCCGCCGAACAGTGCGGCCACGATGCCGGAGAATCCGTAGCCGCTGGTAATGCCGTCCATCATGCGGTGCTGTACGCCGATGACTTCGACCACGCCCGCGAGTCCGGCGAAGCCGCCAGCCAGGGTCAGCGAGAGCGCCTGGTAAAAAGGAACATTGATGCCGGCGTAGCGGGACGCATCGCGGTTCTGGCCCACGGCGCGGATGCGGTATCCCAGCGTGGTGCGCCAAAGCAGGATATAGACAAGAAAGGCAAGCACCACCGCGACCAGCGCTCCGGCGTGCAACAGGGTCTGCGGGATCAACCGCGGCAGCCACACCTGGACGGGCACGCGTTCGGTTTGCGGCAGGAAGGTGCCGGCCTGCACCCCGGCGGGATCGATCATCGGCCCGCGCAGCAGGTAGTTCATCAATTGCGCGCCGATGGCGTTCATCATGACGGTGCTGAGGATTTCGTTGACGTTCAGCCGCACTTTTAGCAGGCCGGGAATGAGGCCCCAGAAGGAGTCCGCGATGAAGCCGGCGATCATGGTGCAGGGCAGCAGCGCCCAAGCGGGCCAGGTGCGCATTTGCAGCGAAAACCAGGTGGCCATCAGCGCACCGGCGATGATCTGCCCTTCGCCGCCGATGTTGATCACGCTGGCGCGATAAGCGATGCAGATGCCAAGACCGACGAGCAGCAGCGGGGTCGCTTTCACCATGGACTGCGTCAGCCCGAAGACACTGCCGAAAGCGCCCCGGATGAGCGCCGCGTAGGCTTCAATCGGGTCGGCCTTGAGCAGCAACAGCATGACGGCGCCGACCAGCAGCGCAGCCACCATCGCGAGCACCGGCATCGCAGCCCCATAGACCGGGTCGAGCCAGCTGCTGGCCGACCGGCGAGGCTGCTTACGTGCCTCCGCGGCTAGCGGGACTGGCATGGGCATGCTCCTGGAGGGCCTGACCTCCGGCATCTGCTGGATAGATGACGTCGCTCCACCCGAAAACCCCTTCAAGCTGCTCAAAATAAGTGCGAAACAGCTCTGCGCCGTGGCCGAATTCCCCCTGGTACCCGGCCAGCCTTCGCTGTCGCTCACGGCCCCAGATGGATGGTGATTTCCGATTGTACATCAATACAGGCCCGTTCCTGCCCCCTGTGGATCCACTCACGGCCCTCAGTTTGTCCGGTTTTTTCGATTTATCGGATTGAAACGAGCTTCGTTCCTGCTTGCAGTGGGCGACGTTTCAAGCTATGTTGAAGCCTGACGGCGACTGGATCCATCGATCACAGCCTCCCGAAATTATCTGTTGGAGCTCAGAAGACAAAATGAAGAAGACTGCACTGTTACTCGCTCTGCTTGGCGCCTTCTCCCTGTCCGTGTTCGCGCAGGATACGAAGCCCGCCCCGAAGCCGGCCGCCCCTGAGGCGAAGAAGGCTGAAGTGAAGAAGGAAACAAAGGCGAAGGCCCCCAAGAAGGCGAAGGCCCCTAAAAAGGCGAAGGCCCCCAAGAAGGCCGCCGAGAAGAAGGCTGCTGCTCCGGCTCCTGTCGCTGAAAAGAAGTAGTTTTTTGCGCCATCACGCGCTGGAAAAACCCACCCTTCGCGGGTGGGTTTTCTTTTGGCAGGGGGCGCCTAGCTGGTCAGTCTCTGCCAGACGGCGGGCAGCAGTTCCTGGTAACAGCGTCCGCGCAGGGTGACGTAGGCTTGTGCGCCGGCAAAAAGATCAGCCACCAGTTCGCTGAACTTCGTGCTCATGCCGGTTGCCTGCACCAGGCGTTCCAGCACTGGCTGGCCCAGAAGCGTCCCGCAGAAGATGCGCTTGGTATAGGCCGCAGCCGCGATCAATTCGGGAATGATGTCTTGCTCCAGCAGCTTCTGATAACTCTGCGGCTGGCCGGAGTTGATTGCCTCTGCCGCCAGCTCTCCGGTACGCAGTGCGTAGTAGATGCCCTCGCCGGTGATGGGATCTACCGTACCCGCCGCGTCGCCCACCATCGTCCAGCCCTCACCGCAGAACGGCCGGTCGGTCAGCGTGGCTGGATTCGGCACCGGCAGGACGTGCGAATAGAAGGCAGTGCCGCGATAGGCGAAGCCCTCGGCGTCGAGGAACTCTTCCAACATGCGCCGGAGCTCGCCGGCGTTAAAAGGTCCGTTGGCCGGCGAAGCAATGCCGGCGGAAAAATGATCGTGGCGGGGGAAGGTCCAGATATAGCCTTCCAGCCCCGGCACGAAACGCACCTGCACGCGGTTCGAGGTGCCCGGAATGTAATAGCCCACGCAGATCAGCAGCTCGGCGGGCTCAAAGGCACGCATAAAACGCGCGCGGAACGAATTGCGCGCGCCGGTAGCGATCACCACGTGGGCGGCACGGTGCTCGGCGCCGGAACGCAGACGCAGACGCCAGTCGCCGGCCTCGCCTTCGATCGCGACGACGCGGTCCGTAACCATCTCAGTGCCGGCCTTGCCAGCATGCTCCAGCAGCATTCCATTCAGAACGGTGCGGGAATAGATCGCCAGCTTCTGCGGCATTTGCAGGATGACCCGCCGGCCGGCCGGGCTGATGAGTTCGCAGCAGTCGATCCAGTTGCGCTCGACCGCAGCCTCGGCAAGGTAGGGATACCGCACAAATGCCTTACGCGTAATGCCGCCGCCGCAGGGCTTCTCCCAGGGTTGCTGGTCGTCGAATAGCACTACTTTCCGGCGGGCCTGCGCAAGGTGCACAGCTGCCATGGCACCTGCCGGACCGCCCCCAATTACCGCCACCGGCCAACGTTCAGCTGTCATGTGGTTTCTGCTTTTCCCGAGAGAAGGCAGTCTAGCATTACGGCTGTCCGGCTGGCATTAGCTTTCGCAAAGCGCCGCTGGGGCCGCTCAGCGTGCCACCCGGAGCGACGCCCGCTCCATGAATGCGGCTGTGCTTGCGTGAGAGTCGCGGCGGGGTCCAACCGGGGGTTACGGCGGGGTGTTTTTCCCCGCGTTTTACTTTGCGCGCGCCACCCAATGCCGTACAATCGTCATGGTCGTTTCCCGCATCAGGAACCAGCGCGTCCGGCGTCGTCCGGCGCGTTTCCGCCGCAGTCTTCGGCCGCGACATTTTTCCCAAGAATTGGGTTGACATTGGAACGGTTCGCGCGTGAATATTTATACATGCGCTAGAATATTTATTCGGCGCGTCTTTTGATGTTTGCATGACGATGCTGAGCCGACAAGGCGCGATTCTCGAGCTGGCCCGCCGCGGCCCGCTGCCCAGCCAGGACGATCTGCGGCTGGAACTGGCCAAGCGCGGTTTCAAGGTCACGCAGGCGACGCTTTCGCGCGATATTCACCGGCTGGGGCTGGTGAAGGTGCAGCAGGGCTACACCTTGCCGGAGCAGGCCGCCGCCAACGGCAACGGCGCGCGGATCCTGTCGCCGCGGCTGGAGCGGTTGTTCCGCGAGTTTGTCCGCGAGGTGCGCGAGGCGCAGAATCTGCTGGTGGTGAAGACCTCGACCGGCAGCGCGCAGTCGGTGGCCGTCGCCTGGGACGCGGAGAACTGGGACGACGTGGTCGGCACCGTCGCCGGGGATGACACCATCCTCGTGATTTGTTCCGACAAGAAGGCCGCACGGAAACTCGCGGCCCGTTTGAGGGGGATGCTTGCGTAGTGGCCCACGAACTTCAGACCGCAGTGCTCGGCGCAACTGGCTATTCCGGATTTGAACTTACCCGAATTTTGTCCCGTCACCCCCGCCTGAAAGCTCCTCTTTTGCTGCGCCGTGAAGGCAGCGAGGGCGGCGCCACCACGCTCGACGAACTCTACCCGCACCTGGCGGGGCAGGGCTCGTTCGCGCTGGAGCCGTTCTCGTGGGAGCGCATGTCGGCAGAGGGCGTGGAACTGCTGTTTCTGGCGACCCCGCATGAACTCTCGCGTGAACTGGTGCCGGAGGCGTTGCGCCGCGGCCTGCGCATTGTGGACCTGAGCGGCGCGTGGCGCCTGAAGCTGGCCGCCAATCGCGCGATTTACAAATTTAAGGACGCCGACCCCGAAGCTGCCGCGCAACTGGACGCATCGGCCGTCTTCGGCGCGCCGGAGTTGCACCGCGAAGCCATCGCCAAGGCTCCGCTGGTGGCCAATCCCGGCTGCTACGCCACGTCGATCATCCTGGCGCTGGCTCCGCTGGCGCGCGCCAACTACCTTGATAAGGACCACGGCGTCATCTGCGACTCGAAGTCGGGCGTGAGCGGTGCGGGCAAGACCCCCACGTCGAAGACACACTTCTGCGAAGTCGCCGATAATCTGTCGGCATACTCGCTGCTGAATCATCGTCATCTGGGCGAGATCCTGGAACAGGTCGGGCTGGCCGCGAGCGAGATCCTGTTTACGCCGCACCTGCTGCCGATTCCGCGCGGCATTATGTCCACCATTTACTTGCGGCTGGCGCGTCCGCTGGACGCCGCGCAGGTGACCGCCATCTTCCGCGACTTCTATTGCGGCTGCCCTTGGGTGCGCGTCTATGCCAAAGGCGTGCCGCAGATTCAGTACTCGATCAACACCAATTACTGCGACCTTGGGTTTGCCCTGGCCGAAGACAGCCGTCGGCTCATCATCGTCTCGTGCCTCGACAACCTGGTGAAGGGCGCCGCCGGCCAGGCGGTGCAGAACATGAACGTGATGTACGGCTTCGATGAACGTGAGGGACTGCAATGAAAATAGTGGTGAAGATCGGCGGTGCAGCCCTCGATCAACAGGAACTGGTGCAGAAATGCGCCCGCGCGGTGATTGAACTGGCCAGCGAAGGCCACCAGGTGGCCGTGGTCCATGGCGGCGGCGCGGCGCTGACGCGCACGCTTTCACAACTGGGTAAGCAGAGCACCTTCATCAACGGCCTGCGCGTCACCGACGCCGAAACCCGCGACGTGGCGCTGATGGTGCTTGCCGGCCGCGTCAACAAAGAACTGGTCGCCGCGCTCGGCACGGCGGGCCGTCCGGCCGTCGGCATCTGCGGCGGCGACGCGCTGTCTTTCCGAGCGCGCAAGAAGGTGATGAACGGCGTCGACCTCGGCTTCGTGGGCGAGATTTGCGCCGTCGAGCCGCGCTGGATTGAAGCGATCTGGAACTACGGGGCGGTGCCGGTGATCTCCAGCCTCGCGCTCGGCAGCGACGGCCAGTATTACAACGTGAACGCCGACCAGATGGCTGCCGCCTGCGCCATCGCCTGCAAGGTGAACGCGCTGGTGTTTCTCACCGACGTGCCCGGCGTCAAAGGCGCCGACGGAGCGGTGATGCGCTGGCTGAGCCTGGCCAAGGTGCCCGCGCTCTCCGAATCCGGCGTGATCAGCGGCGGCATGCTGCCGAAGCTGCAGGCCTGCGAAGAAGCACTGGGTAAGGGCGTGGGCAAGGTGCGCATCCTGCCCGCCACGGCAGCCGATCTGCTGCCGCAGTTGTACTTTGCCAAGATCGAATCTGGGACCGAGGTGACAATGCAATGACGGCATCCACGGCTACCGCCCGCACTTCGAAATTCGAGCAGGTCAAGCAAGCCGAAGCAGCGTCGCTCGTGCACACCTACGACCGCTATCCCTTGCTGCTGACGCACGGCCGCGGCGTTTACGTTTACAACGACGCGGGCAAAAAATATCTGGATTTTCTGAGCGGCATCGGCGTCAACGCGCTGGGCTACGGACATCCGGCGATTAAAAAGGTGATGGCGGCACAGTCGGCGCGGCTGGTGCATTGCTCCAACCTCTTCTATCACGAGTACCAGTCGGCGCTCGCCGCGCGGCTGACGAAGCTCAGCGGCCTGGACCGCGCATTTTTCTGCAACAGCGGCACCGAGGCGTGGGAAGGCGCGATGAAAATGGCGCGCTCTTTCGCCAAGCAGCGGGCCAAGGGTGACAAGAAGCCCGCCTGGCGCTTCCTGGCGCTCGAGAACTCGTTCCACGGCCGCACCTTCGGCGCGCTTTCGACGACGGCAAAGAAGCAGTACCGCGCGCCGTTTGAGCCGCTCGTGCCCGGCGTGCAGTTCGTGCGCTTGAACGACGTCGCCGACCTGAAGAAGAAGTTCGACGACAGCGTCTGCGCCATCTGCATTGAGGCCGTGCAGGGCGAAGGCGGCATTCAGCCGCTGTCGGTGGAGTTCATAGAGACGGCGCGCAAGTTGACCAAGAAGTCCGGCGCACTGTTGCTGGTGGACGAGATTCAGGCGGGACTGGCCCGCACGGGCAAGTACTTCGCCTATCAGCACTACGACATCAAGCCAGACGTGGTCACGCTGGCCAAGCCGCTCGCTAACGGCCTGCCGCTGGGCACGATCATCGTGACCGAGGCGGTTGCCAAGGCTTTCTCGCCCGGCATGCACGGCACCACGTTTGGCGGCGGTCCGCTGGCCTGCGCCGTGGCTGTCGAGGTGATCGACGTCATCGAGCGCGAGCACCTGCTCGACCAGATCAATCGCGTCGGCTCTTACTTCAAGCAGCGGCTGATCGCGCTCGGCGCGAAGCACGAGAGCGTGAGCGAGGTGCGCGGTATGGGCCTGATGCTCGGCCTCGAACTGGCAACGGTTGACGCCGCGAAGGCCGTGCACAAGCAACTGCTCGACGAAGGCATCATCATCAACCGTACGCACGACACCGTGCTGCGCTTCCTGCCGCCCTACATCGTGACCGAGAAGCACGTGGACGTGGTGGTGAAGGCGCTGGACCAGGCGCTGGCCGATGCCGCAATGGCAGCCGCGCCGGCTCCTATCGTCGCCAAGAAATCGAATGCC
Organism: uncultured Acidobacteriota bacterium; assembly: GCA_903847195.1. Next base: position 80,483 of record CAINCZ010000157.1, on the reverse strand, counting down.
AGAAGGAGCACCAAGAAGTGAATGAGGCAGCTGTTTCTACCATAGCCGGCGTACAACCTCTCGCCAGCGCCGATCTGCTATCGATCGCAGATCTTTCACCCGCAGAGGTCGAATACCTGCTGGAGCTTACCGGCCGCGTGAAGGCGAACCCGGCGGCGTTCAGCGAAGCGTTGAAGGGCTGCCACGTGGCGATGTTCTTCGAGAAGCCGTCGCTGCGCACGCGCCTGACGTTTGAAGTGGGCGTCGCCAAGATGGGCGGCACCACGTCGTTCATCGACTCCAACGGCAAGCGCATGGATGAGCGCGAGAGTCTGAAGGACATCGCGATGAACCTGGAGCGCTGGGTCGACGCCATCGTGCTGCGTACCTTCAGCCATGACACCGTGACCGGGACGGCCGAGTTTGCGCGCGTGCCCGTCGTCAACGCACTCACCGACGTGGAGCACCCTTGCCAGGCGCTGGCCGACTACTTCACGCTGCAGGAGCATTTCGGCGATGTGAAGCGCATCCGGATGGCCTATATCGGCGACGGAAACAACGTGGCGAATTCGCTGATGCTGGCCGCGGCAGCGCTCGGCAGCGCGATCTCGGTCGCCACGCCGAAGGGCTACGAGCCCGACGCGAAGTTCGTGGCGGCGGCGCAGACCATGGCTGCCCGTACCGGAGCCAGGATTCAGGTCACCAACGACCCCGTGGCTGCCGTTGCCGGGGCCGATGCCGTCTACACCGACGTGTGGGCGAGCATGGGACAGGAGAGCGAGGCCGCCCAGCGGCGCGAGATCTTCCTGCCCTTCCAGGTCAATGAAAAGCTGTTTGCCGGAGCTTCATCGAAGGCGGTCTTCATGCACTGCCTGCCGGCCCATCGCGGCGACGAAGTCACCGATGCCGTGATCGATTCACCGCGGTCCGTCGTTTTTGACGAGGCGGAAAACCGCATGCACGTTCAGAAATCCATTCTTCTTTCATTGCTCGCCGGTGGCCCGCGCCGCCTGGCAGCCAGGAGCGCAAATGGCTGAGAAAATAGTACTCGCATATTCCGGCGGTCTCGATACGTCCATCATCATTCCGTGGTTGAAGGAAAACTACGGCGCGGAAGTCATCGCCTACGTTGCCGATGTCGGCCAGGGCGACGACATGAAAGAGGTTGAGCAGAAGGCCTATGCCACTGGCGCCTCCAAGGTCATCATCGAAGACCTGCGCACCGAGTTCCTCACCGAGTACGTTTGGCCCGCGCTGAAGGCCGGGGCCATCTATGAGACCAAGTACCTGCTCGGCACTTCACTGGCGCGTCCGATTATCGCCAAGGGCCAGGTGGAGTGCGCGCTGCGCGAAGGCGCCCCGACGCTTTCCCACGGCTGCACCGGCAAGGGCAACGACCAGGTGCGCTTCGAGCACGCCTTCCAGGCGATCGCGCCCGAGTTGAAGATCATCGCGCCGTGGCGCGAGTGGGACCTGGTATCTCGCGAAGACTGTATCGACTACGCCGCGAAGCACAACGTGCCGCTGGCGCAGAGCCGCGCCAAGATTCACAGCCGCGACCGCAACATCTGGCACCTGTCGCACGAGAGCGGCGAACTGGAAAACCCCGACAACGCCTGCCTGGAGACCACCTGGCAGTGGACGAAGTCTCCGCAGGATGCGCCTGACAAGAACGAGGAAGTGGAGATCTCGTTCGAGAAGGGCGTTCCGGTTGGCGTCAACGGCAAGAAGATGGACCCGGTCAGCCTGCTGACGCTGCTCAACGAGATCGCGGCGCGCAACGCCGTCGGCCGCGTTGACCTGGTGGAGAACCGTTTCGTCGGCATCAAGGTGCGCGGCTGCTACGAGACTCCCGGCGGCACGCTGCTGATGGCGGCGCACGGCGAGCTGGAAGCGCTATGCCTGGACCGCGACGTGCTGCACTACAAGCAGACGATCGCACTCAAGTACGCCGAGCTGGTGTACTACGGACTGTGGTTCACGCCGCTGCGCGAGGCGCTCGACGGCTTCATCAACGAGACGCAGAAGAACCTGTCCGGCTCGGTTACGCTCAGCCTTTACAAGGGCAACATCAACTACGTCGGCCGCAAGTCCGACTACTCTCTCTTCAATCTGGATTTGGCTTCGTTCACAATGGGCGAAGGCTACGACCAGAAGGACGCCGCCGGCTTCATCCGCATTCTGGCGCTGCCGGCGCGTTCGCAGGCCATCCTGGCGCACAACAGAGCCATGGGGAGATCGAAATGAAGATGTGGTCGGGCCGTTTTCGTCAGCCGCTGGATCCGCAGTTCGAGCGCTGGCAGCGGTCGTTTCCCTTCGACCAGCAACTGCTCCAGCAGGAGTTGTCGGCCAGCCGCGCGCATGCCCAGGCATTGCGCGCGGCCGACATCCTGAGCTCTGCCGAACTGGCCGCGATCCTCGGCGGTCTCGACAGCATTGCCCGTCGTGCCGCCACCGACCCCGGCTTCCTGAACGACGTTGAGGCCGAGGACGTGCACCACTTCGTCGAGCGCCAACTGCACGCTGCCATCGGCGACACAGCGCTCAAGCTGCACACCGGGCGCAGCCGCAACGAACAGATCGCGACCGACCTGCGGCTTTATGTGCGCGACACCATCGACACGCTGCATGGACAACTGATGGCCGTGCTGCGGGGGCTGCTCGGTCAGGCCGAGCGCGTGGGTGGCGCCGCCATGCCGTCCTATACGCACACGCAGCGCGCCGAGCCCGTGCTGGTGTCGCATTGGCTGCTGGCTTACTTTGAGATGCTGCTGCGCGACGCCGACCGGCTGGCCGACTGCCGCCGCCGGCTTAACTTCTCGCCGCTGGGGTCAGGGGCTGTGGCCGGAGCCACGCTGACGCTGGACCGCGACGCCATGGCCAGCGTGTTGAAGTTCGATGCACCGACGGCGAACAGCATCGACGCCACCAGCGACCGCGATTTCGCCATCGAGTTTTTGCAGGTGCTGTCGCTGCTGGCCATTCACTTGAGCCGCTTCGCCGAGGAGATGATTCTCTTCTCGACGCAGGAATTCGGCTTCCTGCTGCTGCCCGAGGCCTATGCCACTGGCTCCAGCGCCATGCCACAGAAGAAGAATGCCGACGCGCTGGAATTGATCCGCGGCAAGAGCGGACGCATCATCGGCGCTGCCACTTCCCTGCTGGTGATGACCAAGGGCTTGACGTTGGCATACAACAAAGACATGCAGGAAACGCAGGAGCCTGTCTTTGACGCCGCTGCGACGATGAAAGGCGTGCTGGAGATCGCTGCCGGCTTCGTCGCCTGCATGGACTTCGACGGCCCGCGCATGCACGCCGCCTCAACCCGCGGCTTCATGAACGCGATGGCCGCCGCCACTTACCTGGTACGCCAGGGCGTGCCGTTCCGCCGGGCGCACGAACAGATCGGCCATGCCGTGCAGCATTGCGTGGAGCGCGGCTGCGAACTCGAAGCCCTTACGCTGGACGAGCTGCGGCAGTTTTCGCCTGACTTCGGCGCTGACGTTCACCAGCACCTGACACTTGAGGCCGTGCTCGCCTGTCATGACGTGCCCGGTGGCACCGCGCCCGCCCGGGTGCGCGAGGCGCTCACGACGGCCCGCCGCAGGCTGGCCGCACTGGAAAGGGGGCCGCATGCGAATGCGCACGCGTAGAGCCATTCTCCCCGACGCTTCTGCCATTCAGGAGCTGATCGCCATGCACGCTGACGATGGCACCCTGCTGCCGCGCAGCCTGCCCGAGATCTGCGAGAACATTCGCGATTTCGTGGTGATCGAGGACGCCGAGCGGCACATCCTCGGCTGCGGCGCGCTGCATCTTTACGGCACGCACCTGGCCGAGGTCCGCTCCATCGCCGTGCGCTCGGAAGCGCGGGGCAACGGCGCCGGAGCGCGCGTGGTGCAGGGACTGCTGACCGAGTCGCGCCGCCACCATGTGGCGGGCGTGTGCCTGTTCACCCGCATCCCCGAGTACTTTGCCAAGCTCGGCTTTACCCCGGTCCCGTTGTCCGATCTGCCGGACAAGATTTACAAGGACTGTCTGAAGTGCCCCAAGCTGAACGCCTGCGATGAAGTGGCGATGGTGAAGGGCGAGGTGCCGAAAATGACGATCCTGCAACAGGCGCGGCTGTTTGCCCGCCCGGTGTTGGCACGGCTATGAACGAACTGGCGCTCCACTCTCCGGTCGTCCCCGCGGGGTTCCGTTTCGGTTGCGCCATGGCTGGCATCAAGGTCAGCGGACGCACCGACATGGCATTTGCGGAAGCTCCCGCCGGGGCTTCGGCGGCGGCGCTGTTCACGCGCAACCGCGTGATCGCCGCGCCACTGGTCGTGGGACGCGACAACCTGAAGCGCACGCGCGGCCGCGTGCGTGCCGTCGTCGTCAACTCCGGTAACGCCAACTGCGCCACCGGCGAGCCCGGCATTGTCGCCTGCGAGATGGTGACCAAGGCTGCGGCCCAAATGCTCGGTGTTCCGGCCGACGAGATTTTTCCATCTTCGACCGGCATTATCGGCGTGCCGCTGCCAGCGGACAAACTGGTCGCCGCGCTGCCGCAGTTTCTGACGGATCGCGCCGCCGACGTGGCTGGGCTCCAGCGCTTCGCCACGGCGATCATGACCACGGATACGAAGCAGAAGCTGGCTTCCACGAGTTTCAGCTGGGCGGGCAAAAAGGTAACCGTTACGGGCGCCGCCAAGGGCTCGGGCATGATCCATCCCAACCTGGCGACCATGCTGGTGTATATCTTCACCGACATCGAGGCCCAACCCAAGGATTTGCGCCGCCTGCTGGTGAGCGCCTGCAACGAGAGCTTCAACTGCCTGACCGTCGATAACGACACTTCGACCAATGATACCGTGCTGGTGCTGGCCAGCGGCAAGAGCGAGGTGAAGCTGCGGCAGGCGGCAGGCCTGTTTGGCGCCGCGCTCAACCTGGTGTGCCGTTCGCTGGCGGAACAGATCGTCGCCGACGGCGAAGGCGCTTCGCACCTGCTGCGCCTGCGCATCGAGCAGGCCCGCACGCGCCAGGAGGCGCGCACGGTGGCCAGCTCAATCGCCCGCTCAATGCTGGTGAAGACGGCGCTGGCCGGTGCCGATCCGAACTGGGGACGCATCCTGTGCGCCATCGGATACTCGGGCGTGCTGCTGGACCCCGCGAAGGTGGACATCTACATCGGCGAGCAACAGGTTTGCCGCGGCGGCATGGCTCATCCGTTCGATGAGAAGATTGCCCACGACCACCTGGCACAGCGCGAATGCAGCATCCGCGTGGTGCTCAAGCGGGGCCGATCCTCGCTCGACTATCTGACCTCCGACCTCACAGCCGAGTACGTCCGCATCAACGCCGACTACTCGACGTAAAGTGTCGCACCCCTAAGCGGGCACAAGCGATGGGCTCAGGGCTTAGCCGCCCGGGGTCGGCAACGGCCGCGTGTTAACCGATTTCAGCGGCAGGCATTCCCAAACTGATTCTCCGGCCGCACGCGCACGCGCCGAACTTCCGTGCTTTGCAACAATCGTTCCACGATAGAATAGTCCCCAATAGGTTCTTTTGACTCGGTTCGCGCCAGCCCCGTAACGGGCTGCTTGCACCCGGCCCATGCTGTGCGGCGCCGTTCTGCGTTGCAGTCAAATCTCGCACCGGAGTGCGTTTTTATGAGCCGCAGGTTCGCCCATTCAATTTCTCGCCTTCTGCTCCAGACCAGCGTCCTTTTCGTTCTTTTCGCTTACGCGGTTCCCGTCACTGCTCAGATTCTCTGCCGTCCGGACGAGCGTGCGTGCGGCATACAGTGTTACAACCCTGCGCGCCAGACATGTACCGGGAAGAACGTGCTGTGCAGCATTGGCCAGAAGGCCTGCGGCACCCAATGCTTCGATCCCGCTCAGCAGAGTTGCTTTGGCGGAACCACCCTATGCGCCAGCAACCAAAAGCTCTGCGGCACCCGATGCTACGATCCCCAAAAACAGGAGTGCATTCAAGGCACGCTCTGCGAAGGCCGCAATCAAGCCCTTTGCGGTGGCCGTTGCTACGATCGCAGGCTGTTAAACTGCAGGGACGGCAGTACCCTGTGCCCATTTTCCGAGGCGCTCTGCGGCAGGGTCTGCTACCACCCGGAGCAGATGACTTGCTCAGATGGCAAACTCCGCTCCCGCTGATCACGCATGCGCAATGGCGCGAAGGCCCCACTCAAGCTCTGCCTGGGTGGGGCCTCTTTTTTGCGGGCCCAACTTTAACACCTCAGATTCGGCAATCACGCCGACTCAGGCGGGTGTGCGTCCTCGCTTTCCCGCGATTCCGGTCCTTGCCTCACAATTCCTTCAATGGAGCTCGTTGTGTTCCTACGCGGAGTCGATGTCGGCGGACGCCGCCGGTTTCAGCCGAGCCTGCTGGCGCGCGAACTGGCCGCCTATGACGTAGTCAATATCGGCACGGCCGGTACCTTCGTCGTCCGCCGGCCGGGCGCGCGGGCCAAGTTTGTCGCTGAGTTGCAACGGCGCCTGCCGTTTTTAATTGACCTCGTCTGTTGCGAAGGTGCCGAGTTGCTCGCGCTCAAAGGCGAACATCCCTTCGTCGGCACACCCACTCCCGGCCTCGTTCCCTTCCTTAGCATCCTGGCCGAAGATGCCCGCCTGCAGCCCGCGGTTCCACTCACGCTTCCCCCGGAAGGCGAGTGGCAATTGCGTCTCGCCAAAGCAATAGGCCGTTATGTATTCTGAGTTTACCGGCGCGACGTCAAGGCAATCGCCGACCTCAGCCAAATTGACCAACGCTTCGGCGCTACATCAACCACCCGCCACTGGAACACCGCCTTTTCCATCGTGCGCCTGCTTGAGGCTCCTGCAAACAAACGCCGCAGCCGCTGACGCCAGGGTGTCCCAGTTCGCGCAGCGCCGCGGAAACAACCTGGATACGATTGCGTGGCGGCGACCGCCACCCGCGGTTCCTGATACCATCTTTCTGGCATGTTTGGCTTCCTCAATCTCGGTCTGCCCGGCCTCGTCCTGATGGCCTCCGCCATCGCGCATTTCGTTTACAGGCGGCCCGATGGCTACTGGCTGTGGGTGATCATCTTCCTCGGGCCGATCGGTTCGCTCGTCTACCTGGCGGTGGAGGCGCTGCCCGAGCTGTGGGACCCGGGTACGTTCAAGTTCGTGGGCCGCGGCCGCCGCGCGCACGAGTTGGAGCTGACGGTAAAACAGAATCCCTCGGCGGGCAATTACGAAGAACTCGGCCAGCTCTATCTGGATCAGCAGAAGTGGGCGCGCGCGCGCCAGTGTTTCGACGCAGCCATCAACCAGCGCACTGATTCGGTCGATCCCTTCTACCGCCGCGCCATCGCTGCCGTTGAGCTGGGCGATTTCGCGGCAGCGCAGCCCGATCTGGAGCGCGTCGTGGGGCAGCGGTCGGACTACGACATCCACCGCGCTGCCGGATTGCTGGCGTGGGTTTATGCACGGACCGGAACGGACGACAAGGCCGAGACGCTGTTCCGCCACGCGCTGAATGCTTCCACGCTGAGCGAAACGCAATATCACTACGTGGAGTTCCTGGCGGCGTGCGGCCGGGTGGCCGAAGCGCGCGACATGGCACAGCGCATCCTGCAAAAGCGCGCGGGCATGCCGGGCTTCCAGCGGCGGCACGAGCGCCCGTGGTTTCGTCAGACGCGAGCGCTGCTGGCGCGATTGCCCAAACCGTAAGCGAGAACTATTGCGCCGGTTCGTCCGCGCTCCTGAACCAGCCCATGATGCGCGCGAAGAAACCCTTCGGCTTCGACTCTTCTGCCTTCTTCGCTGCCGGCTCAACCTTGGCGGGTTTGGCAGCCTTGGCGGGCTTTACCGGCTTGGGTGGAGGCAGGGCGCGAACACGCAGCAGCACCGGAGGAACGGTACGCGCCTCGAGCTGCGCCACCATCGGCGGCGGGGATACGCGCGGCTCATCGCCGCGGAAGACAAACGGAGCATCCACCTGAACCTGCACGTTGTCGCTTGCGACCGCGCTCTTGCCCGCGTCCGGAGCGAGCGGTTCATTGGGCTTGGCCTGACTCGCAACGCGCGGCGCGCGGGGCTGCGGGCAGCCGCAGTTGGGCGGCATCAGCATTTCGGAATTCTGCACCGTGCCGTCGTGAAACAGCGCCTGGCCGCCGGGCGATACCTGATACATGCCCTGCCCCATCTGCTCATAGACGATGACCGAGGCGGCATTGCCGGGCAGCGAGCGCACGCAGGTGTCGCCGCGTAAATCGGTGGAAATGGCGAAGTGAAACTTGCCCGGCCCGGCCAGCAGGATGCGGAAGTCCGGGGTGATGATGGTGTCGGCCACGCCGCCCAGATCGTAGTGCGTCTCGATGGCTCCATCGCCAAGCGCCAGCATCAGTTCGCCACCCTTGGCCGAACTCGTCACCGAAAGCGAGGTACGCGGGCAGATATCGAGCGTGCCGCCGCGCTCCAGCCGTAGTGAGGCGCGCGACTGCCCTGCGATGACCTGCGAGCCGCTCATCAGGCGCGTACCGCTGGAAGTAAGCGAGACCGCGCCCTTCACGTTGGCGTCGACCGATGCCAGGTCCCCTATAACGCTCTGGCCCTGGGCCCCGATCGCAAGCCCCAGCGCCAGCCCCGCCGCAATGGCGATGCCAATTCTCATAGTACTGAACATAGTACAGAAGAAACCCACCACAAGACAGGCGGGCAGCGGATGACGGCGCAGGAACGGACGCGCCTACCCCTCGCGCTCTTTTGGAAGAATCTCGTAGTCCTGTATGGTGGCGGCGACGGCGATGTCCATGCCGGATGCGGCGGTCTCAACGCGCACGACGCGCGCAGTACAACGCACCAGCACCGGCTCCATCAGCGTCACCTCGGCCGGCAGGGTGATGGTCAGTTCCAGATCCGAGCCCAGTTGGATCGGGTCCTGCACCGTAAAGCAAAGGCCGCGATGACTGATGTCGCGAGTCATCGAGGCCAAGGTTTCAGTATCGCGACCCGCAATGGTAACCGGCAAATGGAGCTCGAAGCGACGTGAGGCCCGCTTGTCGCTGCCGGACGTAGATTGATCCGCCAGAACTGCGGTTTTTCCCGTCTTGTTGGTCTTGGTCATTTCGGCTCCCCCGTTTAGTTAGCATCCGTTCTGCGCTTCCGGCGTGTCAAGGCGTTCGCGGTCGTTTGTTTGCACTAAAAACAAACTTTAGTACATGTCCGAGGTTACCAAGTAATACGCGCCTGCTATCGATGGGAACGTGCCTCCCTTTGGGCCTGGCCTTATGGGGCTCGCCCGAGGGCGGCGCGCCGAACCTCCGGCGCTTAGAAGCTAAGGCATTTTCTTATATCGGCACGACCGCCGACACGGTTGAAGGAGAAGTTGCGTTCATTGGCGGGCCCTTGCCCACCGGCTCAGCCGCCGCCCGCCAGCGGCAGCAGGAAATCGTTACCACGATCTTCGTTCACCTGCCGCGTGGCCGGCAAGTCCAACTCGCTCAGCGGGATCACACGACGGCGGCCGGCGGTCAGGTCGTGAAGTTTGTCGCCAACGATGGCATAGTTGGCGATTTCCAGGCGGTGCCCGTCGAGAAAAACCAGCACGGTCGGGGTCTGCGGCAACCCGTCGGCGGGAGCGGGGGCCGCAGCCGGCGGGGCAAGAGAAGCTGTCGTTGCGGTCGCTGGCGCCGCTACGGGTGCAGCAGCCACGACCGGACCAACGGCCAGCGCTCGCGGATCAGTACCTGAGACGGGCGGGGAGTCAAGATAGGAAGCGGAAACTGAGCCGTAGCTTCCCTGATCGTAGTAAACAATTCCCGGCAGCGTGTATGGGAGCGTCGCCCCATAGCCAGAGCTGTATGCGTAGCGGCTGCGCCCGTAGATCTGCCCCAGCCGCGGCTGGGAGCCCAGAGGCAACGGGCGACGGGGCACCTGCCAGCCAAACGGTCCGAGCGAGGTCACCGAAGCCGGGATGCCGTGAATCTGCCCGTTTGGCCCCAGTGAGGTTACCGAGGCTGGGGTTCCGTGAATCTGCCCAAACGCCGGAAATGCGACGCATAGAGCCAGAACCATCGTGCAGGAAAACAGAAACCGCGATGACACGGGGGAACGGTTGGAGGGCGAAGTCGCCACCAGCCCGGATTTCATATACGCCTCTTCCATGCTCACCGGGGCCTGCTGATGGTTTGAACCGCGGCCAGAGGCGAAAGTTGCTCCAGAATCCCTTTTCGCCCGTCCCTTGGAAAAAATGGGGCTACTCGCCTTTGGCCTGCGCGTGGCGACGGCGTGCCTGGATTTCGACAAAGACGTTGACCAGAGCCACGGCCGCCGGGGTCACGCCCGGGATGCGCCCCGCCTGACCGATGGTCCGCGGACGCAATTTCTGAAGCTTCTCTTTCATCTCGCGCGACAGTCCGCTGACGCTGGAGTAATCGAACCACTCCGGAATTGTGCGCTGCTCCGACTTTTTGAGGCGCTCCATGGCCTTTTGCTGCTGGCCCAGGTATCCGGCGTACTTGATCTCGGTCTCAACCGCCTTCAAGTCGGCGCGAACCTGCGCCGTAAGTTGTTCTTCGTCAGCGACTTTCACTGCTTCGGGGACACCGGAAGCGAAGGCGGGCAGCCAAGCGTCGAGCGGCGCCGGACGGCTGCGGTCGGCCACCGACGAGGCCCGCGGCGCAGCGTGGACGAAGAATTCCGGGACTTCTCGCCGCAGGATCGGCAACAGTTGCTCGATGCCATGCTCGGGGCGCTTGAGCAATTGCGCCAACGGAAGTCCCTTGAGGCCGTCGGGTGCAGTCGAGGCCGGGGGGGGGCTCCCCTCAACCGTCGTCGAATCAACATCTTCGTGGCCATCTTGAGCCGTGTCTGCCAGGGGCTGGCGTTTGATGTGCTCCAGCCACGGGTCGGTCAGCCGGGCCTTCTCCAGGAACTGCTGCAGCACGGCCAGACGCTCGCAGCGGTCGAGGTAGTCGCGCCAGGCATCGTCGCCAATGAGGCCCATCCGATGGCCGTATGGGGTCAGGCGGCGGTCGGCATTGTCGATGCGGAGGTGAAGGCGGAACTCGGCGCGCGAGGTGAACATGCGGTAAGGTTCATTCGTGCCCTTCAGCACCAGATCGTCGATCAGGATACCGATGTAGGCTTCGGTGCGGCCGAGCACTAATGGCGGCTGATCCTTGATGGCAAGGGCGGCATTGATGCCGGCCATCAGGCCCTGGCAGGCGGCCTCTTCGTATCCGGAGGTGCCGTTGATCTGGCCGGCCAGGTAGAGCCGCTCGACGCGCTTGGTTTCGAGCGTGCGATCCAGTTCCGTTGGATCGATCGAGTCATACTCGATGGCATAGCCGGGGCGCAGCATCTCGGCCCTTTCCATGCCCGGGACCGAACGCACCATGGCAAGCTGCACGTCGAAGGGAAGCGACGTGCTCATGCCGTTGATGTAGGTCTCATGGGTCTGCAACCCTTCGGGCTCAAGAAAGAGCTGGTGCTGCTCGTGGTGCGGAAATTTAACAATTTTGTCTTCAATCGAGGGACAATATCGCGGTCCGATACTCTGAATCTGCCCGCTGTACATGGGTGAGCGGTGGACGTTTTCGCGAATGATACGCTGCGTCTCGGCGGTGGTGTAGGCAATGTAGCATGGAATCTGCGCCTCACCGTAGGTGACGCGGCGCGTGCGGAAGCTGAAAGGCGTGGGTTCGGCGTCCCCCGGCTGCGCGGTAAGCCGCGCCCAGTCGATGGTGCGGCCGTCGAGCCGCGGAGGCGTTCCGGTCTTCATGCGGCAACCGCGCATGCCGAGTTTCTTCAGGTTTTCGCCCAATAGGAGGCTGGCCGGTTCGCCGCTGCGCCCGGCCTGGTACTGCTGCTCGCCGATGTGGATCCGGCCGTTGAGAAAGGTGCCGGTGGTGACAATGACGGCGGAAGCGCCGATGCGGCGACCGTCGCGCAGTATGACGCCCCGGCAGACAAACGCGGGCGAATTGGCGGACGGCGCAGGGGCAGGCTCCAGCACGAAATCGGCCACCTCGGCCTGCTTGATGGAGAGGTTAGGCTCGGATTCGAGCACCTGGCGCATCTTGAGCCGGTACAACTGCTTGTCGCACTGGGCACGGGGCGACCAGACGGCCGGGCCGCGCGAGGTATTGAGCAGGCGGAACTGGATGCCGACGGTATCGGTTACCTCGCCCATGATGCCGCCCAGCGCGTCAATCTCGCGCACCAGGTGGCCTTTGGCGATACCGCCGATGGCCGGGTTGCAGGACATCTGCGCAATCAGATCGAGGTTGAGGGTGAAAAGGGCGGTCTTGAGACCGAGACGGGCGGCGGCCATGGCGGCCTCGCATCCGGCATGTCCGGCGCCGACCACCAGAACATCGTAAGTTTCTTGAAACCGCATCATTCCAGACCGTTCGGGGTTACAGGTAGAGTCGGCGAAAAGCAGGTGCCAGCTGGCTGCAAACACGGCTTGCACACCGGGCGGGGCAGCGGGATGTTGTCCCTCAACTTCATTGATGATTTCGCATTGATTGCGGCGCGCATTGCATCAGATTAGAAACGGGCTCTTGTATTTTACAGGCTCAGGATGGTCCCACGCCGGGAAGCGTTGTTTGCCGGTAAGCGCAAAAGGGGCCGTGGGCGAGGAGAAACGGGATGAAGCCATGCAAGTTACTGGTGGCGGTACTGGTTGTTGTATGTGCGGGTTCGCTGTGGGCGCAGGCGGCCATGCGCGAAAATCCTTCGACGCCGCAGGAGCGCAAGCGCGCCGTCGAGCTGACCCGCAAACTGGAGCGGGAGCCTCTGGCCGAACAGGCCGCGCAGGACCGTGATTGGTTGACGAAGTGGATCATTGAGATTCCCGACCTGACCGTGCCCGTCTGCGACGAGATACTGCGGCCCGCACTCCAGGGTGAAATCGGCCAGTATCGCTTCGCAAAGGAGCTGCTGGCACAGCAGTTAGCGGGCGGGATGGCATACATCATCGAGCATCCGCAGCCCAACGATCCCAATCAGCAGGATGATCTGGCAATCAATCGGGCGGCGTTGAACAGCGCGCTGAACGCCTATGAGTCCATGGTGCGCGCCAACACCCGCGGGGCGAAGTGGGGTCCCCTTGAGCGTCTCGTGGACCAACGCAAGCATGGCGCGCTGGAGGACTACCTTCGCCAGGCCACGATGCGCTGTATGACGGGCGACACCATCACGGCCGGGCTGCGCGGCGCGACGCCGCCGCTTGCGGCCATGACCGCCAGTTCCTGCCGTCGCGGGCGTCAGCCGCTACCCTGCTAAGTTGCCCGCCGGGGACCGGCATGGACCCGGTCCGCCTATCTGCGGGCCGCTTGCACAACCACGCCTTTGCCTGCGGCGGGAGCCGCGGCCGGATCGGCAGCGTCCCGCAGGGAGCGGTAGTGCAGCATTCCCCGCGTCACTGGATTCACCTGGGGCCAGATCCGTTGCAGCCGCTCCACCATCTCGCGGCAGGGCTGGCACAGGGGATGCGATGGGGTAGAAGAAGCGCACAATTGACATGATGAGTTCCCGCCACTGTTTCGTTTGTTGCTCATAAGAAAATTCCTAGCGGTATAAGGACGATTCGTTCCTCTCAGGTCGCGATGTTTCTCAGGCAATCCGGCCCACTGCTTGGCTTCCCTTCCGAAAACCGAACCAACATTGCCTACAGCCAGTTTGCGGGAATTTACTCCGGGCGGAGCGTCCGGACGTAGAATTTGAGGCAGATTGACCGGCGGTTCAGGAAGTCGCTTGCAAACGGGAACCGGGCATGACCTCCGGCCCCAGCCGCCTGAATTTTGGGCAGAAGTTTTCCGGAAATTTACCGACACTTCGACGGCGGCGTGGAAGATGAGCCATAGGAGGCCCAAATGAGTACAGCCGAGAACTCCACCAGCCAAACGCGGGAACTGCTGGAACTGACCTTGCAAGGCTGCCGTCATGCCTGGCATGGAGCAGTGGCGGTGCGCCGCTCGCTCACGGAACCCTCGGCGGAGAACCTGCTGCAAGTCAAGCAGAGCGAAGAGGAGCTGGATGCGATTGATCGGCGGATGAACGAGGAAGTGACGCGCATCGTTTCCGAGGGAGCCGCTGGCAATGAAGCACGGGAGTTGCTTGCCTGCCTCAAATGCGTTCTGGATCTGGAGCGGATTGGCGATCTGCTGCAGAGCTTCAGCAATCGCATGGGCGCGGTCGCCGGGAGGCTTGATGAGCGCGATGTGCAGGACCTGGGCGCCATGGCCGGGGTGATCGAGAAGATGATGAAAGATTCCGAGGCGGCTTTGCGCGACCGGGACGTCAACGTGGCGCTGGCCATCCTGCGTCTGGACACGGAAGTAGACCGCATGCGCAACCTGCTGTTTATCAGGCACATCGAGAATCGCGAACAGCGACCCTTGCAGGAGAGCTTCCATGTTGTCTTCATGGCGCAGGCACTCGAGCGCGCCGGCGACCACGCCAAGAACTTCGCCGAAGAGGTGGTGCATCTGGCAACCGGGCGCAGCGTGCGGCACCTGCTGCGCGCCAAGGACCTGCCCGACGAGGTGCGGTTTGTGCAGGCGTTGCGGCAGCAGAGTCCGCGACGGTAAAGCCGTCTCTGCTATCTAATAAGCAATCTATACGATTTGGAAATCCGGGTTCCGCGTGAGGACTCACTACTCCGCGCCAGCATCTGGCCAGGCCGCTAATCCGGGCCAACGAAACGCATCCAGACTGCAGGCTGACGAGAAGGCGGCCTAGAAGCAACTGCGGGGATGACCAGGAGAAGCTCACCCCACGCGATCCGTTCGATGGCCGCAACGGCACTGGTCCATTTGCCGAAGGGCAGAACTTGCTCGAGGCATAGGATGAGGGTCAGCAGGGCCATTCACGCCAGGTTCATCACGCCGGCGACAAAGCCGGTCAGCATCAGCGCCCAGCAACATCCCATGCAATAGGAGCCGTAAGCAAGGCGGAAGGCGCCGCGCGGGCCGGGAGCGGCATCCGTCGAGCTTGCGGTATGATGCTGTTCGTTATGACAAACCGCATCACGCTCGCGACAACTACGTTGCAACACCTGCTAATTCTGCTGCCGCTCATCGGGTGCGGGCTGGTCTCGATGGCGCTGGCCCAGACCGCACCGGAGCCGCCGAAGGCCACCGTGCTGCGGGCGGCGCGCCTGCTGGAGGTGGACACCGGGCGCATCGTGCAGCCGGGTGAGATCCTGATTCGAGGTGATCGCATCGTCGAAGCCGGATCGAAGGTACAGCGGCCGGCCGGGGCCGAGGTCATCGACCTCGGCGATCGAACGTTGATGCCGGGGCTGATCGACGCCCACATTCATCTGTTCCTGCATCCCGGCTCGGAAGATCTACAGACGGTGGAAGAGTCGGTGCCGCAGCGCACGATCCTGGCGCTGTTGGCGGCCCGTGAACACCTGCTGGCGGGCTTCACGGCCGAGCGCGATCTGGGTACCGAGGGTGCCGGTTCGGCCGATACGGCGGTGCGCAACGCGATCAACAACGGGCTGATCGCCGGTCCGCGGCTGCGTATCAGCGGCAATGCGGTGGACATCCTCGGCGGGCATGAGGACGCGGTCCGCTTCAATCCCGCGCAGCAGGTGATGTCGAACGCGACTTACGCGAACTCCGCTGAAGAGCTGGTGAAAGTGATCCGGCAGCAGGTGAAGGAAGGGGCCGACTTCACCAAGATTTATCAGACGGGCAAGGACCAGTTCCGCGACAGGAAGATATACTCATCCTACCAGTACACCGAAGCGGAGTTGCGGACGGCAGTGCAGGAAATGGCGCGCATGGGACGCACCGTTTCCGTGCACGCAACGACCGATCCGGGGGCGCTCTATGCAGCGCGGGCGGGCGTGGCCTCAATCGAGCATGCCTATGTGCTGGGCGAAGAGACGATGCGGCTGATGCGCGACGGGCAGATCTACGCCGTGCCGACGTTCGCGATTGCCGAGTACTTCGCCGAGCACGACACGGGACCGGCGGCGGAGCGCGAGCGCCGGATGCAGGGTCTGCACGCGGCCGAGTTCCGCAAGCAAATGGCGGCCGGAGTACCGTTTGCGGTGGGGTCGGACGTGGGTCCGTTTCCGCACGGCACGCAGGCACGCGAATATTCTCTGATGGTGCAGTACGGCATGAAGCCGCTGGCGGTGTTGCAGGCGGGGCTGCTCAATGGCGCGAAGCTGCTGGGCTGGCAGGGCCAGATCGGCGAGTTGAAGCCGGGCTGCTACGCCGACGTGGTGGCGGTGCCGGGCAATCCGCTGGAAGACATTACGGCGCTGGAACGGGTGAGTTTCGTGATGAAGGGCGGCGTGGTATACCGGCGTTAAGCAGCAAGTTAGAAGACCGAGGAAAAGCGATTCGGGGACTATGTCCGATTTAGTGCAGGCGGTAGTGGATATCACCAGCAGGCTGCGCAGCCGCAAGCCGCTGGTTCACCAGATCACCAACTTCGTGGTGATGAACACGACGGCGAACATCACGCTCTGCGCGGGCGCGCTGCCGGTAATGGCACACGCGCCGGAAGAGGCTGCCGAAATGGCGGCCTGCGCCGGGGCGCTGGTGTTGAACATCGGCACGATGTGGACCGAGTTGGTGGAGGCGATGCTCATCGCCGGCCGCGCGGCCAATCAGCACCGGATTCCCGTCGTGCTCGATCCGGTGGGCGCAGGCGCGACCAGGATGCGGACGGAAGCTGCGCGGCGTTTGCTCGGTGAGTTGCAGATCGCCGTCGTGCGCGGCAACCAGGCAGAAATAGCGTTGCTGGCCGGCATTGACGCTACCATCAGCGGCGTGGAGTCGATTGGCGCGACCGAAGATGCCACAAGCGTCGCTACGCAGTTTGCGCGCAAGCATGGCTGCGTGGCAGCCGTGACAGGCGCGGTCGATACCGTCAGCGACGGTGCGCGGCTGTTCACGGTGGCCAACGGGCATCCGCTGATGGGGAAGGTCGCCGGCACCGGTTGCATGGCCACTGCGGTGGTGGCATCGTATGCCGCGGTGGAAGCGGATTATGCCTTAGCGGCGGCCTCGGCGCTGGCTGCCTACGGACTGGCGGGCGAAATCGCGGCCACGCGCGCGCAAGGGCCAGGGACATTTCCAGCACATCTGTTCGATGCCATGGCGGGGTTAAACGAAGTGACGCTCAGGACGGGCGCGCGCGTCAGGGTCGAGCGGCGATGAGTACGTTTGACCCGCGCGTTTACGTGATCACGGCCGCGGTGCCGGAGATGCGCCGCAGCCACGAGCAGGTGGTGGCCGAGGCGCTGCGCGGCGGAGCTACGGCCATACAGTTCCGCGACAAGACCATGAGCGACGCCGAGTTTACGGCGACGGCGCGCCGGATTCTGGCGCTCACGCGCGCGGCAGGCGTGCCGCTGATCGTCAACGACCGCGTCGCCGTGGCAATTGCCATCGGCGCGGATGGCCTGCATATCGGGCAGAGCGACGGCAATGTGCAGGAAGTCAGGAAGATGATCCCGGAAGGGATGCTCTTCGGCGTCTCTGCCACGACTTACGAAGAGGCCGTGGCGATGGATGCGACAGGCGCCGACCATCTCGGGGTCGGGCCGGTGTTTGCCACCGGAAGCAAGGGCGATGCCTCCCTGCCAATCGGCCTAGCGGAACTGGCGCGCATCTGTCGGGCGGTACGTAAGCCGGTGGTGGCCATCGGCGGCATTCATCACGGAAATCTCGCAGGCGTGATTGCAGCGGGCGCCAAGGGGGCCGCGGTGATTTCGGTGGTGACGCTGGCTCACGATATGTCCGCGTCGACTGCGGAACTGAGGCGCGCGTGGGAACGAGTTTCCAACTTTGAAACTCAAGCCTAATCAAATCGACGGTCGCCGACGCCGACGGAGCGCTCACTTCTCAATTCATACTTACAGGACTTTCAGCTGCCACCTGAGGCTTATCGTGACAATGGAAGATCCCCGTCCCGGCTCAGGGTCAGCTGGAACGGGGAGGTAGCGAATCAACCTGGTTACGCGTGCGCTTTCATGATGTGCGCCGGGGCGATGTCCTTAATACTCCCGGCGCCGCAACCGGCCATGACGACCTTCAGTTCCATCTGCAGAATTTCCAGCACCCGGTCCACGCCGGCTTCACCGAACGAACCGAGTCCCCAGATGTAAGGCCGCCCGATGCCGACGGCTTTCGCTCCCATGGCCAGTGCTTTGAAGACGTCGCTACCGCGGCGGAAGCCGCTGTCAACGAAGACCGGAATGCGCCCGTTCACTGCGGCAAGGACCTCGCCGAGCGCGTCGATGGTGGCGCGGCCGGTGTCGGTCGCACGGCCACCATGGTTGGAGACCACGATGCCGTCAACCCCGTGCTCCAGGCAGAGCTTCGCATCCTCGGCCGTATCCAGCCCCTTGATCGCGATCTTCAGTTTGGTGGCCTTGCGCAGGCGGTCGATGAAGGCCCAGTCCAAGGCTGGATTGGGCGCAACCAATCCGGTCATGTCGAGCCCCTTGAACATCGGTCGCGCATACAACTCGCTGCGCGAAAACGACTTGTGGCAGAGCAGGCAGTTGCCGCGGTCGGCCTGGCGGGCGCGATCGAAGGTGACCATATTGCGGCCGCTGATGTTATCCACCGTGACGGCGATAGCCGGACAGCCGGCAGCCTCCACCCGGCGCACCATCTGCTCCGTCTGTGGCCAGCCCGAAGGAGCGTACATCTGATACCAGGGAGCGCGGCCCAGCGCTTGGCCGACATCTTCAACCGAGCATGTGGTCGGCGTCGAAAGCATCATCATGGCGTTGCGGTTCTTGGCCGCCCGGGCTACGGCGATTTCACCTTCAGGGTGATAGGTCTTGTGGCCGCCGATGGGTGCCAGAAACAGGGGACTGTCATAGGTCGTGCCCCAGAGTTCGGTAGCGGTGCTGACCTTGCCAGCAACCGTGCCCAGCAGACGGCGGGGCCGGAGCTGATAGTGGTCGAAGCCCTTGCGGTTGGCGCGCAGCGTAGCATCGCCGTCGGTGCCGCTGGAGAGGTATCCCCAGTGCGCCGGAAGCGAATTGTGGCGGCATGGTTCGGAGAAGTCCGTTACCTCCAGGGCATCCTTGGGCGTGCTGATCATGCCGGAGCCATATTGATTCGGGATTGGGACCGGGCCAGTATCCGCAGAAGCAAAGCGGGTATTGGCCAGCAGGGCAAAGCAAGGACTGGCGGCAAGGAACTTCAGGAACTTGCGCCGGTTCCGTTCACACTCCGCCGCAGCTGCCGGGGTCGAGAGCTTGGCATCCATAACGTCCTCACTGGGTTGGAATTGGGAAATCGAGTGTTTATACTGCGGTCACCTTGCGGTGTCAAGGCAAGCTTTTGCATGGCAGCCGTGCGCAAATGTGCATTTGAGTGGCGGAGATTCACGCCGAAGAGAACGGAAAGCAGAAACAACTGGCGCTGGCGCGGCGGCTCAGGGCAGGCCGAGTTTCCAGATGAGATAGCTGAAGGCTTCGCGCAAGCTGGCCAGCGCACGCTGGTTCCAGGTGCGCGGGATGGAGGAGGGACGGGGCGAGATGTAGGTGGTAATGCCCTGCCCGGCCATCATGTCGCGCACGCGGTAGAGGTGGTAGGCGTCGCTGACGGCAAGGCAGTCGTGGATGCCGTTCGCGCGCAGGATGCGCGCCGTGCGCTCGGCGGACTCGGCGGTGTCGCTGCTCTGGGTTTCGGCGATCAGGTGCAGGTCGGGGATGCCGCGGGTGATGAGGTAATCGCGTCCGACCTGGCCTTCGCTGTACACGGGATCCTTGGCAGCTCCTCCGGTGGTGATGACCAGCGGGGCAAGGCCGCGCTGGAACAGAGCGTAGCCGTGATCGAGGCGGGCACGGAAGACGGGCGAGGGGCGTCCGGCATACTCGGCGGCCCCGAAGACAATGATGGCGCCGGCGGGACGGGCTTCGTCCACCAGAGCGGTGCGCTGCACGCGCAGGGCGATCGCGATCAGATAAACACAAACTGCTCCCACGAGGAGCAGGAGTAGAGATCCGGCGAGACGGCGCCGGCCGGAAGCGCTCATTTCATTCCCAGCAGGGCTGCAATCTCGCGCGCGGGTATGGCGCCTTCGCGCTGCACACGCCAGCAGGGCTGGCCGATTTCGTCCACCGTGAGATCGACAATCGTTGATGCAACTTCGCGGGGCGAGGTCCCGCCATCGACGATGAAGTTGAGGCGGTCGCCCAGTTGCTCGCGCACGGCCTGCGCGGTGGTGCACTCGGCGGAACCGCTCAGGTTGGCCGAGGTGGCGGTGATGGGCAACTGCGCCTGCCGTATGACAGCCAGCGGGATATTGGCGGCGGGCACGCGCAGGGCGACGTTGCCGCTGTTGGCCGTGACGCGCAGAGGCAGGCCCGGGGCAGCGTGCACGATGAGCGTCAGGGGTCCCGGCCAGAAGCGTTCGGTCAGCGCATAGAACTCGGGAAGCAGGTCGCGCGCCATACTCTCGGCCTGCTCGACGGAACCGATGAGCAGTGAGAGTGGCTTGTGGCGCATGCGCGACTTGATTTCGTAGACGCGATCGACCGCACGCAGATTCAGCGGGTCGGCGGCGAGTCCGTAGAAGGTGTCGGTGGGAATGGCCAGCACTTCACCCTTGCGGATCTGCTCGGCAACGTAGGCGACCATCGCCGGCTCCGGTTTCTCTGGGTTGATGCGAACAATTTCGGGACTCAAGTCTGCCTTCCGAAGGAACTTAGCGGCATATGGGTGCCGGCCGCCGGCCAACCGGCGGAGACAACCGCATTGATTGTAGCAACATTCGCTGCCAGCAGGGGGAGCGGGCCAGCCATCGCGGAAAACGGAACAGACGGCGGCGAGACGCCGCAGCGGCTACAGCGGCCGTTCCGAGGAGTAGCCGACCATCCAGATCAGCGCGAGGCAAAGGAGCAACCAAAAGGCGAGGGAGAGCGGACCTGGGGGCGCCAGTCCCTCGAACAGACCTTTCGGAGGCGGAAATTTCTGAATCCGCGCCATAACGGGCTTATCGGCGCGGGGCGAGGATGAGTTGAGAGCAAGCGCAGCAGGGGGGCGCCGTGGATTGACGAGCAAATGAAGCAGGGCGGCCGAGTGGCCGCCCTGCGGGCTGAAGGTGAAACTGAGTTACGCCTGCGCCGGACGCTCGCCAGGCTGGACGCTCGGGTTGCGGCCGGGCTCAGGCTTGAGCACCTGCTGCACACCGTCGTCGGGCGGCTGGTCGGGCAAAACCCGCGCCGGCAGCTCTTTGCCTTCCAGGATCAGGCGGATGTCGTTGGCGTCGATGACCTCGCGCTCCAGCAGTGCGTAAGCGATCTTGTCGAGGAACTCGCGCTTGCTGGAGACGATTTCCATGGCGATCTTGTAGGCGCCGTCCATCAGGCGACGGACTTCCTGGTCGATTTTGATGGCGGTGTCTTCCGAGTAGTCGCGGTGCTGCGAGATCTCGCGGCCGAGGAATATCTGCTCTTCCTTCTTGCCGAAGGTAAGCGGACCGAGGGTGCTCATGCCGAACTCGCAGACCATCTTGCGGGCCAGGTCGGTAGCGCGCTCGATGTCGTTGCCTGCACCGGTGGTCATGGTGCCGAGCGCGACCTGCTCGGCGGCGCGTCCGCCCATCGCAATCGCCAGCCGAGTTTCCAGATACTCACGTGAGTAAGTGTGCTTATCGTCCACCGGCAACTGCATGGTGACGCCCAGGGCCATGCCGCGCGGGATGATGGTGACCTTATGCAGCGGGTCGCTGTTCTTCATCAGCGCAGCGACCAGCGCGTGGCCGCCTTCGTGGAAGGCCGTGAGGCGCTTCTCTTCGTCGCTCATGACCATCGACTTGCGCTCGGCGCCCATCAGGACCTTGTCCTTGGCGAGTTCGAAGTCGTACATCCTGACCGTCTTGCGGTTGTGGCGGGCGGCGTTGAGAGCCGACTCGTTGACCATGTTGGCCAAATCGGCGCCGGAGAATCCAGGGGTGCCGCGGCCCAGCACCGAGAGATCGACGTCATCGCCCAAGGGAATCTTACGGGTGTGGACGCGGAGGATTTCCTCGCGGCCACGCACATCGGGCAAGGACACCACCACGCGGCGGTCGAAGCGTCCGGGGCGCAGCAGCGCCGGGTCGAGCACGTCGGGACGGTTGGTGGCGGCGATCAGGATGACGCCTTCGTTGGACTCGAAGCCGTCCATCTCGACCAGCAACTGGTTGAGGGTCTGCTCACGCTCATCGTGTCCGCCGCCGAGGCCAGCGCCGCGATGGCGGCCCACGGCGTCGATTTCGTCGATGAAGATGATGCACGGGGCGTTTTTCTTGCCCTGCTCGAACAGGTCGCGCACACGACTGGCGCCCACACCGACAAACATCTCGACGAAGTCGGAACCGGAAATCGAGAAGAAAGGAACGTTGGCTTCGCCGGCGACGGCACGGGCCAGCAAGGTCTTACCGGTGCCGGGAGGCCCAACCAGCAGCACACCCTTGGGGATGCGCCCGCCGAGCTTCTGGAACTTCTGGGCCTCGCGCAGGAACTCGATGATCTCGCGCAGCTCTTCCTTGGCCTCATCGACGCCGGCGACATCTTTGAATGTCACCTTTTTCTGCTGCATCGAGAGCAGGCGAGCCTTGGACTTGCCGAAAGAGAGCGCCTTGTTCCCGCCGGTCTGCATCTGGCGGATCATGATGAACCAGAGCGCGCCAAGCAGGATGAGAGGCGCGAGGTTGAGCAGCCAGGTGGGCCAGCTTCCGCCCTGCGCGTCCTTGACGGTGATGTTGACGCCCTTATCCTGCAGCATCTTGAACATGTCGGGGTAGTTCGGCGGAACGATGGTGTGGAAGGTGACCTTGTCGGTCTTGTAACGGCCACGCACATCGACGCCGAGGACGGTGACCTCGGCCACGTTGCCCTGGTTCACCTGCGACATGAAATCAGAAAAATTGATCTCGCGCTCTTTTTGCCCGGAGCCGCCCGCCTTGACAACCTGCCAGAGCAGGATGCCGGACAGCACGATCACCAGCCAAAAAACAACAGTCTTGACGGTCGAATTCACCTATGACTCCTGTACCGCAAGGCCACAGCGGCGCGGCCCAGCCACGGCATCGGGTTCTCGCTCCCTGCTAATGCTGGAAAAACGGGAACGGAAGCGAACCGACGACGTCCTCTAATTGTAACCCCTTGACAAACCGAGAAACCCGCCACGGCTAGCGGAAAAACTGCTTAAGCCGCACCACCGAACAGCGGAAACCGGCCAAAACCAAGACAAGTACAATCCCATGACAGCCACTCTTATAGACACCGTTGAGGGCCGGCAGGATTCACAGTTGCTGCCGTCACGGCCCGGCAGCTACAAAGCCTTTTCTTCGACAAGGATGCCCTCGGCAGCATCGGCGGTGGGGGCAAAGGCGACCGGCACCGGGAATCCGCGCATCCAGAGCAACTCTCCCAAGGGGCTCACTACTACCGGCCAGCCCGCCCGCTCCGGGCCGGTAATGCGTTTGGCCTGAAGCAGTTCCTTCACTTTGCGAACAGACTGAGATAAGCCGGGGTGAAACCGGTCACCGGGGCGCCAGTTGCGCACCTCAAGGACCGTCCCAAGGTGGCAGGCGGATAACACACGCTGATTATACGCTGCCGGATCACCCGTTAATGGGATAGCTGTCGCCGTAAAGGTTACCTTCAGTTCGGGGATGATTACCGAACCGGGAATGGGAAGCGGGTAGCGGAAATCACCAGAATCGGTGGCCGCAGCGCCTGGAGAAAGCAGCAGGACGGGAATGCGAAGGCCGCCAGCGGCCAGCCACTCGGCGCGGGGCCGGACCGGGGCTGCGGCGCTGGAGTCCAGTTCGTGCGAGGCGCGCCGGGCGAGCCACTGGCCGGGCAATTCCAGGCGCGAACCATTCGGCAACTCGGCCAGGTGCAGCAGCGCTTCGACCGCTGCGGAATCGGCCGACAGCGTCAACCCCTCAAGCATCTGGCGGAGCGCGCGGCGGCGCAGGGCAAGCGGCAAGGCCAAAAGCCCATCGAGGTCGATGACACCCGGAGCCCGGTCGGTGCTGAGCAGAATTGAGGGCGCGGCGGCCAGTTGCTGCTGCCAGTGGGATTCCTCAGCGCGGGCGATCTCGGCGGTGTCGGCCAGCACCTTCCGGATCGAAGGATTGAACTCCTGTTCGAGCAGCGGCAGCAGGCGGTGACGAACGCGATTGCGGGAGTGGTGCAGATCCTGGTTGCTGGCATCCTCGCGCCAGGGCTGGCCGAGGGAGCGCAGATATCGCTCAACTTCGCTGCGCAGCACGGCGAGCAGCGGACGAATGATCTGCGGCGGGCAGGATTGCGATGCACCCGCTTCCGGCTCGGGCAGCCGGGGGTAGATGCCAGCCAGCCCGCGGGTGCCCGCGCCGCGGATGAGGCGCTGGAGCACGGTTTCCGCCTGATCGTCGAGCGTGTGCGCAGTGGCGATCCTGGTCAGTTCGCCGGACGAGATGAGGCCGTGGAAATAGTCATAGCGAAGCTGGCGGGCCGCAGTCTCAAGGCTCAGGCGCAGTTCGCGGGCGCGGCGGGGCACGTCTTCGGAGCCGAGATGAAAAGGCAGACCGTGCTCGGCGGCAAGCGCGCGGACAAATTCAGCGTCGGCAGCGGAAGCCTCGCCGCGGATGCGATGGTCGAAGTGAACGACCGAGAGCACGAGTCCGAGCTCCGCGCGCACTTCAAGCAACAGGCGCAGCAGGGCGACCGAGTCGGCGCCGCCGGAGACCGCCACCCCGAGTCGACCCCCCGCGCGCAGCAGTTCATGCCGCCGGCAGAAGGCGGTGAGTTGGTCGCGCACAGCTGCTTCGGGCGCGGTCACGCGAGCGGGCTACCCGTTCTCCTTCGGAGTCTTCGCGGCCCGGGCTGCCTTCTGGCGCGCCAGCACTTCCTCGTGCTGGCGGCGGCGACGCATGCGGGCGGCACGCTCACGGGCTACCAACTCGTGGACATCGTAGCCAAAAGGGCCGTAGGCGTGAAAGGCCTGAAGGTCATACAGACGCTTGATGCCGCAAGCGGTGCAGACCTGGTAGGAAAACTCATCGTCCACGCTCACGGGCCAGCTCATGTTCGTGTGCCAGCAGCCGCGCAGCAGAAAAGCGGCAGCACTGCCGACGCCGGCCAGCGCGACGCCGAGCGGCCAGACCCAATGGGTACGGCGAGGGCGGGGTGCCGACGTCGGTTCCGAAGCTTTGGGGCGCGCCTTAGGGGCAGGCTCGCCCGTTGAGTTCGCAGGATTGATGTTGCGCGCCATGGTTTCGCTCCTCTGCTGATTCTAGTTCAGACTGGCAAGCGCGCGCTGAAAGTCCAGCCACCAGCAGAAAGCCACGATGCAGGAATGTCGGCGCGGGCGCTACTTTCACGTGCTTGCGACCTCCACCTGAAGAAAGAGGCGACGGAAGTTCCGGCGCAAAGTCCTAAGCGCGACAATTCGCAATCTCCGCGTGGCTGGAGCCGGGTTAAAGGCTGAGACGACGCGCAGAGCGCACGGTATCGGGCACCGCGAAGGGAGAACCGTCGAACCGAACTGCGTGGAGTTGTGCACCGGGAACGAGCAAGGCGGGCGGTTCGTTCCAGCGGGTGCGAGGTGTTGTCGTAGCGGCGCGCAGCACGCCATCGACGGGAACTCCGGCGGCAATCATCGCGATTATCTCGTCGAGCAGGCCGGCCCCATGCGGCACACCGGGACTGCCGGCGTCCGAGCCGCACAACAACGGCACGCCCAGCTGCGCCGCACGCGCGATGCTCTCTGCATGGCGCGCCAGTATCTCATTCAGACAGCGCAACAGCCGCTCGTTGCCGCGCGCACGGGCCAACTCCCGCTGGGCGATGACGGGCGACAGCGTCGGCGTCCAGGCAACGTTGCACTCCGCCATCCGGCGCAGGCAGGCGGCATCGATGAAGTAGCCGTGCTCAATGGAGGCAAAGCCAGCCTCGATGGCAATGGCGATGCCTCCCGGACCATTGGCGTGGGCAAAAGCAGTCTTGCCGGTGGCGCGTGCAGCCGCAACGATGGTGCGGGAGGCAGCCAGATCAAACTGCGGCGGTCCCGTAACGGCCTGCGTAAGGAAGTCGATGGGACCGGTCAGCAGCACCTTGATCTCGTCAGCTTCAAGGGCCAGCGAGCGCACGAGCGGAGCGAGTTCGCGGTCATCGCCGACGGGGCGTGCCAGAAATGAGCCGTAACGTCCGGGCCGATGCAGCGCGAACGAGGGCGAGCGCAACTTCACACCGCATTGGAGCGCGCCTGAATCCCGGCGGAGTTCCTCGCGCAAATCATCGTTAACGCCGTATGGATCGCCGCCATCGCGCAACAGTGAGATGCCACAATGCCACGCCGCCCGGACGTTCGCCCGAGCCGTCGCGAGGAATCCGGCGAAGCCACGGTCGAGATGCCACTTGCGCGCGAGGTGATCGGTAAGGCTGCCATCAAGAAAGCAGTGCACATGGCAGTCAACGAGCGCAGGCAGGATGAAGTCGTGATCGGCAGGCTCGCCGGGTGCGGACGTAATGGCAGCGATGCGGCCCTCATGCACCGTGATTGCGTAAGGCCCGTCGTGGTGATGACGCTCCCCGTCGAAGTAGCCGCAAGTGACGAGGCGGACCGATCGAGTTGGCTGCGCGGTATTCATTCCCGGCAGCACAGTCTAACAGCTTGCGGCCGAATCGAGGTCCGTGGTGCGTTGCCGAGGCCCCGCAGGTGCGGTGCGTGCCCACTGCCTGGCCTACTTCAATGGGACGCAGCCGCGGTACTCAAGGGCTCGTTTTGCAATCACAAAACCGCCGAATGGCGGCCCTGTTTCTGCAAGGCAGCCAATCGGTCACCGCGAACGCGGAATGTAAATCAGAAACGACATATGGCAATTATATTTGACATTCATTTCCACTGCGACTAGAGTCGACATCGTGAATGATACCCATCTCTAACTGGAGGCGCTGGCTGGCGGGCCAGCGCCCATTTTTTGTGCCCAGAGGGCCCGAGTTGCCGCGCCCGGAGCGCCACGGGTGATTCGCACCCGCTAAATCCCGCCCAACCTCCCCTTTTGGGACGCCCCGTAGCTTGCCTGCCATTGATTCCCGTTGACTCCCTTCCGTGCGCCCGACATACTCCGCTGCCAAATAGCAAAACGCTTCACGACAGGCGCTGAAAACGCCATGAGACTAGCTTTATCCAGCCGTAAGCCGTAACGCGGGTTCATCCGCGGAATTCAGAGTTGATCGACGTAAAGGCCGAATCCGGGAAAGCGCGTAACGCAATGACCGACCACCATCGTGGAGGATCGCATGAGCTCGGCTTCTATCAGTACGCCCAAGGTTTCCAACCTCGCCGAAAGGCTTGATTCCCTGCCCCTGAGCCGCTGGCACGCAGCGCTGATGACAATCTGTTATCTCGGCCTGGTGTTTGACGGCTTTGATTCCTACATCCTCGCGGCGGCGCTGCCCCAACTGGGCTCGCTCTGGAAGCTGACGCCGGTGGAGATCGGGCTGCTGGGCTCGGCCGGATTCATCGGTATGCTGATCGGCGCGCTGGGGTTCGGCATGATCGCCGACCGCATCGGGCGGTTGAAGGTGCTGATCATCACGCTGCTGACGTATGCACTGGTGACCGGCGCCTGCTCACTGGCGCAGGGCTTCACCAGCCTGTTTGCGCTGCGGGTGGTGGTGGGCCTGGGGCTCGGCGGACTGGTGCCGGTAGATTCGTCGTATCTCACCGAGTACCTGCCTTCGAAGTGTCGCGGCCGGTTCATGGCATGGTTCAACGGCTTCTTCAGCGTGGGCGTGGCGTTGGCGTTCCTCGCCGGGCCGCTCGTGATCGTGCCCTTCGGATGGAGATGGGGTTTCGTGATCGGCATCCTGCCGGCGTTGCTGGTGGCATTTGTGCGGCGCAATTTGCCGGAGTCCACGCGTTATCTGCTGGCTCGGAGGCGGATCGCCGACGCGGTGCAAAACGTCGAGAACATTGAGCGCGCGGTGCTGGGGCGGGTGACGGTGCCGACCGAGGCGGCGATCCGGTTGGAGGAGCAGGCGCCCATGAAAGGCGAGGCGAAGGTACCGATTGCCGACCTCTTCAAGCCAGGCGTCCGGCGCTCGACGATCGTCCTTGCTATCCTCTGGTTCTGCATCAACTACTCCGGCTACGCGATCACGGTGTGGCTGCCCGTGCTGCTGACGCGGCAGATGGGATACAAGCTGGGCCGCGGCCTGACGTTTCTCGCCATCGCGCAGCTGATCAGTTGCACCGGGCACTTCTCGGCCGGATGGGCGGCGGACTTCTTTGGCCGCAAGTTCACTCTGGGCTATTCGTTCCTGTTGTACGGAGCATCGACGTATTTCTTCTTCTGGTACGGCAAGGATCCGGCGTACGGCTCGACGCTGCTGATCGTGATGCTGATCTTCCTCGGCTCGTCGTTTGCGACCATGTATGCCTTCAGCCCCGAGAGCTTCCCAACGAGAGTGCGCGGGACGGGCACTGGGTTTGCCGGCGCAGTCGGGCGGCTGGGCGGCATGCTGGGCCCGACGTTTGTGGGCATCATCTACGGCTCAGCCGGACTGACCTGGGTACTGCATGTGAACATGATGCTGCTGGTTTTCGCGGTGGTGGTGCTCTTGATCTTTGCGCGCGAAACCCGGCGCCGGTCGCTGGAGGAAATCGAAGCGGCCGCCGGCGGCAATGCGCTCGCGGCGGGTCAGGGCAGGTAACAGCGGCGAACTTTCTTGAAACGGTTGGGTAGCCACTCGAGGCGGGCTGCTAAGATGCAGCCCAACCGCTTGTTCGCGCAGGCAGATCTCACATCCAGGTGCACGCATGGTACTGGACATCGAAAATCAGTACGCCGACCGGGCTTATCTCATTGTTTCCAGTTTGGTGACGCCGCGTCCCATCGCGCTGGTTACGACCATCAGTCCCGAGGGACTCGTCAACGCGGCGCCGTTCAGCCTGTTCAACCTGATCGGTTCGGACCCGCCGACCGTGGCGGTGACTCCGGGCCGGCGTCCTGACGGCACCCCCAAGGACACCTCGCTCAACATCTGGAAGACCCACGAGTTCGTGATCAACCTGGTGGACGAGGACCTTGCCGAAGCGATGAACAAGTGCGCCACGCCGCTGCCCTATGGTGTAAACGAGCTGGAGTTTGCCGGACTGCACACCTGTCCGTCGAGCCTGGTCAAGCCGCCGCGGATTGCCGAAGCGCCGGTGAGCCTCGAGTGCACGGAGTGGAACACGCTGGAGATCGGCCAGAACCGCGTGATCATCGGCTTTATCAAGCGGGTGTACGTGCGCGATGAGTTGTTTGACGTGGAGAAGAAGCGGATCAACAGCGAGAAGCTGAAGATCGTGGGCCGCATGGCCGCGCCGCACTGGTACTGCCGCACGCGCGACCGCTTTGAGATGATCCGACCGGACTAGCCGGACCGGAGATTTTTTGAGCCCGGAGTTGGAACATCGCCAACTCCGGGCCACCGTGCAGAAAAAAGCAGATCCTTCGCTTCGCTCAGGATGACACATCCAATAGGATCATGAGTTTGGAATGACCGGCACCAGCAGGTGCGAGTCGTATTTCCCGCCTACGTGGATCACGTGCTGTCCCTGGTTGATGGTTTGAATCGGGGGCAGGTCCGGGAACTCGGGCCGAACCGTCAGTTCGGTGCCGTTGATCAGCAGTTCCATGGTCTCGCCCGCACGCCACCTCATCGAGTAGGGCCAGAAGCCGATTTCCACGGGAACAACCTCCCCGGCCTTTAGCTTCTCGGGACGATTGAAAAGCATGTAAGGCTCGGATGGCGTGGAACGCGCCGGATCGGTCGCCCGCAATGAGACGCGCAGGCGGCCGTTGGCACCGATGTGGGTGGCTCCGGTCACGGGGCTGGTCCGTTGTTCGCGTCCCTGGCGGTCGATCTTCCTGACATAGGCGAACAGGTCCATGTCGTCATTGCCGCGCGCCTCGACCCACAGCTTCAGCTTGATGTAGCCGGTGATCTCGGTGTCGTGGTCGAAGGTGACGCGGAAGGTGACGCCCTTCGGGTCAACACTATCATATGAGTATTCTGCCGTTGCCGCGAATTGCTGCGGACTCAGGCTGCCGCCCGTCGGCGTGGCACCATGGTAGTAGGGGACGAAGCGCTGGCGGGCCAGCGGGAACTCCTGCTCGGCGCGGTAGAGGGTGTCGCGGTTGCCCGGATCGAGCACGGTCAGGCGCACGCGGGGCGTCGCCTCCCAGCCGTTGTCCTCGCCCTTAAGGAAATGGTCGAAGAAGCGGCGCAAATCTTCGACGTTGTCCGGATTGAAGAAGTCGGTCCACTCGTGGGTGTTGTGGATCCGCAGCCACTTCTGCTTCGACTTCATGCCGCGCCAGCCGCGCATGGTGCCATTGGTGTGCAGGAAGTTGGTCCACGAGCCCCCGACGTAGGCGGGCACCTCGATGTCTTCCACCTTGGCGACCTTGCTCTCCCAGTATTCGTTGAAGAGCGGATAAGCCGCGATCATCGCCGGCACGTCTTCCGTGCGGTTCTTGCCATAAAGGACTTTGAAGATGCCGGCGCCGAAGACCAGTTCGGGTATGCCGCCGCGACAGGAGTGGTCGCGGTAGCGGTCGGAGGCGCCTTCCCACGGTGCGATGGCGGCCAGATGCGGCGGACGCAGCGCGGCCACACCCCACTGCGAGGTGGCAAGCCATGAGTTGCCGCTGATGGCCACCTTGCCGTTGGACCACGGCTGCACCGCGGCCCACTCAATCACGTCGTACTCATCCATCGGCTCCTGAACGCCGTAGCCGTAGATATCGCCTTCCGACATGAATACGCCGCGCGGGTCGGGGGCAAGGATGGCGTATCCGTGAGCACACCAATAGGCCGGATTGGCGGCCTCGAACTTGTTCAGACCGTCTTCCCAGCCCACGGGGACATCCATGCGCGTGGGATGCTTGAAGCAGTCGCAGGAGAGGAATCCGCCGCGCTTGCCGTAGGGACTCCAGCTGATGATCGACGGGCAATCCTTGCCGTCCGCGGGGCGGAAAACGTCGGTATAAATGGTGACGCCGTCGCGCATTTTGACGGCGACATCCTGTTCGACGAGGATGTCGCATCCGAGCGGGATGCCCCCTTCGCGCTGCACCGAGCCTTTCGGCAGTACATAGCTGCATGGTTTGAACCCCGGGTACTTCGACTGCTCGATGGGGGTGCTTGGGCGGAACAGGACTTCGATGCTGCCGATACGTTCGCCGACCGAACGCGGCTTGCCGGGTGTGGCCATTTGGCGCTCTCCAAGGGAAAAAGTTGAGGGCCCATATCTACCGCTGCACGCTGCCGGATTCACGTCCTTTATTGGATTGGCTGCACGGTGGTTGCCGAGTGCCGGAGCACCGCAGCTTACAGCGCAATTTGCGAACGTGAATCTTTGTCGGGAAAGCCTACCGCGCACAGGCGTGGGAAGCTGGGAAAAATGAAAGCGGGACGGCCAAATCCCTGCCTAAAACGGGACGCGTTTCCAGCGGTGCCGCCGGGGCCACGGGGCTACGGGGCTACGACACCGGGGCCAGGCTACGCAAGAAGAAACCGGATTCGGCTGCTCGCGTTAGCGGCAGCCGAACCCGGTCATGAGACCTGCAAGCCGGAAGCTCTATCTGCTATGCCAGCAGACGGATGATCTCCCGGATATCGTTGACCTTTTCCAGGTTGAGGATCATGTCGATCACGCGCTCACGATCTTCATTCGAGATAGGTCGGGGCGAGAAGGCGAGGCAGTCGCGGAACTTGTCGACGACATCCTCGGCCTTGATCGGGTTGTGGTGATGGCCGTAGGGGAAGTCGACGCGCTTTTCGAACTTGCCCTGGCGGCAGAAGATGCGGGTGATGCCCGGAGGAAGCTGGTTGCTCACTTCGAGCTCGGGGGAGTGGACCCACTGCACCTTCTCGGCCATCCTGAGGACTTCGGGGTTGGCGAGGGCCTCGGGCGTGAAGTCGCTGAACGAGATCTTGCCCTTGAGCGCGGCCAGCGCCACATTGAACGGCACGCTGCGCTTGCCGTTGTTGGTGGTCTTCGGATACTTGCCGGCGGCGAGGTTGACGGGCTCGCAGAACTCCTTGGTGACCTCGCCGGAGTGCACCTCGATGCGCTCGATGTCCTCGGGACGGATCGAGTGCTCGGCGCGCAGGGTCAGCATGGCATCGATGAACGGATGCGCGAAGGCACAGGCCGGCCACGGCTTGAAACTCAGGTTGCGGAGTTCGAACTCCTTGCCGATGTCGGCAATGAGATAGTCGCGGTCGTAGGCGCCTTGGAAATAGGCGTCGAACAGGCCGTCGGGCGAACTGAGGACGCCGCGCGGTCCGAGCAGTCCCTGCTCGGCCATCAGGGCGGCCATTACGCCGTTCTTGCTGGTGAAGCCGGCATACATGCCGCGAATGTTGGCGTCGGGGGCCGTAACGCCCACGGTGCCGCCGCACTGGAGGAAGCCAACGCCAAACGCGCGGTCGGTCTGCTCGGCTGTCAGGTTCAGCATTCTGGCCGAAGCCGCGGTGGCGCCGAAGTTGCCCAGCAGGATGCCGCAGTGCCAGGGTCCAAAGGACTTGCGCCGACGGGCAACCGACACGCCCAAGCGGCAGAGGAACTCCTCGGCAACAGCGACGGCGGTGATCAACTCCTTGCCGCCGATTGCGACGCCACGGCGCTCGGCCAAAGCCAAAGCGGCGGGAATGCAGCTGATGCCGATTCTGAATACGGCTTCCAGGTGCCCGTCGGCATAGTCCAGCGAGTGGCCACGGACTCCGTTGGCAAAGGCGGCGGCCCAGGCGGGCAGCTTAACGCCATAGGCGAGAACGGTGCTCTCCGGCTTGCCGCCCGCGTCGATGTAGATGCCCATCGCCTTCTTGAGGTCAGGCATCAGTTCGGAGGCCGGGATAATGACGCCGATCGTGTCGAGGATGCTCTTCTTGACCCGCTCCGTAATCGGCTGGGGCAGATCGTGGTAGCTGGTCCCGGCAATAAAGTTGGTGAAAAGCGGGGTCACTTCTTCGAGTTGAGAAGCGGCGTGCGACTGCATCCTAGTTCCTCCTGCGCTCGAGAGGCATCTGAGATGGGAACCTGGGTCCGCGGAAATTTCAGACTGCCGGCGCTGTGGGTTGAAAAGCGGGGAACGCGGAGGCTCCCATATTACTCATATGCGTACAGACCCGCAGCCCCTGCCGCATAGGCAGGGGCTGCGGATTCCTTTACCACTTGTCTGTCGTTTCGACGCCCTTGCTGAGGTCGATGGTGATGCCGAGACCGGCGCCCATCGGCACGCGCAGGATGCCGTTTTCGATCTTCAGGCCCTGGCCCGGATCTTCCTGCAAGGCCGCGAACTCGGCCAGTTCGGCGCCGGCAAACATGTTGACCGTGGAGGCGGCGAAGTGGAGCTGGCCCGCTTCCATGATCTGGCTGCCGGGCGTGGTGGCGATGTGGCAGAAGCAGTTGTTGGCGTTCAGCAGAGCCGCCATTTCCTTCCCCTTCATGAAGCCGCCCACGTTCCACAGCTTGATGCTGGCACCGTCGATGCAGCCGTTTTCGATCATCCGCGCCACGTCGGACGTGGTGCGCGCGCCTTCGTCGGCCATGATCGGCGTCTGCACCTGCGAACGGACGAACGCGAAGCCGCGCAGGTCGTCGCACTTGACCGGCGACTCGCACAGGTTGATGCCGTACTTCTGGCACTCGGTGATGACCTTGATCGCCTGGTGCGTCGAGTAGGACTGGTTGGCGTCGATCGAGAGGAACACGTCGTCGCCCACGGCCTCGCGGACGGCTTTGAAGGCGGCAACGTCGCGCTTCGGATCGAGGCCGACCTTGAGCTTCATGTAGGTGTAGCCGTTCTCGCGGTGCTTCAGGGCGTCGGCCGCCGTCTCTTCGGGGGTCTTGAGCGTCAGGGCGCGCATGACCGGCATTTCGGCGAAGCACAGGCCGCCGAGCAGGTTGAACAGCGGCGTGTTCAGCTTCTTCGCCTGCATGTCCAGCAGCGCCTCTTCAATGGCGAACTTCAGCTGGTGGTTGTGGCGCGTCGCCGACTCGAGGTCTTTCATCAGCGGCTGCACGCCGGCGTGCTCGCGGCCCATGATGACCGGCTTCAGCACCACGTGCAGATGGGCTTCGGCGGCCGCCGTGGACTCGCCTTCCAAGAACATGGACGGCAGATATCCGTATCCGGTCAGTCCGTCCGGATCGGAGATGCCGACGACGAGTGCTTCAATGTCGCCCTTGGTGTAGCGGGCCGTCTTCCAGACTTGCTTTCGCTTGAGTACGACTCTCCAAGTCCGGACGGCTCCGATCTTGAGAATTGGTTCAGCGCCGATCACCGGTTTTGCCGCAGCAGTAGCTTCCATCAAATCCTCCAGCACGCGGGCCGGCCCCCGGGGCCAACCCGCCGTTTGAATCGCAGTTAGCGCCTCATGGAAATCGGAGGCGCAGAAAGGCTGCCGGCGATTAAGCCTTGGCTTCCTTAACCTTGGGCTCCACCTTCTGCGCGCCTTGCAGCGTCAGTGCGCCTACCCAGGCGATTTCGCCGTCAAAGTGTCCGGCGCCGCTGACGGCCACGCCGCCAATGCACTCGCCGTCGATGATGATCGGCACGCCACCCTGCATCAGAACCATGTTCTCAAGGCCAGCCGCCATGGTGATCGAAAGGGCGTGGAAGTCGGTGCGCTCGTTGCCTTCCTTGCTCAGCTTGCCGGTCGGGAAAGCGGTGAAAGCGGAGCATCGCGCCTTGTTGTTGGCGACGTTGATGGTCGTCAGGCCCGCCTTGTCGGTGCGGGCGAAGGCGACCAGGTGGCCACCGGCATCCACGACGGACACGCTGACGTTCTTCTTGCGGGCGGCGGCCTCTTTCAGCGTGGCCTCAAGCACCTTCTGTGCGCCTTCGAGCGTGAGCTTCTTTACGGTGAGAGTTTCCGGCATTGTTGTTCTCCTTATGAATTTGATTGGACGTTGCGCGCCCCGCCGCTGGCGGGGCGTTTCCAACTGTTCCGACTAAACCTTCCGCAGGATATCTTCGAACTCGGCCTCGGTCAGATACTTGTGCGCGCGCACCTTGACGGTACGATATTCGCCCAGCAGGCCCTCGGCGATGGCACGCGCCTTGACGATCTTCTCGAGCGTGCAGGGGATTCCCAACTCCTTGAACTTCACTTCGATCGGTTCGTCTTCCAGGCTCTGCGCGGGACCAAACACGACGGTAGACGTCATGCCCACCGCGTCCGGATCCAGCGGCTCATGGAGCATCCAGGATTCCTTCGCCATGTTCACGCCCGACCAGATCAACATCGGCCGCAGGAACGCATTCTCGCCGACGACGGCCTTGTGGGGCTGAATCGGAAGCTGGCCCTTTTCGGCAGCGATCTTCGAGTAGTTGGCCAGTTTGGTCAGGTCCAGGCCGGTGCTGACGCCATAGAGCGCTTCGAGGCTGGCGGCCACTTCTTCCAGCGAGGCGTTGCCCGCTTCGTCGCCGTAGCCGTTGATGCAGCAGTCGAGTTCGGTAGCCCCGCCCTCGGCGCAGGCCAGGGTGTTGGCCGTGCCCAGGCCAAAGGTGTTGTGGCAATGGGCTTTGAGCTCCATCGATTCGGGGATGATCTCGCGGATTACCCGCGTCAGATAGCGCATGACGGCCGGGGTGGCGATGCCGAAGGTGTCGTTGATGCCCGCCTTGTCGCCGCCTGCGGCAACGCCTTCCTCGTACACCTTGCGGATCAGGTGCATGGGCGCGCGCGGACAGTCCGAGATGGCCCAGCTGATCTGGGTCTTGTACTGAGTGTGGACGTAATCGAAGATGGCGGGCAGCAGCTTGAGTTCGTCGAGAACCTTCTGCTCGTTGAGGTACATCAGGACGACGCGCAGGTTGTCGGCACCGGCGGCCATGCACATGTCGATTTCACGCCGGAAGTCCACCTTCTTGCTGCCGAAGACGCGGGCGGTCTTGCGCACCTTGATCCCGGACTCTTTCAGCGCGGTGGTCAGGTCGTACTCGGTCTTGTGCAGGGAAGGACCGCCGATATCGATTTCCTCGACTCCCATTTCCACGGTAAGGCGAAGGAGCTCGATCTTGTCATCGAAGCTCATGCGATACCCGATACAGTGGTCGCCTTCCCGGAAGGTATCGTCACGGATGGCGATCCTCTTGCGCATCAGAGGAAACTCCTTGCGCACTTCCTCCGCCCATCCATACGGCGACACGCTCCATTTTCCTTCAATATCCCATGGGTTCACGGAAAGCCTCCCTTTCACTCTGTGTGTTTTGCGTTTTGATCGCCGGGCGAGCCTAGCGGCCATCAAAATAAATGAGGACTTCCTCACTTGTTAAGGATATAATACGAGCATGTCCTCACTTTCGTCAACTCCCGATCACGTCGCGTCGGCCACCCGATCAGAGCGCGTCGTTCCACAACAGGAGCGGGCGTCGCGCCGCATTGAATCTTTCCTGAATGCGGCCGCCGAGATCGTCGCGGACGTCGGCTACGAATCCATGACCATGACGGCCATCGCCCGGCGGTCGAAGGCGTCGATCGGGGCTCTGTACCGCTACTTCCCCGACAAGACGGCCGTGGCACGCGCCTTGCTGCAGCGCTACGCGCAGGAAACGGACGCGCACTGGTCCTCTCTGACCGAAGAGGCGAAAGAACTGGGCATTGAGGACTTTGCCCAACGCCTCGTCGGCATGATGGCGGCTTTCACCGAGCAGCACCCGGCCTACCTGCCTCTCATCGCCGCGCCGATCAAGTTCGCCCGCGACGCCGCCGTCCGGCAGAACCTTCGCGCGCAGTTCTCCCGAGCGTTCATGGCCAAGAACCCGTCTCTTTCGCGCGAACGCGCCCTGCTGGTGGCCAACGTCGTGGTGCAGATCATGAAAGGGCTCGTCGCGATATACGCCACTACGCCTGCCCGCGAGCACGCCTTGGTAAGCGCCGAGTTCAAGCGCGTGCTGACCGATTACCTGGGCGACGTACTGCAATAGCGATGTGCCGGGAGGGGAGCGGTTCGGGGCTTCAGGGAAAAAGGGGCCCGGTCCAGACGAACCCTGAGCTCCTGACCTTTTTCCTGCCGGCTGACATCACCAAGACCGGTGCCGACATCACCGGCTTGAATTCCCCCAGCCCAGCGATAGCGGCGCAATACGCAGACAGCGCAACCCGAGGTTGCGCTGTCCTGTTTAGTGGCCCGTAACATCTTCCAGCGATCTCTGGCGTGGATCGACCCGGATGAAAATTACCAGCAGGACCGCCGCGACCACCAGAGGCAACGAGAAGTAATAGATGATCTGGTGAATCTCGGTGCCCAGGGTCAGCATGACGCCGAGGATGAGCGGACCGGAGATCGAGCCGATGCGCGCAAAGGCCACCACCAAGCCGTAGGCGAGGCTGCGCACCTGGGTCGGGAACAGTTCGACGTTCAGCGTCATGATGATCGGCACCGTGCCGCCCGAGAAGAACTGGTAAGCAACGATGGCAGCAATGGTCGCCGCAATCGGGTAGTGGAACTCAAACGAAAGACCGGCGACGAAGAAGCACAATGCGCCGAGGCCGCAGAGCAGGAAAATGGCCCACTTTCGCGGCATCTTGTCCTGCAGCCACATCGCGCAGATCTGCCCGATCGGCGTAGTGGCCAGCACGATCATGGTGAAGCTGAAGCTGGCCCTGATATTGAAGCCCTGCTTCATGAAGATCGAGGGAAGCCAGGTGCCGATGCCGACGATCTGAACGTTGTTGGCCAACTGGAACAGCGCCATCACGATCAGGGCAGCAAGAAACGGGCGCAGGGCGGAAAACTGCTTTGCCGCGCTGGCCTTGGGATCCAACGTCGACGGCGGGGGAACTAGTTCGACGCCGGTGAATCCCGCGTCGTTGGCAATCTTTTTGGCGATCACGCGGGCTTCTTGATGCCGACCGCGCATGCACAGGAAGCGCACCGATTCCGGCACGTAGCGCCGGACGTAAATAATCATGAGCGCCGGCACCACACCGAGCATGTAGAGGGCGCGCCAGCCGAACCTCGGAACGATGGCAGTGGCCACCACGGCGCAGACAAACCAGCCAAAGGAATAGCCAATGCCGCCGGCGGCCACGAAGAGGTGGCGCAGCCGCTTGGGCGAATACTCGGCCAGCAGCGCCATCACCACCGGGAACTCAGCCGCGATGCCAATGCCGGTGATAAAGCGCACCACCAGCAGGAAGGTATAGTTCGGGGCGAGGGCGCTGAGGAAGGTACCGAAGGCATAAAGGAACAGTGCCCACTGGAATACCGGCCTGCGGCCGATTCGGTCGGAGATCGGAGCAAAGATCAGGGCGCCGAGCAGCAACCCAAAATTGGTCACCGCGCTGATCAGGCCAGCCTGGGTGTGGTTGATGTGAAATTCCCTGCTGATCAGCGGCAGCGCGAACGAAGTACTCT
The DNA here is from genome assembly GCA_903847195.1 of uncultured Acidobacteriota bacterium. The sequence continues at coordinate 42,133 of CAINCZ010000157.1, read as the reverse complement.
GGAAGTCGAAGCCGTCCAGAATCTGCGCCACCACGCAGCCGAGCAGAACCAGCCACAGGAACGGCGTCATCGGCGATTGATCGATGACCTCCGTATAGGTCATCGTCTTAACTGCCGCCGGGGGCTGCCCGGCACCTGCGGTAACGCCTGGGGTACCACTCACTTCCTGGCCCATATCCTCTCCTCTCAGTCAGTTCGTGGACCGACTGGTATTTCGAACATGAGAAACAGAACAATCAGCAGCGGTCACACCTCGTCGGAAGTCGCTCTTAGCTCATCGCGGGGGGCCGCCAAGGAGTGAAGCCGCCGAAGTCATGCTGAGAGGCGGCGAAGTAAAGGAACTAGGCTGGAAGGATATGGGACCGCTGGTAAGACCGCCTTGGCTACCGATTTTCCGGCAAAAGCACAGCATAATCGCATCCCTGACCCTCAAGAGTCGGCCAGACCTTCCACACTACTGCAGGCAAATATTTTCCCGGTTTGGGCGCATATATTACGTCTTGAACGGCCAAGCCTGTCTAATTCAATTTGACAGCGCTCGTGATACATCGGACGCATCACGGGCACCATTGATCTGGCCTGCACGCCAAGAATCCTGAAGGGAGCTATCTAGCAGTATTGGAGAGGGTTACGCCTTCTTGCCTCCGAAGCGCCGCACCCACGTGGGGATGACTTCCTTGTTGTAGACGTGCTCGGGAACCTTCCCATTCAGGGCGTCGAGCACAGAGCGGTTGGCCCAGATGATTCCCTGCTTGAGGCCGCCGTCGAGGTTGGAGGAGGCCATGTGGGGCGAGAGCAACACCTTGTTTCCCATTTTGAGCAGCGGCGAATCGGCAGGCAGCGGCTCGTTTTCAAAGACATCGAGGCCGGCAGCGGCGATGTGGCCACTTTCAAGGACGGCCACCAGGGCCGGGGTATTCACCACCGGGCCGCGCGCGGTGTTGATGAAGACCGAGCCCTGCTTCATCTGGGCAAACTCCTTGGCCCCGAACATCTGGCAGGTCTCCTTCGTCTGGGTAACGTGGAGGCTGACGACGTCGGATTCCTTCAGCAGGGTTTCCAGGTCGACGCGCTGCGTGTCGCACAGGATGAACAGGGACTCTTCCACGTAGGGATCACTGGCGAGGACGCGCACGCGCCACGGCTTCAGCAGGTCGGCGAAGCGGCGGCCGATGCGCCCCAGTCCGATGATTCCGATGGTGATGCCGGGATAGCCATCCTGATGCCGTCCGACAGAAACTCCCTGAAGCGAAGGGTCGCGCCACTTGCCCGCTTTCACGAACTCGTCGCGCTCGCGAATTTTCTTCAGCAGGGTCAGCATGGTGCCCATGACGCCTTCGGCGACGCCGGACCAGTTGGACTCCGTGGGGGCGTGCGTGACCAGGATGCCGCGCTCCGTGGCGGCATCGACCTCTACGTCGTCGACGCCGATCGAACACTTGGCGACGATGCGCAGGTTCGGAGAACCGTCCATGATCTTGCCCGTAATGGGGCTGCTCTTGATGGAGCCTCCGGTCAGGGCATCGGCGCCCTTGGCCATCACGCACATTTGGTCTTCGTTATCGCCCTGGGGCGTGTGCCAGGAAGCATTGCCGTAGAGAATATCGAGATTCGCCTGTTCGAGTACTTCATAGGCTTTATAAGAGGCGCCCATCCGGTGGACAGGCGCGAATATGAAGACCTTGGGGTTCGACATTATGAACATCCTCTGCTATCTGACTTCCGAATTGGTGTGCCGCCATTTCATCCGGCGTGCGCAATCAAGCGTTAACGTTTTATCCGTTTCACGCGCGGCATATCGATCAAGTGCCAGGGGCTGGGCATGTCGCCCACCGGGATCTCGATGACAGTCGGGCCGTTGGTGTAGGCAAATGCGCACCGGAGCGCATCCGCCAGGGCCTTCGGGCTCTCCGCACGTAGTCCCTGCGCGCCATAGCACTCGGCCAGTTTGACGAAGTCGGGGTTGCGCAGGTCGGTCGCGATCACCCGGTTGCCGTACTTTTCAATTTGCGCCCGCTTTACGTTGCCGTAGGCATTGTTATTGAAGATCAGGGTCACGCTGGCGATGCCGTACTGCACGGCAGTGGCAAGTTCAGAGCCGGCGAAGAGGAACCCGCCGTCGCCGGTGATCGAGATCACCTGCTTGTCGGGATTGGCGACCTTCACGCCGATGGCCGTGGGGAAGCCGTAGCCCAGCGTCCCTTGGTAGCCGGCGGTGATGAAGGTGCGCGGGCAATAGAAGGGCATGGCGATGCGCGCGGCATAGGAGAGCTGGGTGGATTCGCTGACCACGAAGCCGTCGTCGGGAAGCTGGCTGCGGATCGCCCGGATGTATTCGATCTGCGGCGTGAGCTGCTCGTATTCCTCTTCCAGCCCGGCCTTCAGTGCTTCGAGTTCGGCCTTGCGCGAGGGACGCTGCCGGTTGTGCTTGCCCAGGCTGTTGGCCAGAGCGGCGAGCGCCACCTTGGCGTCGGCCAGAATGGCGACAGCGGGCTTGCCGTTGCGCTCGAGTTCGGCCGGATCGACATCGATGCGGATGATCTTGATGTCTTCCGCAATGCCCCAGCGACGGTACTGCTCCTGGAGGCGCGTGCCGACCGCCAGCACCACGTCAACTTCACCCCAAAGGCGATGGCCGGCGGTCTCGGGCAATCCGAGATGGTGACGGAAGCTGATCGCGCCCTTGGCGTTGCGCGACATCGACACCGGCGCCTGGAGCATTTCAGCAACGTGCAGCGTTTCGGCTTCGGCGCCGAAGATGCCGCCGCCAACGGCAATGATCGGGTTTTGCGCTGCGCCCAACAACGCGGCGGCCTTTTCGATCAGCTCCGGATCGGGCTCGAGCGGAGGCGGAGCCGGGCAGGGTTCGCGCAAGGTGACCGCCGCGTTGTACGCCATGACGTCGGGCGCCATTTCCAGAGCCACCGGACGCGGACGTCCGCTGCGCAGGGCACGGAAAGCCTGGTCGAAGGCGTCCGGCGTGAGGGCGGGGTGTTCGATGCGCGCCGCGTACTTGGTCAGATTGCGGATGATCCCCAACTGATCGTTGATTTCGTGATGCGCGCCCGCCTGACGGCCGATCTGCGGCGAAGGCACTTGACCGGTGATGCATAGCACTTGCGCATTGCCCGCATAAGCGGTGGCAAGAGCGGCCGAGGAGTTGAGGAACCCCGGCCCCGGAACCACGGTGTAGGCTCCCACCCGCCCGCTGGATTTGGCATAGCCATACGCCATGTAGGCGCACCCTTGTTCGTGGCGATTGGCGATGACGCGGATGGACTCGCGCTCGTCGTAAAGCGCAACGAAGAGTTCGTCGAGCTGCACCCCGGGGATGCCGAACAAGGTTTCGATTCCGTACGCCTGCAGTGATTTGACAATGGCTGCGCCACCAGTCATGCGAATCATGAGTTTCCCTATCCCTTCCATTAAGCCGAGAATCAGGGCCCGGGCGTTCGCGCGAACGATGGACCCCTGTTCCCTCAATCCAACCTTACCAACATCCCAGGCAGAGCTGCAGCGGCTTAACGCTTGGAGATTTCTTCCAGCGTCTTCTGCCGCGGATCGACCTTGACGCAGAGCACCACGAGCACGGCGGCTACGACCAATGGCATTGTGAAGTAGTAGATGATCTGGTGAACCTGCGTTCCCAAGGTGAGGAAAAGCCCCAAAGCCAGAGGGCCCGTGACGGAACCGATGCGTCCGCTGGCAACGTACAGGCCGCGGGTGAGGCAGCGAATGCTCGTCGGGAACAACTCCACGCTCAAGGTGGTGACGATGGGAACAACGCCGCCGGAGAAGAACTGGTAGCCCACGTTGAACGCTACGGTCAGCGCAATCGGATACTTGTACTCAAACGACAGGCCAAAGCCGAAGAAGCAGAGCGCGCTCAGGCCGGAGAGCACGAGCATGGCCCATTTGCGGGGTATCTTATCCGACATCCACATGCCGAGAATCTGACCGATCGGCGTTACGGCCAGCACAATCATGGTGTAGGTAAAACTCTTGGTCAGCGTGAAGCCCTGCTTCATAAAGAGGGAGGGCAGCCAGGTGCCGAAGCCAACCACCTGGATGTTGTTGGCCAGTTGGAACAACGACAGCACGACGAGCGAGCCGATGAAGAAGCGCAAGGTCCCGAACTGCTCGACGAGACTCGCTGCCTTCGTCTTTTCAGGCTTTGTCATGTCCGGCGGTACTAGATCGATGTCGGTGAAGCCGGAGCGGTCCGCAATGTTGCGCATGATCTTGCCGGCTTCTTCTACCTTGCCCCGCTCCAGCAGGTAGCGCACCGATTCCGGAATGTAGCGGCGCACGTAAATGATCATCAGCGCCGGCGAAACGCCGATCCAGTAAAGGGCGCGCCAGCCGTACCGGGGAACGACGATGGTGGCAACCACGGCGCAGACAAACCAGCCGACGGAGTAACCGATGACGCTGGAACTGGTAAAGACGTGACGCAGCCGTTTGGGTGCATACTCGGCCAGCAGCGCAACGGCCACCGGGAATTCAGCGGCGATGCCAAGACCGGCGATGAAACGGGCGAACAACAGAAACTGGTAACTGGGAGCAATCGCGCTCAGGAACGTGCCGAACGCATAGGTGAAAAGCGCCCATTGGAATACCGGTCTGCGGCCAACGCGGTCAGAGATCGGAGAGAAGATCAATGCGCCGAACAGCAAACCCAGGTTTGTAACTGATCCGATGGCGCCGGCCTGCGTCGGCGTGATCTTGAACTCCCGGGCGATCAAAGGCAGAGCGAACGAGGTGCACTGAAAATCGAACCCGTCCAGAATCTGCGCCACGATGCAGCCCACCAGAATGAGCCAGAGAAAAGGCGACATCGGAGAGTAATCGAGAAACTCCGTATAGGTCATCCTCTTCTTGAAGCCGGCAGGCAAAGACGGCACGGACTGCTCTGCGCCTGCGGTTACGCCTGAGTTACCAACTAGTTCCTGGCCCATGTATTCTCCTATCGGTCAGTAATCGCTGAGGCGGTACACGCATCCGGCAAGCAAGGGAAAACGGTAGCGCGCAGACCTCGCCACAAGTCCTGCGGATCTCGCCGGGTCGCCGCCACGCGGTGGCGCGCAGCGCAGGGACTGAATCGGCGAGGTAGGACGGTCCGTCTTCCGGCGGGAACTGCCATTCGGGAACGGTTTCAATAGGACGATCAGACATGCTGGCATGGCGCAGTTCGGCAGCTTCCTCGCCTCCCATGAGTCGGTCGATCTTCCGCACTTAGGTGACGCACTGTTGTTCCAAAATGAGGCGATCCTCATTTAATCGCCGATACGAGCAAGTGTCCAATTCAATTTGTCGATACCCGCTGAGATAAAGCCTATATCAATCGCCAGGGACGCTGCGCTGGACGCGCCCAGGCAGGCGTAGCATAATGGCTGATCGAAAATGAGCTTTTCGCGCTGACGCGACGGGCGAGTTGCGGGAGCGGAACTCTAACGCACGCTCAACACAGAAACGGACGAGGTATCAACCATGGCAGGCGGAATTGCCGGAAAAGTGCTCTTCGTGAATCTGACTACGGCGGCGATTGAAGAACAGGCGCTGCCGGAAGAAATGTACCGCCGCTTCCTGGGGGGCACCGGACTGGGTGCGCGCGTGCTATACGAGCACATCAAGCCGCACACGGACCCGCTCGGTCCCGACAATATGATCGGGTTCGTCCCCGGCTTGCTCGCCGGCACGCCGATTGTCGGCAGCGGGCGCTTCATGATCGTCGCCAAGTCGCCGCTGCTGGATGGTTGGGGCGAGGCCAACTCTGGCGGCACCTTCGGCCCGGAACTCAAGTTTGCCGGCTACGATGCGGTCTTTATTACTGGCGCCGCCGCCTCTCCTGTTTGCCTGTTGATTAAGGACGGCAAGGCCAGCCTGCACGATGCCTCGAAGGCCTGGGGTAAAGACACACACGAGACGGAAGAGATACTCCACCGCGAGTTGGGCGATGACCGGCTCAAGATCGCATGCATCGGTCCCGCCGGCGAAAAGCTGTCGCTGCTGGCCGGCATTGCCAATGAGCACGGGCGCATGGCCGCGCGCAACGGACTGGGCGCCGTGATGGGCGCGAAGAAACTGAAAGCCATCGCCGTCAAGAGCAACGGCACGAAGCTGACCATCGGCAATCGAGAGAAGTTCGGTGAAGCACGCGAGGCTTACAACAAACTGCTGGAGGCCAACCCGTTTGCCAAGCAGTTGACTACCTTGGGCACCGCCGGGGGATACGACTTCCTGATTTCCATCGGCGATTCGCCGGTCAAGAACTGGCGGCTGAGCGGAACCGAATCGTTCCCGACGGCAAAGAACCTGGCTTCCGCCAACATGGAGTCGTGGAAGGTCAAACCATACGGCTGTTTCGGCTGCAACGTCCGTTGCGGCGCATTCATCCGCAATGAGAGCGGCGAGTATGCCATCAGCGGCGACATGCACCGGCCCGAGTATGAATCGCTGGCTTCCTTTGGCGGCCTGCTGATGAACGACAACGTGGCGGCTGCGGCGAAGGCCAACGACCTGTGCAACCGCTACGGCATGGACACAATCGGCGTGGGCGGAACCATCGCGCTGGCGATGGAGTGCTACGAGAAGGGCCTGATCACCAAGCAGGATACCGACGGCCTCGACCTCACCTGGAGCAATGCGGAAGCCATCGTTGCGCTGGTCGAGAAGATGGGTAAGCGCGAAGGCTTTGGCGCGGTGCTGGCCGACGGCGCGGGAAAGGCGGCCGAGCGCATCGGCAAGGGCGCCGATTACTTTGCGATCGCGGTGCGCGGCAAGAGCTTGCCCTACCACGATCCGCGCATGGCGCCGCCGCTGGGCACGGAGATGTTTGCCGACGCCAATCCGGCGCACCACATGGATTGCAAGGTGGCGCGCATGCTCGATACCGGCGCACCGATCGGCAAGGACCCTGCGCTGCAGATGCCCAAACTGCCCTTCGATGCATTTGACCAGAAGGGCCCGCTGTATGCACTGGGGTTTGCCTATAACCAGGTGCTCAACGCCGCCGGGATGTGCGCCCTGCTGGCCGGCAACGTGGCGCCTCCGCCGATCGCCGAATTGATCTCGGGCGTTACCGGCTGGGACCTCGGATACGAAGAGACCATCCAGATCGGCCGCCGCATCCTGACGATGCGACAGGCTTTTAACGCTCGCGATGGGGTGACGCCAGCCATGTTCCAGTTGCCCAAGCGCCTGCTGCAAGAGCCGCTCACCTCCGGCCCGATGGCGAACAAGAAGATCGACTTCGACGCCCTGAAACTCGGCTACTTCAACGCCATGGGCTGGGACTCGACGACCGGCAAGCCGTCGCTTGAGGCCGTGGCCGCGCTTGGCCTTACGGAGTTGACGCGCGATCTGGCCGTGTGACCTTGCGGTTGGTTTGATTCTGCAAAGAACGAAGGACCTTGCTGCGGCAAGGTCCTTCGTCTTTCTGCTCGCAATCGTTCTTGCATGACGGGGTCTGGCTGCAACCGGCCGCCGCCTCCGAGCAGCCCCGCCGCGTCTGTTAACATCTCGTCTATACGGTGCGCCGCTGCCGCACGTTTCACATCATGGCTGGGCACCAGATTTCCTATGAATACTGAACTAGCTGCTAACGATGTTCGTTGGGACTTGAGTTCCTTATACTCTGGCGTGGATGATCCACAACTCGACCTCGACCTGGCACTGTTCGCTCGGCAGGCTGCGGACTTTTCCCATCAGTTCAAAGGCCAACTCGCCGGGACACTGGGCGCGGCCCTCGCTGCCTACTCAGAGTTGGAGATGCTCGGCGGGAAGTTCATGGTCTACCTCTCGCTGCAGCAGAGCCTGGACGTTACCGACGCGGCGGTGAAGGCGAAGGTCGCCGCACTGCAGCAGAAGATGAGCCAGATCCAGGGCGATCACCTGACGTTTTTCACGCTGGAGTTGGTCGCGCTCGCGGATGCCGTGCTGGAGTCGCTTTACACCACCGATGCGGTCGTCAAACGGCATCGTCCGTGGATCGATCATCAGCGCATCTTCCGGCCCCATGTATTGAGCGAGCCGGTGGAATCGGCCTTGGCGAAGCGATCGCCGTTTGGTCCGGAGGCATGGGACGAGTTCTTTGACGAGTGCGAGGCCGATCTGCGCTTCTCCCTGCGGGGCGAGGAAAAGACGCTCACCGAGATGCTCGACATCCTGACAAACTCGAAGGACGGCGAACTGCGCGCCGAAGCGCAGGGGCTAATCAACGCGGGCCTGGACGGATATTTCGCAAAGTACTCCGCGCAGACTCTCTATGTGGTTGCAGGCCGGGCCGCCGTGGAGGTCCGCGAGCGCAACTATCGCCATCCCATGGAGGGCAGGAACAAGGACAACCGTATTCCGGACTCGGTGGTGGATTCGCTGCACGCGGCGGTCACCAAGGTCGGCGGTCCGCTGGCTCGCCGTTATTACCTGCTCAAGGCGAAGCTGCTTGGCAGAAAGACACTGCGCTGGAGCGACCGCAACGCGCCGCTGCCCTTTGCCGACACGACCGTGGTTCCATTTTCTGAAGCGATGAAGCTGGCGCTGGCGGCTTTTGCGTCATTCAGTCCCACGCTGGCGGAGATCGTCCGCGGCTTTGTTGCCGCAAAGCGTATCGACGCTCCCGCTCTCAAGGGCAAGCGCGGCGGAGCCTTCAACTGTTCGCTGGTGCTTCCCGGAAACCGACCGCAGTCGTTCACGTTTCTGAACTATCTCGGCTCGCAGCACGACGTAATGACGCTGGCCCATGAGTTGGGACACGGAGTGCATGGCATACTCGCGGCCGAGGCACAGGGCGTGCTGATGTTCCATCCTCCGATTGCCTATTGCGAAACGGCTTCGGTCTTCGGCGAGATGACGACCTTCAACTTCCTGAAGGACCGTCTCACCCAGCAGGGAGACAAGAGCGCCCTTCTGGCATTGCTGATGCAGAAGATCGAGGGGATGCTGAACACCGTGGTGCGCCAGATCGGGTTCTCCAATTTCGAACGGCGCATTCACGGCATGGACGCGAGCTACCGGGAGTGGCATGAGCCAGCGAAGCTCTCCGTGGAAGAACTCGATGCGCTCTGGTTGACTACCGTGAGGGAACTGTACGGCGAAGAGTGCGAGGTGTTTACTTACGAGAACACTGAGCATCTCTGGGCTTACGTTTCACACTTTCACCATCCGTTTTACGTCTATGGATACTCTTTCGGCGAGTTGCTGACGCAGGGCTTGTACTCGCAACAGGCCAAGATCGGCGACCGCTTCGAAGCTCTCTATCTCGATCTGCTGCGCTCGGGCGCAACCAAGAACGTGGTCGAATTGCTCGCCCCGTTCGGAATCAACCCGACGGATGAGTCCTTCTGGACGGCGGGCGTTGAGGAAAGCCTGGGACGGATGATCGCTGAAGCCGAGGCGCTGGTGCCGTCGGTCGTACGATAGCGCGGCGTTGTCGCAGAAATGACCAGGCCGCCCTTTCGGGCGGCCTGATTTGTTGATGGCGATGTTGCGCTGCCAGCTGAGTTAACGGTGCCGGGCTTCGTAGGCTGCGATCTCGGGCTCGTGTTGCAGGGTAAGGCCGATGTCGTCGAGTCCTTCGAGCAGGCAGTGACGGCGGAACGGGTCGGCGGTGAAACTGGCGACGAACCCGGTCTCGTCCTTGACCTCGCAGCGTTCCAGATCGACCGTGACTTTCCCACCAGGGTTGCTCTTGAGCCGCGCCAGCAGATCAGCGACCTGCTCTTCCGGCAACGACACCAGTAGGATTCCGTTCTGCGCAGAGTTGCTAGAGAAGATGTCGGCGAAGTAGGGCGCAATAACGGTGCGGAATCCGTAATCGCCCAGCGCCCAGGGCGCGTGCTCGCGCGAGGAGCCGCAGCCAAAGTTGCGGCCGGCGACCAGCACCGAGGATTTTTCATACGTCGGCTGGTTCAGCGGGAATTCCTTGTTCACCGATCCGTCCGGCTGGAAGCGCCAGTTGAAGAACAGGAACTGGCCGAAACCGGTGCGCTCGACGCGCTTCAGAAACTGCTTCGGAATGATCGCGTCGGTATCGACATTATTGCGGTCCAGCGGGAGGGCCACTCCCGTGTGTACTCGAAAGGGCTGCATGGCTACTTTCCTCCCGCGCTGGCCTGACGGAATTCCCAGCGGCGAATGTCGGTGAAGTGTCCCTTGATGGCGGCGGCAGCGGCCATGGCGGGACTCACGAGATGAGTGCGCGCATCGCGGCCCTGGCGGCCTTCGAAGTTGCGATTGGTCGTCGAGGCGGAGCGCTGACCCGGCGCCACGAAATCGGCATTCATGCCGAGGCACATCGAGCAGCCCGGATCGCGCCATTCAAAACCGGCGGCTTTGAAAATCTGGTCGAGGCCTTCTTTTTCCGCAGCCAACTTGATCGGCTGCGAACCGGGCACCACTAGCGCGCGAACGCCGGGTGCGACCTGGTAGCCGGCGGCGACGCGCGCCGCCTCGCGCAGGTCTTCGAGGCGCGAGTTGGTGCAGGAGCCGATGAAGGCTACGTCGATCCTGATGTCCTGAATCGGCGTGCCGGCGGTCAGGCCCATATACTCAAGTGCGCCCTGCATGGCCTTGCGATCAGCCTCCGTCTTAGCATCCCTGGGGTCGGGAACCACGGCGTCGACGGGCACGACCATGGCGGGGTTGGTTCCCCAGGTCACGAGCGGAGCGATGGCGGCGGCATCGACCTCGACGACCTTGTCGAAGTGAGCATCGGGGTCGCTGGCAAGCGCTTTCCACTTCGCGACCGCCTTGTCCCATTCGGCACCCTTCGGGGAGTAGCGGCGGCCCTTCAGGTACGCAAACGTCTTCTCGTCGGGGGCGACCATGCCGGTGCGGGCTCCGCCTTCGATCGTCAAGTTGCAGAGCGTCATACGGGCGTCCATCGAAAGCGCGCGCACGGCCTCGCCCGCGTATTCGACCGCGTGGCCCGTGGCTCCACCGGTTCCGATCTGGCCGATCATCGCCAGCGCCATGTCCTTGGCGGTCACACCCGGCACCAGACGGCCGTTGAAGCGCACCAGCATTGACTTCGGCTTGACCTGCTGCAGGCACTGCGTGGCGAGCACATGCTCAACCTCGGTGGTGCCGATGCCGATACCCATCGCACCGAACGCACCGTGGGTGCTCGTGTGGCTGTCGCCACAGACCACGGTCTTTCCCGGTTGCGTGGCGCCCAGTTCCGGCCCGATGACGTGCACGATTCCCTGCTCGGGCGAGTCGATGTCAAACAGCGGAATGCCGAATTCCTTGCAGTTGGCCTCCAGCACTTCAAGCTGGCGCGCGGCGATGGGATCGTCAATGGGCCGATGATTCGGCGTCGTGGGCACATTGTGATCCATCGTACCCACGGTCAGGTCCGGGCGGCGCACGCGGCGGCCATTGGCGCGCAAACCGTCGAAGGCCTGCGGCGAGGTGACCTCGTGCACCAGGTGCAGGTCGATATAGAGCAGGGCCGGCGCCCCTTCAGGCTGGCAGACTACGTGTTCTTCCCAAAGCTTGTCGAATAAACTGCGTCCCATAAGATTCCTCACGCGTGGGTTGGTTGCGACTGGCTTCCGGCAAGCGCCTGGATGACAAGATCGCCCATGGTTTCGGTGCTGACCAGTTGTTGGCCGGTGCCGCGCTTCAGGTCGGCGGTGCGGTAGCCCGCATCCAAAACCTGAGAAATGGCACGTTCGATGGCACAGGCAGCGTCTTCCAACTGCCCGGTATGCCGCAACAGCATGGCGGCGCTGGCGATTGCGCCCAGCGGATTGGCGATGCCTTTGCCCGCAATGTCAGGTGCCGAGCCGTGAATCGGTTCAAACAGATCGATCTTGCCGCCGACCGTGGCCGAAGGCAGCATGCCGAGCGATCCGGTGATGGCCGCGGCTTCGTCGGTGAGGATGTCGCCAAACAGATTTTCCGTCAACACGACATCAAAGCTCGCCGGGGCGCTCACCAGTCGCATGGCGCAGGAATCAACCAGCACGTGTTCGAGGGCAACATCCGGATACCCGGCGGCAAGGCGCGTTACCACTTTGCGCCAAAGCTGCGAGCATTCCAGCACGTTGGCCTTGTCGACCGACGCCAGTTTCTTGCGGCGCCCCTGCGCGGCGCGGAAGGCCACATGGGCGACGCGCTCAATCTCCGGGATCGAGTACGTCATGGTGTTGTAGGCCGACTCAACGGGTTCGCCCTTGAAGCCGCGCGGCTCGCCAAAGTAGAGTCCGCCCAGCAGCTCGCGCACGAAGAGCACATTGGAGCCGGCCAGAACTTCGGGGCGCAGCGGAGAGCACTCGGCCAGCGCCGGATGCGCCACCGCGGGACGCAGGTTGGCGAAGCCGCCGAGGGCGCGCCTGAGCTGCAACAGTCCGGTCTCGGGCTTGCGATCTCGCGGCAGCGAATCAAACTCAGGGCCGCCCACCGCGCCCAGCAAAACCGCGTCGGCGGCCTGACAGCCGCGCTCGGTAGCTTCGGGGAAAGGCAAACCAAACTGCTTGATCGCCACCCCGCCCATCGCAAACTCTTCAAACTCGAGGGCGATGCGTCCCCGGGCAACTTCGCGCAGTACGCGAACCGCCTGCCGGGTCACTTCCGGTCCGATACCATCTCCGGGCAAAACCGCTATTTTCATGCTTTTACCTGCACGCGGGGCGACGAACGACATCCGTGTCATCGCGGTTGTGACTTATAAGATTTTAAGGGAAGGAGCGCTTCAGTCCATCGCCACGCCCGCTTGCACCTGCGGACCACGACTTGATTCTACCCCTACCGGTCCTGAAATCTCCTGCCGAATAATCTTGGTCAACTCGTTGTCGTCCACGACCTTAATCTCGTCAGCGACGGCACAGAAGCGCCGGTAAACTGCATCGAGTTCGCGGCGGGAGAAGGTAAAGCCAAGTTCTTTGCAGCGGATGCCGAGGGCGTGGCGGCCAGAGTGCTTGCCCAGCACCATCGTGTTGGCCGGTACGCCTACGGATTGCGGGGTCATGATCTCGTAGGTCAGTGGATTCTTGATCATGCCGTCCTGGTGAATGCCGGCCTCGTGCGCAAAGGCGTTGCGTCCAACGATCGCCTTGTTCGGCTGCACCGCAACATTGGTCAACTCCGTGAGCAACTGGCTGGCCGGGAAAAGTTGATCGGTCTGGATGTTGGTGCTGAAGTGCATCACGTCGCGACGTACGTTGATCGCCATCACGACTTCTTCCAGCGCCGCGTTGCCGGCCCGTTCGCCGATGCCGTTAATCGTGCACTCCACCTGCCGGGCGCCGGCCTGAACGGCAGCGATGGAATTGGCTACGGCCAGTCCCAAGTCGTTGTGACAGTGGGAGGAAATAACCAGCTCCGGATGCTTCCGGTGCGCGCGCAGGCAAATCTCGGCGAAGATGCGCGTCATCTCGCTGGGAACGTTGTAGCCAACCGTGTCGGGCAGGTTGACGGTCGTAGCTCCCGCTTCGACGACGGCTTCGATGACGTCCATCAGGAACTCGATATCGGTGCGCATTGCGTCTTCGGCCGAGTACTCCACGTCGCTGGTGAAGGTGCGCGCATAAGCGACCTGCTCGGCCGACTGGCGGAGGCACTGCTCGCGCGTGATCTTCAGTTTGGACTGGAGGTGAATGTCGGAGGTGGCGAGGAATACGTGGAGCATGGGATGCTTGGCGCCACGGACGGCGGCCCAGGCCCGGTCGATGTCTTCCTTGCGGCAGCGTGCCAGGGCGGCCACGCGCGGGCGTTCGACGGTGTTGGACACGGCAATCACCGCCTCGTAGTCGCCCTCGGAAGCGATGGGGAAACCGGCTTCGATCACGTCCACGCCCAGGCGCTCCAGTTGACGCGCCATCCGGAGTTTTTCCTGCAGGTTCATGCTGCAACCCGGCGACTGCTCGCCGTCGCGAAGGGTGGTATCGAAGATCGTAACCTGTTTGAGGTCCATAAAAATCTCCTGAAACGCTCCTGCCTCAGGGCCGCGTAAGCCCATGCTGCACCGTCCGGACAGATAAGGCAAATTTATTATTGTTGCTGTACAATAACAATTTCTAATGATATAAGCGTAGGTATTGCTGGCTATTCTATCGGGCCGTGGCGCAACATCGGCCCCTGAGGCACCATGGACCTATTCCAGATCGAGACCTTTCTGGCCGTGGCGCGAGAGGGCAGTTTTTCCCGCGCCGCCAAGAAGCTGTTCCGCACCCAGCCGGCCATCAGCCAGACTATCCGCAAGCTCGAACTGGAACTGGGCGAATCCTTGTTTGACCGCTCTTCGCGCGAGGGGATTCTCACCGATGCCGGACGCACGCTGCTGGGTTACGCCGAACAACTGCTGAACCTGCGCGGGGAAGCCATCAGCGCGCTGGAAGAGCTGCGGCAGATGCACCGCGGTCACCTGGTGGTTGCCGCCAACGAATTCACCTGCCTGTACCTGCTGCCGGTGCTGGATTGCTTCCGGCGGCGTTACCCGATGATCAAGGTTACGGTACAGCGCTCGCTGGCGAACCGCATTCCGGCCGAGATTCTCAGTCACAACGCCGAGATGGGCGTCATTACCTTTCACCCCGCCGATACCAGCCTGCGGTCCATTACGGTCTATCGCGATCAGCTGACGTTCCTGGTTCCGCCTGGCCACCCGCTGGCGAAGGCGGAGGAAGTGCACATTCAGCAGCTCGCTTCCGAGTATTTCGTTGCTCACAACGTGCCTTCCCGCTACCGCGAAAAGGTGCTGGAGGCGTTCACTCGGCGTCGGGTTCCCCTTAATATGGACGTGGAACTGCCTACCATCGAGGCAATCAAGAAGTTCGTAGCAGCCGGAAACGGCGTGGCGCTGCTGCCGCGCATGTGCGTAGAGGCCGAGGTGGCGCGCGGTGAACTGGTGTCGCTGTCGGTACGAGAACTTAAGTTTGAGCGCAAGCTGCGCCTGATCTACCGCAAGGGCGGCGAACTTTCGCACGCGGCGCAGGCCTTTCTGTCGGTGGTCGAGCAGTACTCGCACGACCATCAGGCGGATGGGTATTCCTATCAGCCGGAACATAGCTAAACTTGCGGACCTGGCATCTTGGGGTACAATTGCGGGCGACATGGTCAGGCTGGCTCATCCTCTCCGAGCTGGCGTCAGAGGTTGCCGACCGGTGCGGCGGATGTGCCCGGTTGCGTTCTGGTTTCTCGGGTAATTTCTTTTTTTGTTTCTGGCGGCCCAGATTCCTGAGTTTTGGCATCTCAACTTTACGGCAGGGCAAGTTTGCCGAACGGACCCACCAATCTATCGTAAAGAGTCACCAGATCGCTTTCCGCGAGGTGAACGAAATGCAACGAACTCCGTTGTTGGGCGACCGTATTCGCATTTCAACCGCATTCACCTGGGCCAAGGGCGTCACCGCGACCGTCATGGGCGGGCTGCAGGGTGATTGCATGAAATTCAGCCGGGTGATTTACACCAGCGACAGCAAGCAGGTCTTCTATTTCGTCGCCTTCGATCAGCCGCAGGTGGACGAACTGGGCGATGGCCCCTACGTCGGCGCGGAGATCGAGTCGAGGTTCATTGAACTGTTGCCTGCCGGGTAACCAGCTCGACGTTTCGCGCCGGATTTCACTTTCTTCTTGGATAGGGCCGTTCCTGCATCTCCGCGTCACAGGCAGTTTCTTTCCCCCGGTTCCGGCACCCAGGCTCATCAACCCTCAACTGGACGGCTGCGCCGACTATAATCGAGATCGGTGAGCAATGATTCCATTCGCGAGGGCAGGCTGCTCGGACTCGATGTAGGCTCGCGCACCATCGGCATGGCGGTTTCCGACCCCCTCGGCATCACCGCGCAGGGATTGAAAACTCTGCGGCGCAAGAACAAGAAGACGGATTTTGCCGGACTGGAGAAGGTGATCCTCGACTACGGCGTGATAGAGATCGTCGTGGGCTACCCTCTGCACATGCGGAGCGGCGGCGAGACGGCGGGCTCGATCCGAATGCAGGAATTCGCCGAGCAGTTGCGGATCCGGTTCCAGCTTCCCGTGCATCTCTGGGACGAGAGGCTTACCACGGCAGAAGCGCAACGGGTGCTGCGCGAAAGCGAGATGACCATCCGGCGTCGCGGCGAAGTGGTGGACCAGATGGCGGCCGTGCTGATCCTGCAGTCGTACATGGAACGCCAGCGAATCACGCCGGATTGAAGACCGGGCGCAGCGCAGGCCCGCAACAGCAGTGCACGTTTGGGCGAAATTCATCAGAGATTCCGGATTGCGAACACTTGCCAAAATTGTCTTGCTGCTGATCGTGAGCGCCGCCTGCTGGCTTGGTTGGGCGCTGCTGCTGCCGGTTGATCCGCACGGCGAAAAGTTCGTCCTGCTCCGCCCCGGCCTCTCCGCACGCCACATCGCCAGCGAATTGGAACGGCAGGGCGTCATCAACAACGCAAAGGCGCTCCTGCTATACCACTATCTCGCCACGCCCGGGGGCTCGCTCAAGGCGGGCGAATACAAGTTCGATGCGGCGGCCAGCGCGCTGCAGGTTTACGCGCGGGTGGCGCGGGGCGACATCTTCAAGCACACGGTAACGATTCCGGAAGGTTACAACATGTTCGACGTGGCGGCGGCGGTCGAGGCCGCCGGGCTCGGCGCGCGCCAGGACTTTCTGCGCGTGGCCCGCGGCGAACTTTCGTTGATTGCCGATCTGGATCCGCTAGCTACGTCGCTTGAGGGCTATCTTTTTCCGGATACCTACCAGTTCACGCGCACTCAGACGGTAGTTGATATTGCCGCCGTGATGGTGCGCCGCTTCCGCCAGGAAGGCCGCGCCCTCGGACTGCTGCCAGGCCCAGGCGAAGCGGGCCGTGGCGGGCTGAGCAGCGCCGAACTGCGCCGGGTCGTAACGCTGGCCAGCATTGTTGAGAAAGAAACGGCGGTCGCGGATGAGCGCCCGCTGGTGGCCAGCGTCTATTCCAACCGCCTGGGGAAAAAGATCGCGCTGGCCGCCGATCCGACTGTGATCTATGCCGCGTTGCTGGCGGATCGCTTTCGCGGAGGAATTTACCAGTCGGACCTGAAGGCCGATTCCCCGTACAACACCTATCGGTATGCCGGGTTGCCGCCCGGGCCGATTGCGAACCCAGGGAGTGCTTCGCTGCGGGCCGCCGCTCATCCGGCCGAAAGCGAGTACTACTACTTCGTGAGCGACGGCAACGGCCGCCACCGCTTCTCGCACACGCTCGACGAGCACAACCGCAACGTGCAGGCCTACCGCCGGGCCACTGCTGCGAGCCGCCGATAGCTGCTGCGTTTATACTATTCAGAGTGCTTGCCGCTCCAGGGAGCTGGCAGTTGGGGACTTGACGTTCGGCGCTAACGACCCTACGGTTTGGCTGCAATGTTGGATGCCGAAGGGCTACTTCAATTAGAATTTATTGGCGTAAGCCGCAGCGCGGAGTCATGGCCGTAACGCAATACATTAGGCGACCGCGCGGCCCTGCTGCGCACGCAGATTCATAGGATAGTTCTCTCTTGCGATGAGAAAGATTCCCGCATTTCTTCAAATTTGGGTTTTATTGCTCGTCCTGCCGGCGACCGGCTGCCTGCTGCGTTCGCACCGCGTTGAGCGGGCGGCGGCGCTCGACGCGACCTTGCGTACCGCGACCGTCACCGAGTTGATAAGTCAGGTCAACGCCCAGGCAAGCGCGATTAAGACGCTGACCGCCACGGTGGACATTGCCACCTCGGTGGGCGGCAGCAAGAGCGGCAGGGTTACCGAGTACCAGGAGATACGCGGCTACATCCTGGTGCGGCAGCCCAATCTGTTGCGCATGACCGGACTGATGCCCGTGGTGCGTACCCGTGCCTTCGACATGGTCAGCAGCGGCCCCGACTTCAAGCTCTACATTCCGCAAAAGAGCCGCCTGTACATCGGCAAGAATGATGCGCAAACTAGCGGCGGTACCGGACTCGCCGGGCTGCGTCCTCATATCATTTACAACGCCCTGCTGCTGAACGATATCAACTTGCTGGAAGACATTGCTGTACTGGAGAGCGGTCAGGAGATCGTAACCGACAGCAAGTCACAGAAGAAAGTGCCGCTGCCCGACTACCGTCTGGATGTGATTCACCGCGGGCCGGGTGGCTGGTATCTGGAGCGCAAGATCTACTTCGACCGCACCGCGCTGAAACCCCGGCGTCAGCGGGTCTACGATATGAAGGGCGATGTGGTGAGCGACATCCTGTACGGCAAGTGGCAGGAGTACGGCGAGCTGTCGTTCCCGTCCGTCATTGAGATCCTTCGCCCGGTGGAGGAGTACCGCATTACGCTGGGGATGGTGAAGCTGGACTTGAACCAGCCGCTTACTGACAAGCAGTTTGAGCTGATCCCCCCGGAAGGCACCGCAGTTATGCCGGTAGAAGATGGCAAGAAAAGCGCCACGCAGGCAGACCCGGCGGGCAAACTCCAATAGGCCTGCGCGGCCACTTCGCGGTCACGCGGCAAGGTCTCACACGTTGTAATTGTCAGGATTCAGTTGGGCCGCCCGTCCGCGATTGACCCAGTAATCGTGGGCGGTCTCGCTGGGTTCGCCAGCCGGCGATTCACCGCGAAAGACGCGGCTGATGCCGCGCACAATGCGCCGAAGCGGCAACTCACCCCGCGCATCGGCCAGAAATATCTCGCCAACCCTTGTACTCCGGTAATGCCAGCGCTTGAGATAAGCCAGGTGCTCCGTCGCTTCCAGTGCGGTCGCAGCGGGCAAGGGCGGCGCGGCAGCGAGCGCCTCGATGACGCGCGACTCCATGGAGCGCGGCTTGGCCGTGTGCTCTGCCAGCTGATGTTCCAGCGCCAGCGGCACGGGTCCACGCAGGCGCCCCGCATCCAACTGGAAAAGCGCAACATGATCGCCCAGGGCCGAGGGCTGCACGATCAGACCATGTATCCGATCAACGCGCCGCACAATTTCATCCAGGTGCGCCGCATTCGATGCCTTTTCCCATCGGGCGTGGGCCGCGGCTGCTTTTTCAAACTCAAGCGCCCCGCTTGCCTGGTCGCGCTGGTGCGCCAGTTCGCGCACCAGCGATTGGCCGCCGGTATCGAACCACTGCTGCACGCGCTCCACTTCGTTGGCGTATTCGGCTTCGGTGCAGCCCCGGAAACAAGGGGCAAGGCACATCTTCATCTCTGAGTAGATACAGCCGGGAAACCCCGGGTCGGGCGCAAGGTCGTCGGTGCAGCGGCGAATCTTGAACAGATCGAGAGCGTCGTTCAGAGACTTCTCCGCCAACGCACGCGTAGCAAACGGTCCGTAGTAGACCGAGCGTCCCCGCAGCGTGGCAATGCGCGTCGTCACGAGCGCGCGCGGATAGTCGTTTTCGATAATGAGGCGGATCAACGGAGCCGGCCGCAAGCGCAGACGCGCCGCATAGTTGCGCGGGAACTCCAGCCGCAGCGCCCGGTACAGCAGCAGCCCCGACTCGAAGTCGCTGCCCGTCTGCGTCCATTCAATGCGACGCACGCGCTCGCGCAGATTCAGGCGGCGCGATGAATCAGGCTTCCCCAGCAGGCGCACCAGGCGCCGGCGCAGGTTCGCGGTCTTGCTGATGTAGGGCTCGCCGCCATCGCCACGCAGCGCAAAAACGGCAGGCGCTTCCGGAGCACGGCTGAAGACCTCCGCGTCGCGTTCGCTTACGAATTCAAGCGCCTGCTCAAACACCCGTTAACTCCCCAGACCGTCCGAAGACGAGAGGAGGATTGCTCCGCTACATGGCATTGAAGGTCGCCTTCTTAAATTTCTGGCGGAAGTCATCGCCTTGCATTTCAATCACGCGGCACATCTCGTGCAGACGCGAGCGCATGCGCTCGGTGATGCGATCGCCCAGCGTGGCTTCACTGCCGGCACGGCGCGCCGCGGCGGCGCTGCGTACATCGTCGTTGCCGCCATCGCGCGCCGGAAGGTCCGGCAGGTTGGTAGTGATGATCGTCGTGCGGGCTTCGTTGTAGCGCGTATTGAGCACGAGGCTCACGGTGTCCCAAACCCACTCGCTGGGCTTGGTCGAGCCAAGTTCGTCGAGCACCAGGACCTCGGCTTCCATCACCGGCCGCAGGATGTCCATCTCCGTCGTCTGAACCGTTGGGTTGTAAGAATCCTGAATGCTCTTCAGCAGTTCGCGGTAATCGCAAAACAGGCAGGAGATGTGCTTCTGGCGCATCAACTCCTGCAATATTCCCACAGCGAGATGGGTCTTGCCGACGCCGATCGGGCCAAGCAGCAGCAGTCCGGCCTCCTCCGCCGGATAGCGGTCAACAAACGACTTGGCTGACAGCCGGGCGCGCTCCATGGCAAGTTGATACGGACCCGTAGGCACCTCGAAATTGGAGATCTCGCAGTGCTGGTAGCGGCGCGGGATGTGCGCCAGCTTGAGCAGGCGCTCGGCCTGCTGCGCCTTGCGGCATTCGCAGCGCACCACACGGCGCTCGGTCTCGGCGCCCACGTACTTCCACCCGCTGTCCTGGCAAACTGAACACGACATACGCTTGCACCCGGGGCCCCGCGAAGCATTAAGCATCGCGGGGCCAGCCTCTCTGGAACGAAATCGAATCTATGCTCTCATGCAATTTTGCGCAACCGCCGGCTCAGGCGGCGAATCCAAGACCAAGGGCAGAGGTGCAGCCCCCAGCCCCACGGCGGTCCGCACCGCGTTCCGGCAGTCTTGTCGCTTGAAGCCCCGGCGCCGAAGACAGAAACCTCTGTCAACGTTGGAGTAGTTCCCGCGCCGTTCGGTTTGACGGCGACTCTCAGGATTTCTCGCGCGCCCACGGAAACGGCCTTCAGCCAACCACAGGAGCATCCATGGAGAAAGAATTGAAAAGCGACTTCCCCGATCTGGAGCACCACGGGCGCAGCCACGCGCGCTGGGAGGGCATCGAACGGCCCTACAAAGCCGCAGATGTGGCCCGGTTGCGCGGCTCGGTACACATTGAGCATACGCTGGCGCGCATGGGGTCCGAGCGACTCTGGGAACTGTTGAACGCGGAGCCTTACGTCGCGGCCCTGGGCGCGATGACCGGCAACCAGGCGGTGCAGCAGATCAAAGCTGGCTTGAAGGCCATTTACGTCAGCGGCTGGCAGGTCGCGGCCGATAACAACCTGGCTGGTGAGGTTTATCCCGACCAGAGCCTGTATCCGGCCAACAGCATGCCCGAGATGGTGCGGCGCATCAATCGCGCGCTGGTCCGCGCCGATCAGATTCATCACTCGGAGGGCCGCAACGGCATCCAGTGGTTCGCTCCATTGGTGGCCGATGCCGAAGCCGGCTTTGGCGGCGTGCTCAACGCTTTTGAATTGACCAAGGCCCTCATTGAAGCCGGCGCGGCGGCGGTGCACTTCGAGGATCAGCTTTCTTCGGCGAAGAAGTGCGGCCACATGGGCGGCAAGGTGCTGGTGCCCACGGCCGAGGCCATCCAGAAGCTGGTGTCGGCGCGGCTGGCAGCCGACGTGATGGGCGTGCCGACGATCATCATCGCGCGCACCGACGCCGACAGCGCCAAGCTGCTGACCAGCGACATTGATCCGCGCGATCATGACTTCATCTCCCGCGGCGCGCGCTCGTATGAGGGCTTCTTCCGCTACGATGGCGGTGTCGATGCCGCCATCGCGCGCTCGCTCAGCTATGCGCCTTACGCGGACATGCTTTGGTGGGAAACTTCTGAGCCCAACCTGCAGGACGCGCAGCGCTTCGCCGAAGCCATTCACGCGCGCTTCCCTGGTAA
The DNA here is from genome assembly GCA_903847195.1 of uncultured Acidobacteriota bacterium. The sequence continues at coordinate 20,424 of CAINCZ010000157.1, read as the reverse complement.
GGTGCTGGCCTACAACTGCTCGCCGTCGTTCAACTGGCGCAAGAAGCTGAACGAGGCGGACATTGCGCGCTTCCTGCCCGCACTGGGCGAAATGGGTTACAAGTTCCAGTTCATCACCCTGGCCGGCTTCCATTCGCTGAACCTGGCCATGTTCGAGTTGGCCCGTCAATACAAGGACAACGGCATGAGCGCCTACTCTCGTCTGCAGGAGAAGGAATTCGCCAGCGAGCGCGAGTTCGGCTACGAAGCGGTCAAGCACCAGCGCTTCGTAGGCACCGGTTACTTCGACGACGTGCAAATGCTGATCTCCGGCGGACTGGCCGCCACGACCGCGCTGGCAGGCTCGACCGAAGACGCGCAGTTCATGAGCGTTGCGCCCGACGTAGCGAGCGAGTCCCCGAAGGAAAGCGCCGCATAAGCGAACCTGGCGACACCTGCTGCCCCGCTTCAACCGCATAGCGCGTGAGGCGGGGCGGCGCTATCTGTAAAGCTAGTAATCATCCCCACCGCTGTCGGACGGCGCATCGCCGTAATCGCTGATGTTCTCAAAGCGCGTCGCCCCTTTGTTGAAGCGCAGATGGAACATGCCCACGGGGCCGTTACGCTGCTTCTGGACGAGGATCTCCGAGCCCTTCTCTTCCAGCTCCTTCTTTTTTTCTTCGTCGCGCACGTAGTATTCGGGGCGGAAGATGAAAGCCACCAGGTCGGCGTCCTGCTCGATCGAGCCGGATTCGCGCAGGTCGGAGAGTTGCGGGCGGTGGTCGCCGTCTCGTGTCTCCGGTCCGCGGCTCAACTGCGAAAGCGCGATCACCGGCACCTTCATGTCTTTGGCGATCATCTTCAGTCCGCGCGAAATCGCCGATACCTCCTGGTTGCGGTTCTCGGGACGGCGGCCGGCGGCGGACGAGCCCGACATTAGTTGCAGGTAGTCCACCACGATCAGGTGCAGCTCTTTCTGCTGATGCTTCAGCCTCAGCGCTTTGGCGCGCAGTTCGCTGACGGTAATCGCCGGAGTATCGTCGATGAACAGTGGCGCCTGGCCGAGGCGCACCAGGGCGTCCTTCAACTTGTCACGGTCGGCTCCGCTGATGAAGCCGCGGCGGATCTTGTGCGCGTCCACGTTGGCCTGCGAACACAGCAGGCGCATCACCAGCGCCTTCTTCGACATTTCCAGCGAAAAGAACGCCACGGTCTTGCCGTCCATCACGGCCGCGTTCTCGGCGATATTCATCGCCAGCGCGGTCTTGCCCATCGAGGGACGGGCGGCGATGATGATCAGGTCCGAGGGCTGCAACCCGCTCGTCATCTCGTCGAACTTGTCGAAATGCGTCGCCAGACCGGTGACGGACTTGCCCAGCTCGTAGAGCTTGTTCAGGTCGCCGATCTCGGCCTTGTAGATTTCGTTGAAGCCGGTCAGGGTACCGGCCAGCCGATCCTGCGCCAGATGCATCAGCGTCGACTCGGCACTGGCAAGAATTTCTTCCGCCGTCTCCTCCTGGGCCGCGGCTGCCTCGATGGCTTTATTCGAGGCGTGGATGACGCCGCGCAGCAGGGCCTTGTCGCGCACGATCTGGATGTAGTGCTCGATGTTCTGCACGCGCGGCAGACCGTCGGTCAGAGAGGTCAGATAGGCGACACCACCGACGGCCTCAAGGTCCTTGTTGCGGCCCAACTCCTCGCTGAGCGTAACGAAATCAACGGGCTTGCCGGCTTCGGCCAGAGCGACAACGTGGGCATAGATACGGCGATGCGAGTCGAGCGAAAAATCGTCGGGCTTGAGCCTGGCCGCCGCCTGGGTGTAGCAGAAATTGTCGAGCAGTATGGCGCCCAGAATGGCGCGCTCCGCCTGCAGGCTGACGGGCAACATGGATGCGGACTGGGTAAAAGTAGACATAGGGACTTATCTGCTGATGGTTACACCGCGAGGGCGCGAGCTCAAGAGCGCTATCCTGTGGAACGCGGTGGAAAAAGCAAAATATTGTGGAAAACGCGATGAAGCGCACTAGTACCGCCCTGAGAGTAGTGCTATCGTAACGCGACGACCGAATCACCCTTCGAAGCACATGCAATTCCTGACGCCATCCACGCCCAATGCGATCATCGGGTTCGCGATTGTCTGTGCTTTTTATGCGGGAGTCTGGTGGTTCCTAGGGCGCGGAGATAGCGGCTCCGTGTTTACGCTCTACAGTCCGCCGCGCGGGATTTCACCCGCAATGATGCGCTTCATATGGAAGGAGCGCTTTGATGACCGTGCGCTTTGGGCATGTGTGCTAGGCCTGGTCTCAAAGAAGGTTGCGGTTCTGCAGCAAGAAAAGGGCAAGACCTTTTTGCGTGCAGTGACAAAGCCTAAAGAACAGGTTTCGTTATCCAAAGATGAATCACTGCTCGCTGAAGCACTATTTGGTCCTCACTTGGGGAGACGCGCACCGGTTGACATATCGGCACCCAAAATAGCAGCAGCCATCTGGCAAGTGTCGCGCCATTTTCACGAGACGGTGGCTGGCAAGTGGTTCTCCACTAACCGTCGCCATCTCTTGGTCGGCTGCGGCCTTTCTTTTGCGGTCATAGCTCTGACCGCAAACCCTGTGTCCTTTGAGCAGTTTGCGGCCTTGGTTCTACCGTTTGCAGTCCTGGCTCCGGCAGGCTACTACGGTTTTTTTGTTGTGCTGAGAATTGTTGACTTCTTTCGTGCGTTGCGAAGACACATCCGGGGGGCAGTGCTGGGACGGGCGATCATTCTGTTTGGCATGCTCGCGCCTTGTCTGGCTGCAGTTGCCATGGGCGCCGTTCTTCTTGGAACCCATTTCCCGATGGTTACAATGCCATTAACGCTATGCTTAGTGGCGGTAAATGCATCGTCACTCCTGTGGATGAAATTTCCCACGGATGACGGGCGTATTCTGCTGAGGGAAATTGAAGGATTTCGCGAGTTTCTTCTTTCGGTCGAGCGCCTGCCGAAAGACCGCTTCGAAGGCCCCAGCAATCAGGCCGGAATCTACGAGAAGTATCTTCCGTATGCGGTAGCTCTTGAAATCGAGCAGGTCTGGTGCGAGCAGTTTGTTGCGCTTCAGTCAGCCTTCCACGAAGAAGCAGCGATGTTTGGAGTTCGCCCTTTTTACCTTGGGATGTGGGATGGGGAGCCGGTTGAAATCACTTACTTTCCTACCGACTCCCGAAGCCACTGAACTACCTACTCGTGCACGCCGTCCATGAAAGCCCGCAGCTTGCGCGAGCGCGACGGATGACGCAGCTTGCGCAGCGCCTTGGCCTCGATCTGGCGGATACGCTCGCGGGTGACGGCGAATGACTGGCCGACTTCTTCCAGCGTGTGCTCGGAGCCGTCTTCCAGCCCGAAGCGCATCTTGATGACCTTTTCTTCGCGGGGCGTGAGCGTGCGCAGCACCTGCGCGGTCTGCTCTTTCAGGTTGACGTTGATGACCGCCTCGGCCGGCGAGACCACGGCGCGATCTTCGATGAAATCGCCGAGATGGGAATCTTCTTCCTCACCAATCGGCGTCTCCAGCGAAATCGGCTCCTGCGCGATCTTGAGCACCTTGCGGACCTTGGCGACGGGAATATCCATGCGCCGGGCGATTTCTTCCGACGTAGGTTCGCGTCCCAGTTCCTGCACCAGCTGCCGCGAGGTGCGGATCAGCTTGTTGATCGTCTCGATCATGTGCACCGGAATACGGATGGTGCGGGCCTGATCGGCGATCGCGCGGGTGATCGCCTGGCGGATCCACCAGGTCGCATAGGTCGAGAACTTGTAGCCGCGGCGATACTCGAACTTGTCGACGGCCTTCATCAGGCCGATGTTGCCTTCCTGAATCAGGTCGAGGAACTGCAGGCCGCGGTTGGTATACTTCTTGGCGATGGAGACGACCAGGCGCAGATTGGCCTCGATCAGTTCGCGCTTGGCCTGCGAGGCGTCGATATCTCCCTGAATGATCTCGCGCTGCGTGCGCTTGAGTTCCGGGAAGTTGACGCCGGCTTCGAGTTCGAGCCGCTCCAGGTCGGCGCGCAACTGGCGCGACTGGCGGCGCCATTCCTTGCGCTGCTCCTCGTTGCGGCTGGCTTCAAACTTCTTGTCGAGGTTGTTGGCTTGGCGGTCGAGCGCGCGCATGGTGTCAACGGTCTTGTTGACGCGTTCGATTAGCCTGTCTTTTTCCTTGTTGGTGAAGCCCAGCTTCCGGATGACGCGCGACAGGCGCACCATCTCGCGGCCCAGCCCCCAGCGCAGCTTGCGGTGTTCGCGGGCTTTCTTCTTGTCCTTGGCCGAAACCTCGGCGAGCTTCTCCTGAAACTGCACTGAACGACGATAGTGCTTATTCAGTTCGTCGATCTTGCCAGCCGTGTCTTTCAGGCGGTTCTGAAGGATTTCATCCGTGATCTCTTCTTCGTCGAAGATCACGATTTCCTTAATCGAACGGACGCCCTTCTTCAGGTCCTCGCCGGTGTTGACGATCTCGCGGATGATGATGGGCGAGCGTGACAGCGCCTTGAGCACGCGCAACTGGCCGCGTTCGATGCGCTTGGCGATTTCGACTTCGCCTTCGCGGGTCAGCAGCGGGACGGTGCCCATCTCGCGCAGGTACATGCGCACCGGGTCATTGGTCTTTTCCAGCGCGCCCGGAGTCAGGTCGAGTTCGACGTCTTCGCCTGCCTCCATGCCGTCGTCGTACTTCTTGTCGAGGCCGGCAGACGGCAGCTTGGACGGGCCCTCAAGAATGTCGATGCCCTGCGTGTTGATGGTCGCAAACAGGTCTTCAATATCATCAGCCGAGTTGATGTCGTGAGGCAGAAGGTCGTTGACCTCGTTATAGGTCAAGTAACCCTTCTCCTTGCCGGAGTCGATTAACTTCTTGATATCATCGAACTTGTCTTCTAAAGCCAAAGCGGCAATACCTCATCAGCGGCGCCCCAAAACGGATTTGATCGGCGCGCTCCAGCGGCGGGAATTTCAAATCTCGAATATTATGCGAACCAAAGCTCTTGATTATAACACGCCGAGTAGGGGCGCACTTAACCGACGGCTCCCGTGTTTGGGCGCACTCCTACCAGTGTACCCGCCTCACGATTTAGATGGCGCAATAGTTGATTTGGTTTCAAATAAAACGAGCCGCGCCTGAATAAATTCAACAATCTAGCTGCGCTCGTGGGCCGGGGTGCCGGCCATTTTTCGGGCCAGATCCAGTTTTTCCCGCAGCGCCTGAGCCGGGTCATGGGCGCTTTCGGCCTTGCCGACGTGGGCAGCGATCTCCTGGTCGCGGACGCGCATCCGCTTGAGCCGCAAAGCCTCTAGCGCACCCTGGACGAGTTCAGCCGTCAGTTCGCCGGATTCCTGGCGCAGCAGGGCCTCGGCCAGCAGGTTACGGTCAGAGACGCTCAATTCGAGCGCCATCGGGTCTGTCCCGGGCGGCAACTGTAGTAGCGCTTCGAGCAGCGTCTCGCTGGACAGGCCCTCGTGGAGCCGCTCGGCCGTCAGCACCGTACGAACCTCCGGCGCCTGCCCGGAGTCGGCTTCTGCCAGTGCCCGCACCAGCACCCGCTCGGCGGGGGTGACCAGCGTTGCCGCATCGGTTCTCACCTGGACCGCACCACGCGCGCCGGCGGCAAAGCGCAACTCCTGCCGCAGCACGTCGGAGCTGATGCCGAGCTTCTGGGATATTTCGTTGGCCAGTTCGTCGCGCCCAATTCGGCTCGGTACGCGCTGGATGTGCGGCAGCAGGAAGTTGAGAGCCTTGACCTTGCCGTCGGCCGACTGCGGAAAGCGCTGCCGCGCCCGGTCGATGAGGTAGTCGAAGTACCGGGGTGCCGCCTTCATCACCTTTACGTACTCCGCCATCCCTTTGCGGCGCACGAACAGGTCAGGGTCGTAACCCTCTTCCAGCGTCAGCACCTTGATGTCGAATTCCTGCTCCACCAGCAGCGCCAGCGAGCGCTCGGCCGCTTTGGCTCCGGCCGTATCCGGGTAAAAATTGACCACGATCTTCTTGCTGAACCGCCCCAGCAGGCGCGCCTGCGCTTCCGTAAAAGCCGTACCCGACGAGGCAATCACGTTCTGCGCTCCGGCGGCGAACAGCGAGATGCAGTCCATCTGGCCCTCGACCAGGATGGCGAAGTTCAGCTTGCGAATGAACTCCTTGGCCTTATCGAGGTTGAACAGGACCAGCGACTTCGAATAGATGGCGGTTTCCGGCGAGTTCAGGTACTTCGGTCCCGCCTTTTCGTCGGTCGCCAGGGTGCGCCCGGTGAAGGCGATCACCCGTCCTGATTCGTTGGTGATCGGAAACAACACCCGGTTGCGGAATCGCGAATAGATCGCCGTAGCCGCCTGCGCCGCCGTTCCCTCGGCATCGGCGGCAGGTTCCTTCCAGGAAAACAGGCCGCTTTCCTTCAGCAGTTCATCATTGCCGCTGCGCCGCAGCGCATCGCGCAGCAGGAAGCCGGAATCGGGGGCGTAGCCAATGCGAAAGCGAGCGATTGTCTCGGGGCTCAAGCCGCGTCCGGCCAGATACTGGCGGGCCTGTGCACCTTCGGGGCGGCGCATCTGTTCCTGGAACCAGGCACAGGCTTGTTCGTGCAGGTCGAGCACAGCGCCGCGCAGCTTCGCCTCGCGGGACTCCGCCTCGCTCTGATAGGCCGCCTTCGGCATGGGCACACCCAGCTTCTGCGCGACCAGCCTGACGGCCTCAGGAAAGCTGAGGTTTTCGATCTTCTGGATGAACTTGTATACGTCGCCCGATTCGCCGCATCCGAAGCAATGAAAGAACTGCCGGGTGGCGTGGACGGAAAAAGAGGGCGTCTTTTCGTTGTGAAAGGGGCAGAGGCCGGTGTGATTCTGCGCGCCCGCCTTGCGCAGGCGGATGTATTCACCGATGATTTGGACGATATCGGCCTGCTGCTTCAGGTTCTGCGCGAAATCGCCAGCATCCACCATGTTGCTAGTTTCCCCCCTGAGCGTCGATAGCGAAAGCGCCGATTCGCCCCGCCCGTGTTGAGAAGGTGTGAATAACCGGATTTTCTGTTGAAAACCTGCCGCTATATTTGCGGCAGCACGCTTACCAGTTCACCGTCGGCGATCACTTCTCGATCCGGAGGCACCACCAAATAGGCGTTGGCCAGCGTTGCTGACCGCAGGTCGCCTGACCCCTGCCAACGCACCGGTTCCACCTCGCAGCGCTCAAATTCGCCGGTAAGCCGCGCCGGCAGAAAGCGCGTGAGGCCGGTCTTGGTGCGGAACTGTCCTTTGAGGCGCGCCTGAAGGAACAAGAGAGGACGCGGCGAGCGACCGGCCAATGCCTCCACCAGCGGTCGGGCAAACAGTTCGAAGGTGACCATGGTAGAAATCGGGTTCCCCGGCAAAGCAAAGAAGTACTTGGGCCATTTCGGCTTGCCGCTTTCATCCGGTGGCGCCGGGCAGCAACCGCAGACGATGGGCTTGCCGGGCTGAATCTGCGCGCCGGTGAAGTAGAACTCGGCCTTGAATTCGGCCAGCACCTGCTCCACCAGGTCGTACTTGCCCATCGAAACGCCACCCGTAAGCAGCAGCATGTCGGCCTGCAGGCCCTGCCGGATCAACTCTCGCAGCGCCGGCAGATCATCATTCGCCACCGGCAGCACCACGGCGGCTCCGCCTGCAGCGGTCACCTGCGCCGCCACTGAGTAGCTGTTTGAATTGCGAATCTGGTTGGGACCGGGCGCCTGGGAAACATCCACCAATTCATCGCCGGTCGCCAGCACGGCCACCGTGGGCCTTACGAAGACGCGCAGCTGCGCGTACCCGGCGCTGGCCGCCATCGCAATGGCCTGATGGCTCATGAACGTACCGGTGCCAAGGAGTTCCACTCCGGCGCCTACCTCGGCTCCGCGCGGCACCAGATTCTCTCCCGAAGCGACCGTTTGCAGCACCTCCACCTGGTCGCCCGTCAGCCGCGTGTACTCCACCATCACCACAGCATCGGCACTGGCAGGGACGGGCGCGCCCGTCATAATCTCGACGCATTCGCCGGGGTTGATTTCAACCGGGGCAGCGCCTGCGCGTATCTCACCCACCCGGCGCAGACGTGCGGGGACGGTGGCAACATCGGCGGCGCGGACGGCAAAACCATCACGTGTGGAACGCGGAAACGGGGGAAAATCGCGGTCGGCCAACACGGACTCGGCCAGCACGCGGCCAGCAGTTTCGGCCAGCGCCAGCACCTCGGTTGCATGCGGCCGGATGGTGCGCGCCTTTTCTTCCACCACGCGGCGCGCTTCGACAAAAGACAGGACCTTATCCATAAGTAGACCTAAATCATAGCTGACCGGGCGGTGCCACGGGGCAGAATCATGGGCCGCCTCAGCGGTCCGGCTGGAGCGTCTGCCCACCGGAAACTGCTGCTACAGCAGCCCGCGGTCGCGCAGCATGCGGCAGACGAGAGGCACCGGCAGTCCTACCACGTTGGTGTAGCAGCCTTCGACGTGCGGAATCCAGCGCGATGCCACACCTTGAATCGCGTAAGCCCCGGCTTTGTCCATCGGCTCGCCGGTGGCGATATAGTCTTCAATTTCTTCGTCCGTAATCGGCCGGAAGGTGACCAGCGTCGTCTCCGAACGTACCTCGATGAAGGGAGCCACATCATCACCGTCAGCACCGATCGACCGGCCAATCAGACATACGCCGGTAGTGACCTCGTGGCGTCGTCCGCTCAACTGGCGCAACATGCGCGCCGCATCCGCTTCGTCGGCGGGCTTGCCGAGCACCTCGCCGTCCACGATCACCACAGTGTCGGCCCCGAGCACGAGGTGGTCCGGCGCGGGCCGCATGCGGGTGAAGATGTGCTCGGCCTTTTCACGCGCCAACCGTTCCGCAAACGCGCGCGGCTGTTCGCCGGCGTTGTACTGCTCCGGGATGTCGGCCGGAGAGACCTTGTAAACGATGCGGGCGTTGCGCAGTAGTTCCTGACGACGTGGCGAGGCCGAAGCAAGTATGAGCATGACTTACTAATTGTAGCGAACCGCCTTGCGCTTCCCGCCGCGTTTCGGCACAACGCCTCGGCCTGCACCGACAACGAATCATTCCTGCTGAAGGTTGGGCCGACGTCGATGGACGGCACGCAGATTATGGGCAGGCAGGCGCGGTTTCGCGTGAGACTGCCGAAGCTTCAAGTGAACCGGCGCGGCTGCTGGGCCGCGCCGGTTAGAAATATGCGGAGAAGGAGCCTAGTCTTCGCCCACGCGTAACACGGCGAGGAAGGCTTCCTGCGGAATGTCCACCTTGCCGATGCGCTTCATGCGCTTCTTGCCTGCCTTCTGCTTCTCCAGCAGCTTGCGCTTGCGCGAAATATCGCCGCCGTAGCACTTGGCGATCACGTTCTTGCGGATGGCGCCGACGGTTTCGCGAGCGATGACCTTGGCCCCGATGGCCGCCTGTATGGCCACTTCGAACATCTGGCGCGGAATCAGTTCGCGCATCTTGGAGACCAGCGCACGGCCGCGCTGGTAGGCAACATCGCGGTGCACGATGATGGACAGCGCATCGACGGCATCGCCGGCCACGAGGATGTCGAGCTTCTCCATCGCCGATTCCCAGAATCCGCAGAAGTGGTAGTCGAGCGAGGCGTAGCCCTTGGAGACCGACTTCAGCTTGTCGTAGAAGTCGAGGACGATCTCGCTCAGCGGCAGCTCATAGGTAAGCACAACGCGCGAGCCGCTCAGGTACTCAAAATTCTTCTGCTTGCCGCGCCGCTCCTCAACCAGCTTGAAAATAGCCCCGACGAACTCTTCCTTGGTGATGATGGTGGCCATGATCACCGGCTCTTCGATCTTGAAAATCTCACCCTTGGGCGGCCACCTGGATGGATTATCGACCTCCTCGACCGTGCCGTCGGCGCGTGTGACTTTAAAGCGTACGCTGGGCGCGGTGGTAATCAGGTCGATGTCGAACTCGCGCTCCAGTCGCTCCTGCACGATGTCCATGTGGAGCAAGCCGAGGAAGCCGCAGCGGAAACCGAAGCCGAGCGCCACCGAGGACTCGGGCTCGTAAAAAAACGATGAGTCGTTCAAACGCAGCTTCTCGAGCGCGTCGCGCAGCAGCGTGTGCTCGTGGGCATCGACGGTGTACAGGCCGGCAAACACCATCGGCTTGATTTCTTCAAAGCCCGGCAGCGCTTCGGCCGCAGGCCGGTCGTCGTCCGTGATGGTATCGCCGATCTTGGAATCAGCCACGGTCTTGATGGTCGCCGTCAGGAAGCCGACCTCGCCGGCTTCCAGCGTTTCCACTTCGAGAGGCTTCGGCGACTGCACGCCGAGCGCTTCCACCTGGTAGACCTTACCGTTGGACATGAAGCGCATCTTTGTGCCCTTGCGAATGGTGCCCTCAAATACGCGGGTCAACACGACGACCCCACGGTAAGAGTCAAACCACGAATCGAAAACCAGCGCCTGCAGAGGTTTTTCGGGCTCGCCCTTGGGTGGCGGTATGCGCCGCACAATGGCCTCGAGCACGTCCGGCACGCCGAGGCCGGTCTTGGCGCTGATGAGAAGGGCGTCGGAAGCGTCCAGGCCGACGGCACCTTCGATCATTTCGCGGGTGCGCTCCACGTCGGCGCTCTGCAAGTCCACCTTGTTGATAACAGGGATGATCTCGAGCCCGTGGTTGATGGCCAGATAGCTGTTCGCCAGGGTCTGAGCCTCGACGCCCTGGGTGGCGTCCACGACCAGCAACGCACCCTCGCAGGAAGCCAGCGAGCGCGACACCTCGTAGCTGAAATCTACGTGGCCCGGGGTGTCGATCAGGTTCAACTGGTACAACTGCCCGTCGCGAGCCTTGTACATCATGCGGACGGCATGGGCCTTGATGGTGATACCGCGCTCACGCTCGAGGTCCATGGCGTCGAGCACCTGCTCCTGGCCTGCCATTTCGCGCGCCGTGAGCGAACCGGTCAGTTCCAACAAACGGTCGGAAAGCGTCGTCTTCCCATGATCGATATGGGCAATGATGGCGAAATTGCGAATGAAGGCACGGTCCATAGGGAGACTTTCGAGGCTACTTTCGATTCTAACAGGCAACGGTGTGGAACATCTTCCAACGCTCCCGCAGCGCGCGGGAAGCTTCACACGGCAGCAGCATGGCTGGGCGAGACATCGAAAGTGTCCCTCCAGCCCTAAAGGCCGCTCTTTGGCCCTTCCGCGCGCGGTGCCACCACGCTGCCGACCAAATCGGGAATAGAACAACAAAACTCGTCAGAACAAGATCGACAGCGCGGTTTTGGCGACTTGCTTGCTCTAGGCCGTATGACAAAAATGTGCAAATCTCAACTTTCCTGCCGGGCAGGGCCGCAGCGGCGGCCCGAACTGCATCACATTCTCGACAAACCGAGAAGGCGTATTCTTATCAGGGGCTTACAGGCTGCAACAGAAATGCAACAAACCGATCTAAGTCGCTGAAATCAGATTGATTGCAAAAGTCGGGGGCGCATCTTCCACAAGCTTTTCCACAGAGCCTATGAAGATTCCCGCCGTGGGAAGATCTCAGCTGGCACGCCTGGTTCCCGCCTTTCAGGCAGCACAAAGCCGCTTTCCAGCCATCGCCGGAGAGCGGCTTCGCTTGTATCCGATGAGAAACTAGGGCTTCTTGGCCGGGGCCGGAGCCGCAGGCCTGGGAGCAGCCGCCTTCGGCGCTGCCGGAGCCGTAGCCGAAGCAGCGGGAGCGGCTATGCCGGACTGCGCGTTGTACGCGTCAACTACGGCCTTGGTGATGTCAGTGGCCGGGCTGTTCCAGAGGACCGTGGGAATGCCTTCGCCGGTGGCCGCGCTGTTCAGGATGATCGAGAAGCCGTTGTCGCCGGCAAACTTGTCCATGACCTGCAGCAGCTTGCTGCCGATGCGGTTCACAACGTCGTTCTGCTGGGTGTTCCAATCGGCCTGCGCATCTTCATAGGTCCGCTGGAACAGTTTGCGCTTGGCCTCAAGGTCCCGGGCCAGCTCGCCACGCGCCTGGTCATTCAGCTTGTCGCCTTGGGTCTGGAGCTTCTTGGTCAGATCCTCGATGTCGACGTTCGCCTTCTGCAGCTCGTTGCGCTTCTGCTCGAACTTCTTCTCCAGCGTCTGGAAGTCGCGCTGACCTTCGTTGGTAGCCAGGATGGCTCCCTGAATGTTGATGATGCCGATCTTGATGACGCCATTGGCAGGGGCGGCCGCAGCCGGGGTTTGGGCGCAGACCGCGAGGCTGAGGGCAAACAGCAACAGGATTGCAAGGGCCAGCTTACGTGTCATTGGTTCCTTAACTCCTCGAAAGCTCTTCAAAAATTCACAAATCTCGCGGACAGGACACCCCCCGGCAGAACAGCAGCAGAGAGTCGCTGAAGCGCAATTATAGAACCCGGCGCTGGGCGGGTCAATTCATACTGCCCGCCCAATTGGTCGAACAAACTCGCAACAATCTAGAACGTCGTGCTCACGGTAAAGCGGAACGTCTTAAGCGGCTCGCGAATCCGATAGGTCGGAGCCAGCGCGTTCTTGGTCTGTATCCAAGTGTACGTACCCAGGTCGCCGGCCGGGAACAGTGACCGTGAGAACGGGTAAGGCGTGGTCACGGTACGGTCGACGCGCAACGGATTGTACGCATAGTAAATGCGGAAAGGCGCGTTGATGATCGGCATCATGACCTGCAACTCCAGACCGGTAGAGTCGCGCGGCTGCCAATTCGTTCCCGGAACCACGTTCAGCTGTGAACTGATCGTCCGGCCCAGGCTCCCGAGAAAAACGCTGTTACAGGAGTTAAGCGGCAGCTGCTGGGTGGGGCAGAAGAACGGAGTCTGATTCAAGGTGCTGATCTGCGTCTGGCTCAAACGCAGCTGCGAGTTGCGCAGCACCACGTCGTAGCCGAAATCGTTGAAGATCGCCAACGATACCGGACCCGCGATGGGAATACGATACTCGATATTCGCCACCATGCTGGCGTCCCCGCCCGTAAAGACCAACTGTTGAACCGCCAGCGGAACGGTGACGTACCCGCGTTGCGGATTGCCCGGGTCCACCAGCACCTGCGCATTGGACGGCGTCAGCAGGTTCACATTGGAAGTCGTCGTGATGAACGTGTACGGGGTGATCGAGCGCGTATCGAAACCGCGCAGGTCGGTATCGCCGCCCATGAAGAAGCGCTGGAACGGCGGGGCCGACAGCCCACCATAGCCGGTGATGAACGAGCTCTGCAGCCGGACGCCGAGCGTCTGCTTGCCGTTGCCCGCGTCCTTCTGCGACAGCGGCTTCAGTATCTTCATCGGCTGAAAACGCTTGTACTCGAGAATGGGGCGGATCGACCGCACGTTCCCGCCGATACCCGCAAGTTCCGCCGCCATATAGAAGCTCTGTCCCTTGTGGGGACGCATCGGGTAGTCGATCGTATTGGAGCTGAAATTGGGGACGATCTTGCTGGTGCGAATGCCGCTCAGCGCGTTGGGACCCGAGATCGACCGGAACGACAGCAGGCTGAAGTACTGCTCTGAGGCCGTGCTGAAGGTCTGGATCGAGGTGTTGTCGAACGAATAAGTGATGCCCAGGCGCTTGAAGGAGCGGCGCATCGGATAGGTAGCCGATACGGTAAAGCCCGTGCTCGACTGCGTGAAGTTCTGCAACAGATTCAGCTGTCCCTGCGACAGGTTCAGGCTCTGGTTATAGGCCACCGAGTATTGCTTGGCTTCGTTGTAGTTGTACTTGCTGAAGAACACAGTGAAGCCGAGCTGCAACGGACGGTTGAACGCGTATGGCTCGGTAAAACCAAGCTGGAGGCTGCGCTGCAGGTTGCCGATGTTGGCGCCAACACTGAGCGTTTCGCCCAGACCGAACAAATTGTTGGTGGAGTAGTTCAGGCCGACGAACGGACCTTCCGAGCCGCTGACGCCGCCCGAGACGCCGATCGAGTTCTTGCCCTTTTCCTTCACCTTCAACGTCAAATCGACGGTGCCGTCCTGCTCGTTGAGCTTGCGGTCGGTGGCGTCCTCAGGCTTGAGGGCCTCGAAGTAGTTGAGTTGGTTGAGGCGCAGCAGGCTCATATCCCACATACGGGTGTTATAAACCTGGCCCTCTTCGACCGCTAGTTCGCGACGGATCACCCTGTCACGGGTGGTGGTATTGCCCTGGAACTCGATGCGCCGCACAAAAAACGGCTTGCCCTCATCGAGATCGATGTTGAGCGTGATCAGGTGCTTCTGGTCGTCGATCTTGGTGTCGGGCACCGGGGTAAAATTGATGTAGCCGCCCTCGCCGTACACTTTGCGCAGGTTTTCCAACCCTTTGCGAACCATTGCCGTATTGAAGAGTTCGCCATCTTTCATCGCAAACTGAGCCCGCAGCAAAGAGGTATTGGCTACGGCCTTGTTGCCGGCGAAGGTGATCTTGGCCAGCCGGTACTTTTCGCCTTCCTCAACGGGCAGCGTAATATCCACGGCTTTGCCCGGCCCGCTCTTTTTCGTGAACGGCATGTGGAACCAGCTCTGGGTGTCGCGCATCTTGGTGCGCGCATCGCGCACCTGCGCCTTGAAATAGCCCTTCTGCTGGAAGGCGTCGCGCACGCGCTCGGTATCTTCGTTGAGCTTGGTGGCGTCGTAAGTCTTACTGATGAGATTTTCCAGGAAGATCGAGCGTGGAACGCCGAGCGGACGCAGGTTGCGCATGGAAGCGCGCAGATAGCGGCGGCCCAGATGTTTATTGCCTTCAAAGTTGATATTGCCGACTTTGACCTTCGGGCCTTCCTTGACCACGAAGCTGACGCCCACCGAAGCTGGCGGGATCGGGCGTATCTCGGTACGGACGGTCGCAAACTGGCGGCCATGCTCAGCCAGCAGCTCCTTCAACACCACCTCGGCCTTCTTGACCTTGGTGGGATCGTATTGCGACTCCTGCGATAGTCCGACCTTGCGCTCCTTGAATCGATCGAGCACATCGGACTGCGAGACGGCGCTCAAGCCTTCGTAACGAATCTCACGGATGGTCGGCTTTTCCTTCACGTAGACGTGAATGATCCAGCCCTTCGTGGACTCTTCCCGCTCGAAACGCAGGTCATCGAAATAGCCGGTATTCCAAAGGGAGTTGAAGTCGCGGTCGAGCGCGGCTTCGTCGTAAACGTCGCCCGGCTTGCTGAACATGCGGGCTACGATGGTCTCCCGCGGGATGCGGCGGTTCCCGTGGGGAACGATTTCAGCGATAACCTTGGGACCGCCCGTTTGAGCCCAAAGGCCCATCGAGGTCGTCACCAAGATCAGCAACAGCAGAAGTGCCAGCACCTTACTTCGGCGCACATGCCCGCACGCTTCCGCCACGCAATTTTGTTTCGCACACGTAGGAATAGCCACGTCCTCAACCAACCCATTGGAGAAAAACTGATTATACAGGAGGCTCACACGGTTATTGCACACCTGTCCATCGGACCCCTGATTCATTCGGCTCATTAACCCGAAACTCCGGGAAAAGCTGCGCGCCGCGGCGGCTGGCCAAGGCCCATTTCAGACCGGGTTTCCGCCTGCAGGCGCGCCTTAATCCAGCCCGGAAGCTCGGCCAGCGAGCCGATGGCCGGGGCGGGCCAATCCCGGTAAAACCCGGCCGGGTCAAGCAATACGGCCTGCATACCGGCCGCTGTTGCCCCGCAGTAATCGACGCCGTAGATGTCACCGACGTAAAGGCTGGCCGAAGCCTCGGCTTTCATGGCAGCCAACGCAGCCTCAAATATGCGGGGATTCGGCTTCTCGCACCCAATGCGCCCGGAGTCGGTCACCTGCGCAAAAAATTCTCGGATGCCGGCGGTTTCCAGCACACGGCCTATGCTTCCGTCGGCGTTGCTGATGACGGCAAGGCGGTAGTCGTGGCTCAGGCGGCCGAGCGTTTCAACCGCCGCCGGATCAAGCAGCGACCAATAAGAGGAGTCGCCAGCACGCGCCACCAGTTCCGTGAGCAGATCGCCGCAGCCATCGAGTTGCGCCAGCAGGCTCTCGAAAAAAAACTGCCAGTGTCCTTTATTAGTGCGAGCGCCTGGGGCGGAAAGTGCGCCGCCCGGTGGAATCGAATGCTTGGAAGCCCGGTCGGCCTCAGCCAGCTGTTCGGGCGTCGGCTTGCAGCGTACCAGCAGCGGCTGCAACAGCCAGTCCATGTCGGGGTGCAAAAGGGTGCCACCCACATCGAAAAAGATCGTTTCGATCATCCTCAGCAAGCTATCACAAGCCGAGGGCGAATTTCGCTCCAGACGGCTTGCTGCGATGAAGTGATGATGACCTTCTGACCGGCGGTTTCCCCCACCAGGCTAATCCTGTTTTCTCCTAGCGCCCCCGCCCCAGCCGCTGCTATCATCGCCACGCTTTGAGCTGGAAAGATGCTTCCGCGGCATCGCGGTCCTAGTCTTCGCGGGGTGCATGGCTCTAATGGCTGTTCCTGCCCCCTGACCACCCGTTGCACTGCTCTCAATCGCCGCCGCGGGGCGCAAATTATGGAGGCGGAGAATGTCGACAAGCGAAAATCGAACCGATCGTCCTGTTCCGATCATTGATTTCCATGTTCACGTCAACGATCTGGAGGTCCGCAAGGAGTGCGCCGGCAAGACGGTGCTCACTGGTTTTGGCGCCCGGCCGCTGCCGGGCGGAAACCGCAGCGCGCTCGACCGCGCGCTGCTCACCCCCGATGCCCAGGTGGACGACATGGACCGCGCCGGCATCGACGTCAACGTGCTCACCATCTCCACCGTGCAGCAGAACAGCTCATGGGCGCCACCGGAACTCGACCTGGAACTCTGCCGCCGGGTCAATGACACGGTGGCCTCGTGGGTGTCGATGTATCCGCGACGTTTCGTGGGCACCTTTATACTGCCGCTGCAGGACATGAAGCTGGCGATGCGCGAGTTTGAGCGCTCGGTCTCACAACTCAAGATGCAGGCCGTGCAGTTGCCCTCCAGCGTTAAGGGCGCCTACATGGGCGAACCGGTCTTCAGCGAGTTGTGGGCCGAGATTCACCGGCGCAACCTGACGGCGATGATCCATCCCGAGGGCACCACCGACCTGTGGTTCCAGAAGTTTCGCATGTGGAACTCGCTCGGCCAGCCCATCGAAGAGGCCAAGGTGATGGCGTCGCTCATTTATGAAGGCGTGCTCGAGCGGCATCCCGGCGTCAAGGTGGTCATTAGCCACGGCGGCGGCATGATGCCTCACTACATGGGCCGCTTCGACCGCAACGTCTACAACATGCCTGACAGCATGGCGAACATCACCAAGAAGCCCAGCGAGTACCTGCGCCATATGTATTACGACAGTTGCGTTTACTCGCCGGATACGTTGCGCGCGCTGATCAAGATCGTAGGCGCCGACCGCGTTCTTCTCGGCTCCGACTATCCAGTGGGCGATCCCAATCGCGTCGGCTTCGTGCGCGACGCGGTGTCGGCGGAAGAGTTTCGCATGATCGCCAGCACTACCCCGGCCAGCCTTCTGGGACTGACCGGAAAACCATAGACCGAGTCGGTTCCACAGCTGAGATGTAGGTTAACAAGGGGAGTTTGAATGCAGCGTTTAGCGGGGCGGGTAGCAGTCGTTACAGGGGCCGCGCATGGCCCCAAGGCGTCAATCGGCGTGGTATTCGCGAAGGCGTTGGCGGCAGAGGGCGCGTCGGTGGTGGTGGCCGCGCGCCGCGACTGCAGCCCGGTGGCAGAAGAGATACAAGCGGCAGGCGGCACGGCGCTCGCCCTGCACGTTGATGTCGGCGAAGAGCCGTCGGTAAAAGAAATGATGGCCCGCGCGGTCGAGCGCTTCGGGCGCCTCGACATCCTGGTATCCAACGCCGCCGTCGGCGCCAACGTGCCGCCCGTGCCGCTGGAACAAATGACGGTCGAAGCCTGGGACGAGATGATGCGCGTCAACGTGCGTGGTCCCTTTCTGTGCGCCAAGGCGGCGGCGCCCATCATGCGGGCGCAGAAGTACGGCAAGATCATCAACCTCGGTTCCGTCACCGCTCTGGAAGGTTTGCCCAACCGGCTCCATTACGTCACCAGCAAGGGCGCCATGCAGGCGATGACGCGGGCGCTGGCGCGCGAGCTTGGCCCGGATGGAATCCGCGTGAACACTCTTGGCCTGGGCCAGATTATGAACGCTGCCGTGGAAGAAGCATTTCGCGTGCGCCCCGGATACCGCGAGTCGGTGCTGGGCCGCCGCTCCATCAAGCAGCCTGTTTACCCCAAGGAACTGACGGGAACGCTCGTCTATCTGGCGTCAGCCGACAGCGACGCGGTGACGGGCCAGTTCCTTATTATTGATAATGGCGGCGTGTTCAGCTAACGGTGCCAAGCTGGGCCTGAGGCGGCTCGCCACGAATTCGACCGCCTCGGGCCGCCAGTCCCAAACAGGCACAACTGCCGCCCTCACTTTTCTGTCCGACAACAACCCGCGCAAGGTGCAGAAAACAAAGCACCAAGCGTCGCGAGTCACGAATTAGTATGACAATTATCACGTTTCATCACGCGTGCGGTCACGCTCGGCTATCGCCGCCATCACGGAGAAGTGTACCCGACGAGTGATTTAGTGGGCGCCCCTCGAGTATCACGTGGGAAAGGTGGTGAGCCGTGCACACTGCCCAAAGGGAGGGACCCGACGCCAACGAACGGGCGTTCATCGACCAGGTGATCGCCAACCAGAGCAACCGTCCCGGCAGACTGCTGGGCATACTGCAGGCGGTACAAAACCGCAATCCGCGAAACTATCTCCCCGCTGAGACTTTGCGCTACGTCGCCGCCAAAGCCTGCATCCCCGCATCGCAGGTCTTCAGTGTCGCCACGTTTTATTCGCTCTTCAACCTGCAGCCCCAAGGGGACAACACGATCTGCATCTGCCGTGGCACCGCCTGCCACACGCGCGGATCGCGCGAGCTGCTGGAGAGCCTGATGCTGGAGCTGGGATTGGGCGGGCAGGACGACCTGAGCGGCACCGACGGCGCCGACAAGATGGCGCTCACCACCGCCGACCAGAAGTTCACCGTGCGCACCGTCGCCTGCTTCGGGCAGTGCGCGCTGGCTCCCGTCGTGGAAGTCAACCACAACATCTGCGGCCATGTGAACGAGCACACGCTCCAGCGGCAGCTCAGACAGCTGGAACGGGAGACTAAGTAATGCCTCCAATTCAAGACTTCGGCGCTTTCAACGCCGTCCGCGAAGCGGGCCTGACCAAGCTGACGCCGTCGGTACCGCGGGTGGCCATCGGCATGGGAACCTGCGGGCGCGGCAACGGAGCCGAGGGCGTGTATCACGCCTTCGGCGACCTGATCGCCCGCAGCGGAATGGACGTGCATCTAGCCAGCGTCGGCTGTTTCGGCGCCTGCTACCAGGAGCCGCTCGTCAACGTGCGCATTCCCGGCCAGCCCTTGCTCGTGCTGCGGCGCGTGCAGACCAACGACGTGGCGCGCATCCTGCACGACTTGCAGAGCGGCAACCTGACCCCCGATCTCGTCTACTGCAAGCTTGAGGAGTGGGACCACATCACCTCCACGATCAAGTACGGCCACGGATACCCGGAGGTGCCGCTCTGGAGCGAGGTGCCTTTCTTCAAGGGCCAGAAGAAGATCGTTCTGCGCAACTGCGGCCTGATCAATCCCGAGGACATTGAAGAGTACATCGGCATCGGCGGCTACCAGGCGCTCTACAAGGTGCTGATTGACGGGCGCCCGGAGAGCATCATCGAGCACATCAAGGCCGCCAAACTGCGCGGGCGCGGCGGTGCCGGCTTCCTGACCGGCAACAAGTGGGACTTCCTCGCCAAGGCCAAGTCCGACGAGAAGTACATCATCTGCAACGCCGACGAGGGCGACCCCGGCGCCTACATGAACCGCAACGAGATCGAGGGCGATCCGCATGCGCTGATCGAGGGCATGATTATCGGCGGCTACGTCATGGGCGCCGCGCAGGGCATCATCTACGTCCGCGCTGAATATCCTCTCGCGGTGCACCGCGTTCACCGGGCCATCGATCAGGCCCGCGAGTACGGACTGCTGGGCGAGAACATTCTCGGCCGCGGCTTCAAGTTCAATCTCGAAGTCGTCGAAGGCGCGGGGGCGTTCGTCTGCGGCGAAGAGACCGCGCTGATCGCCTCGCTGGAAGACCTGGCCGGACGCCCGCGTCCGCGTCCGCCCTTCCCCGCGCAGAAAGGCCTGTGGGGCAAGCCGACCAACATCAACAACGTCGAGACCTGGTACAACATCGTGCCCATCGTCAGCCGAGGACCGGCATGGTTCAGCGACACCGGCAGCGCCAAGAGTTCCGGCACCAAGGTCTTTTCGCTCGTCGGCAAGGTGCATAGCACCGGACTGGTCGAGATGCCGCTTGGCAGTCCCCTCAAGACCTTTATTTACGACATTGGCGAAGGCGGCTGCACTCCGGGCCGCGCCATCAAGGCCGTGCAGACCGGCGGCCCCTCGGGCGGC